>NZ_DATCRD010000323.1:0-37589 GCF_036569185.1 Chitinophaga sp.
CACATGCTGCAGATGACGACGTGATCCCTGTTAAAAACACGCTCTCGTTTTTTAATGCCCTGCTGCAGGCCAATGTAAAAGCTGAAATGCATATCCTGCAATCCGGCGGCCATGGCTTTGCCCTGAATGATCTGAACAGCAGGGATAATTGGTTCAGGATGTTTAAAAGCTGGCTAACCGAAAATGGATTTTGAAGATGAAAGCTGTTTTGCAAAAGCTACTTCATTAAATTTCCGGGGGTACTTTAAATAAACAGCTAACAACATTTCTGCGGGCAACCGGGCATTAACGAATGCCACTCCGGGCCTGCACAAAGATTTCCGGATAAAGCACTACCTTTGGTATGCTAACGAATTGTAATCCCCAAAACTTAATCCCGTTCTCTATGGAAAACGAAAAATCCCCAGGTGAAGTTATTGGAATGCTGATATCCTTCGCAGGCCTTATAATGATGTTAATTGGCGCGATTAAACATAATATAACAATTGGAGGAACCGGAACTGCTGTAGCCCTCCTCGGAAGAGTGGTAGGGAGTATTTTTAAGTGAGGCTTTTAAAGTTGCCGTACTTCGCCCGGCCTTATGGATTGGCTGGTCAGTTGGTAATCAATACTGGTTATACTCTTCTTCCTCATTATCATTTTCCATATCCCCTTCATCTTCTTCCAGGTCTTCATCATCCTGTAACTGATGTTGCCAGCAAAGCTGATTGGGATTATCAGTCATATTTTTACATCTCCTTCCCTGCCTGGTTCTCCCCATACATTGAACCGCGGAAGGAACATTTGTAAAACAGCCGTCACCCTTACCGATTATGTGAATTTCATAGTCGTACCCTTTATCGGATGTAAAGGACGCCAATCCCTGATCATCTAACGTTGCGCCCGAAAAATGTTCGCTATCCAGCCACCCTCCGTTTGGAAAATTTATCCGGGTAACTTCATTATCTTCTACGGCAACTGTCAGCGTGTAACTTGAATGCGTACCCGTATTGGGATTATAAAACGCAACCTCTGCACAATAAATATCATCCGGGTACTCCTGTATTTCATCACTGTTATCTGAATAATCCTGTACCTGGTCAGTGCCCGGCGGGGTATTATTCACAAAGCGCGAGGGTAACTCCAAAGAGGAATTATTATTAAAAGACTCATGGGAGTCGCTGTTAGTTGTATGATTCCCGCAACTAACAAGAAAAAAAATAAAAGTGATGGACGCTACAAGATACTTCATGGCTACAGAGATACGCATTGGGGGAGTTTAAACACTTATAGGCAATATAAGTAAAATAATGTTAATGGCTATTGCTGTTTAAATAGTCTGCACGAAGATTTCGGTAACGTTCTCGGTGATTTATATGCCCCTTACATGCGAAATAAGCCATTTCGGGTGTATTTTGGTTGAGGAAAACAATATCAGCCAAAAAGATTCAGGAATGTAAGACGAAGAAGAAGCCTGTTATCCACGCTGTCATTTTCAGGCAGGCAATATTCCAATTAATTGCGAAAAGGTGAAATGCCACACTTCGGAAAAATACCCGGATGTTATCCGGTGGGCCATGCTTTCCGTTAACTGTAGCATTTGGAATTGAGGGAGTGAAATACCTGGAGAATAAATAATGCAACAATATTTATGAAAAGATTTCTACTTCTTCTGTTACCTGTAATACTGCTGATCAACAGCGTTGATAGCAGCAATGCCTACGGCCAATCCCCGGCTGTGGCCACCTGGGCGCTTACTGCAAACCAGCAGGCGGTCACCAGCGGAAATATTACCGCTGCTGCACAACTCCTGAATGGCCTGTCGCATTACGATTATATTTCCGGTGGGGAACGTACCATTCCCACGGCGGGGTCCTGGCCTGCACAATCGGCGCCGGACAGTTCCAGGTCCATGATATACCGGGTAGCGCCCGCAACCGGCAACAGTATTACCATCAATGAGATCGGGATATCCCTCAGCTTCAATGGCTCCAGTGCAGCAAGGGTAAACCTGGCCTGGTCAACGGATAGTATCCACTTTACAACAGTAACACCCGATTTTGCACTGGCCTCTTCTTCCACACCAACGGCTTATACCTTCGGGCACCTGGATATCCATGTGCCCGCCGGCAGCACTTTGTATTTCCGGGTGTCGCCCTGGACCAGCAGTGTGATCACCGGTAAATACCTGGTAACAAAAAATGTGATCATTAAAGGCACCACCAACCCGGCGCCTGTAGCCACATGGCCACTCACCGCGGATCAGCAGGCAACTGCCAGCGGGAATATCACTGCGGGAGCGCAAACACTCAGCAATCTTACCCTGAGCGGTTATACCAGCGGGCAACAACTATTACCCGCCACCGGCAGCTGGCCGGCTGCAACTGCGCCCGATCATAACAGGTATGCCCAGTTTACCATCGCACCCCTTACCGGCAGCGCATTCACGTTAACAGACCTCTCCCTCTCGCTGGCTTTTGCCGCTACCAGTGGTAAAGCTAAAATTTCATGGTCGGTTAATGGGACCGACTATACGGAGATTGACACCACGTTGAATTTAACTACTAACGCTACCGTATATACGCTGGGTAACTTGAACATCACGGCAACCACCGGGCAAACACTGTACCTCCGCCTACTCCCCTGGAGCAGCGCCGCACAGGGCAATATACCACTCACCATAAAAAACGTAACGGTATCAGGCTATAGCTATGTAGTGCCAGCCATCACCTGGGCGCTTACCACCGGGCAGGATGCCACCGTAACCGGCGATGTAACGGCCACGCCCCAATCGCTCACCGGGCTGAAAGTGAATAACTACATTTCCGGCAGCGGCGGACAACGACTATTACCACCGGATAGCACCTGGCCCGCGGAAACCGCTCCTGCTACAGGAAGGTATATACAATACACCGCCTCACCAGTAACGGGCAACAGCCTGGTGGTACAGCAGATCACCGTGCCCCTGGCATTCAACTCATCGGCGTATGCACATGCTAGGATCTGCTGGTCGGCCGACGGCAGCACTTTTACCGACCTGGCAAGCGATCAGCTCCTGGTATCCGGTACTAACCCTGTTGCCTATACGTTCAGTAACCTGAACATAGATATTCCACAGGGCAAATCCTTATACCTGAGAGTATATCCATGGACTACCAGCGCCATCACCAGTAAATACCTGGTAACAAAAAATGTAATGATCAGCGGCACTACCTATCCTTTCCGGCAAATTGCTTTTCCTGGTGCAGAAGGCGGTGGCAGGTTTGCCAAAGGAGGCCGTGGAGGCAGCGTGTACTATGTCACCAATCTTAATAACTCCGGCACAGGCAGTTTAAGGGACGCGGTCAGCCAGCCTAACCGCACTGTAATGTTCAAAGTGTCCGGCACCATATACCTGTTAAGCCCGATTGTAATTTTACAGGACAACATCACCATTGCCGGGCAAACAGCGCCCGGCGATGGTATTTGCCTGGCTAATTACGGCCTGGGCATCAGGGCCAATAACATAATTATCAGGTACCTCCGGAGTCGCCCGGGAGATATTATCCTGAACCCCGGGGATACTGCCAAAGCAGTGGATGCCATGTATAACAATTTTGGTAATCCCGTTACAAAACCGTTCTCCAATATTATCGTGGACCATTGTTCCCTGAGCTGGTCTACCGATGAAGCAGGATCATTCTATGCCATCTCCAATTTCACCCTGCAATGGAGCATACTGAGCGAAAGCCTGTATAAGTCCATCCATGTAAAAGAAACACCGCATGGTTACGGCGGCATCTGGGGCGGCCAGCAAGCCTCCTTTCATCACAACCTGCTGGCCAGCCATAGTAACCGGAATCCCCGCTTCTCCGGCAGCGCTAATACCGGGCAGCCGGAACTGGAATATGTCGACTTCAGGAACAACGTGATATATAACTGGGTAGGCACCACTTATGGCGGCGCCGGCGGCCACCAGAATATGGTGAACAATTATTACAAACCCGGCCCCGCTACTACCGGTAGTTCCTCCTGCGCTACTGCCAACAGGCGGCATCGTATCCTCTTCTATACTACCTACAGCGTATCGCTGGGTGGAGATACTATTCCCGGCGGAAAATTTTATATCAAGGGTAACTATGTACCAGGCTATCCCTGCGTGGAAGAGCCCAACGATTCATCCGACAATAACTGGGTATATGGCGTGCATCCCGATAATCTCCCCGGCTCCGCGGAAGCTCTCGCTACTGCCAGGGTAAACACTCCATTTGCACATAGCCCCGTAACCACGCAAACCGCTACCGATGCTTACATTGCAGTAACCGGCAATGCCGGCGCTTCTTTGCCAAGAAGGGATACGGTAGACCGCCGCATTGTAAGAGAAACACTCACCGGCACCGCAACTTATGAGGATAGCAGCTACCAGGCCGAAGGCATGGGCCACCCCTCGGGGATCATCAACAGCCAGAACACCGTAGGCGGATGGCCCACCTTAACATCCACCACCTACCCGGATGATACAGATAATGACGGCCTGCCCAACTGGTGGGAACTGATGACAGGTAGCGATTCCACCGGCATTGCCGCCAATACAACCGGCAGCAACGGCTTTACCATGCTGGAAAATTATCTCAATGGTATCCAGTCGCCCGATCAGCAGGTAACCTTTACCCAGGCATCTGCAAGTCTTACCGGTGGCGACACCGTGAAGATCAATTTTGATATCGATTGGGCCAAAGACCAGTTCCGCTTCGGCATCTACCGCTCAGCTGATAATGTATCCTTCACAAAGATCAGCGAGCTGCCCTCCAACATCAACAAAACACATTACATAATAGAAGACGCGAATGCACCGCAACAAACGCTTTACTATAAGATAGGCAGTTACAGGACAGATGGCCAGGGCGCCATCGTATACAGCAATACCATCAGTATCGACAACGCCCTGCAGGCGCGGCAAGCGGTAGATACTACCCTGTTCCGCTCCCTGCCTGCCACCAACGGGATGGTAGTGAAAGAAATAAAAAAAGAAAACCAGCTGATCATCTTCCCAAATCCTGTCACCAACAAACTGGTGATACGCCACCCGCCGGTAAAAGGAAATGCAGGCATCTCCCTGTACACCATGAGCGGCCTTAGAGTGAAAACATGCGTGGTGGCGCCGGGCGCTACGGAAACAAGGATCAATACCGGGGAACTGATAAGTGGCTCCTACCTGCTGGTAATGGATAGCGCAGGTACCAGGAGCGGATTGGTGTTTATAAAACAGTAAGGAACAGATATTAATTTTCAAATGATTGTTATGATGGATAAGCAGAATTTCATGCAACCGCTGTCGCGAATTTTACTGGCCTGTGTAATGCTGTGTTTTACGACAGCGCTGTTTGCGCAGTCGCACGAAACCACGATAACAGGCACCGTTACCTCAGCCGCAGATAAAGTGCCGCTGATAGGCGTAACCGTAAAAGTAAAAGATGGTAAAGCTGCCGCCATCACCGATGAGAAAGGACATTACCGCCTGAAGGCGCCGTCTTCAGCAGAGAAACTGGTATTCACCTATACCGGTCATGCGGCAAAGGAAGTATCCATCAACGGCAGAACCATCATCAATGCAGTGCTGGAAACAGAGATCAGGAACATCAATGATGTGGTGGTAGTAGGTTATGCTACCGTAAAACGAAAAGACCTCACCGGTGCAGTATCGTCCGTGAATGCAAAAGAACTGAAAGATATACCGGTGAACTCCGCAGCAGAAGCGCTTACAGGGCGACTGGCAGGTGTACAGATCACCTCCTCCGAAGGTAAGCCCGGCTCCGATTTTAATATCAGGATAAGAGGCGGCGGCTCTGTAACACAGGATAATTCCCCCTTGTACATTATCGACGGCGTGCAGGTAGAAGATGGTTTCTCCGGTATATCCCCACAGGACATTGCATCGGTAGATGTACTGAAAGACGCCTCCGCTACCGCCATCTACGGCGCAAGAGGCGCTAACGGTGTGGTAATTATTACTACCAAAACCGGGAAAGAAGGCAGAACCGTAGTGAGTTACAACGGCATGATGGGCATCCGGAAGCTGCCAAAACAACTGGACGTAATGGACCCTTACAATTTTGTGCAGTACCAGTATGAACGCAGTCGCGGGCTCACGGCCGACAGCGCTGCTTTTGATAACATGTATGGCACCGACCTGGAGAAATACCGGAACATTCCTGAAATAGACTGGCAGGATAATGTATTTGGCCGTAATGCACTGATGCAAACGCATAATGCAAGTATTGCGGGAGGCACCCAGAACACAAGATATAATCTCAGCTATACCAATAACCAGGAAGAAGGCATCATGATCAATTCCGACCTGAAAAGAAACCTGGTTAACTTCAAGTTTGATCATACCGCCAACAGTAAACTACGTATAGGATTCAACGTTAGGTACAGCGATGAAACTTCCAGCGGAGCCGGTTCATCCAACGAAGGGGCCTCTGCTTACAACGGCTTGCGGCATACCATCAAATACCGCCCCTTTAATTTGGACGATACCAACGCGGAAGAAGTGGATGATGTGGACTATTACAATGATACCAATGCGGGAAATGGTTTGGGGATCATTAACCCGGTATTACTGAACAACGCACAGTACCGGAAAAAATATACAAAGATCCTCAACATCGGCGGTTACCTGAACTATACTTTTAACAAGCATTTTTCTTTCAGAACAACCGTAGGGTTTGACCGTAACAACCAGGAACAACAGGCATTCGACGGCTCCGTTACTTCCAATTCCAGGCTGAACGGCGCCAACCTTCCGCTCATCAGCGATATTACTATCAACCGCAATTCCTTCAACAATTCAAACGTGCTTACTTACCGGAACAACGGTACTAAAGGACATCATGTGAATGTGCTGCTGGGAAATGAAATATATAATACCTCCAGCAATATGCTGGATAATGAACTGAGATATTTCCCCGCGGGGATCACGCCTGAAAAAGCCTTTGGCCAGTTTAACCTGGGCACTACAGTGCCGTTGTTCCCTAAAACAACCATCGCGGAAAGCAGCCTGTTATCTTTCTTTACAAAAGTAAATTACGATTACCAGGACAAATACCTGGCAAGTATCAGTTTGCGTGCAGACGGTTCCTCCAAGTTCGCACCGGATAAGCGATGGGGCTACTTTCCATCGGCAGCTTTATCATGGAGAATTTCCCAGGAGGATTTTATGAAAGATGTATCATTCATATCTGACCTGAAGCTCCGCCTTAGTTACGGGCTCGCAGGAAATAACCGTATTGCCGACTACCTGTACCTGAATACTTACTTTGCCAATGCACAGTATTCCCTGAATGAACAGATCATACCGGGATATGTAGCGAGCAGTCTTGCCAGTAAGGACCTTAAATGGGAAACCACCATTTCCCGCAATGCCGGCCTGGATGCCGCCTTCTTCGGCAACCGTCTGCAACTGACCGCAGATGTGTACTATAACAAGGTAAAAGATCTCCTGATACCTATACGTATTCCAACCAGCTCCGGTTATTCAGAGCAGCTGCAGAATGTAGGCACTACTTCCAACAGGGGGGTGGAGCTGCAACTAAGCGGCGCCGTTATTCAAAAGAAAAACTTCAGCTGGAACGCTACTTTTAATATCGCATTCAACAGGAACAAGGTAGAGGCGCTTTCCAGCTACCTTACACAGTTCTACCGGAACTCCGGGTTTGGTATCTCCGGGCAGCCGGCAGATTATATTGTAAGAACAGGTGAACCCGTAGGTTCTATGTACGGGTTTGTGAACGATGGCTTTTACAAGCTGGACGACTTCAACTACGATGCCAGCACCAGGATCTATACCTTAAAAGAAGGCGTTACCGATGTTTCCGGCGTAATAGGCGTAGCCCAACCCGGATGGATGAAACTAAAGGATCTGAACGGTGATGGTATCATCGATGAAAATGATAAAACCATCATCGGGAATGCCAATCCCAAATACACAGGAGGCCTGAACCAGCAATTTGTTTACAAAAATTTTGACCTGAGCGTATTCCTCAACTTCGTGGTGGGCAACAGTATCCTCAATGCCAACAAAATAGAATTCACCAACGCCTATTCCCGCAATACCAATATGCTGGCCATTATGGAAGACCGCTGGCGCACAGTAGACGCCAGTGGGAAAGTAATGCAGCAGGTAATTACCGTTGGCGGTAAACAAGTGGTAACAGGCGCTTCCCCCGAGCAGCTGGCAGCGCTGAACGGCAACGCCAGAATATGGATGCCTATTTCCGGTGCAGGCGCCTTCTATCCCACTTCCTGGGCAGTGGAAGACGGGTCCTTCCTCCGGGTGAACAATGTGACCCTGGGGTACACCTTCCCTGCACAGCAACTTGGCAAAATTAAGATCAGCAGTTTGCGTGTATACGTTACCGGTAACAACCTCGCCGTGCTCACCCGTTATTCGGGTTATGATCCCGAGGTGAACACGCGCCGCGCTACGCCTGTTACGCCTGGCGTAGACTACTCCGCCTATCCGCGCAGCCGCTCTTTCTTTTTTGGTATTAACCTTACATTATAAAGATTATGGAGAATATGACAGCAAGGGAAAAATTGTATTACACTGCCTGGATGATAGTGCTCATTCCAATACTGATGGGTACTGCCGCCTGCAGAAAATACCTCGACAAAACGCCTCCTTCCGCATTTGACGAGCAATATGTTTTCGGAAGCGTGCCTAATGCCACCAGCGCCGTTATAGGCGCCTATGAGCCATTGTCGGGCACACAGGCCTATGGCAGCCGGCTTAGTTTAATGTATCCTTACGATACAGACGAAATGATAGGCGTTACCAATACTACAGCGCCTGACAACAGTTCCAGGGACCTCTCCCGCTACAACCTGCAGCCCACCAACGCGCAACTGGCAGGCCCTTTCCAGCAGTTGTATATTGGCGTGGAGCGCGCCAATATCTGTATCAAAAACATTCCTGCCATGGAACTGTACAGTAAAGGCAGCGCCACTGAACAAGCAGCACTGCGCCGCTTATATGGAGAGTCGCTTACCCTGAGAGCGCAGTATTACCTGGAGCTGATCCGGAACTGGGGAGATGTGCCGGCACCTTTCATTCCCTCCATTGACCAGACAGACCTGTTCCTCGCAAAAATGGACCGCGACAGCATCTACGACCGCCTGCTGGGTGATCTCAAAACGGCAGAAGACCTGGTGCCCTGGCGGGGCGAGCCCGGCGTAACAGCAGACGAACGGATCACCAAAGGCGCCGTAAAAGGGCTGCGTGCAAGGATCGCCCTGTTCAGGGGCGGCTATTCCCTGCGCCGCAGTTCACGTAAAATGGAACGCAGCAGCAATTACACCGACTTCTACAAAATTGCCAGGGATGAATGCTATGATATCATGCAGCGCCGCGATAAACATACCCTGAATCCCAGCTTCCAGGCCGTATTTAAAGATGGTCTTGATTCCTATAAACAGGATCCTTTTGGAGAAGTGATCTTTGAAATAGCAATGGGCGCCGGCCTCACCGGCAACCTCGGGTATTACGACGGCCCAAGATTTTATGTGCCCGGCAACGCAGCCCAGCTGGGCAATAGCTCCATACGCGTTATTCCTACTTATTTCTATTCCTTTGATTCAGTGGATACCCGCCGCGATGTAACCACCGCTCCCTACTACAATAATGCAGACAGATCCAAAACCGTACAAACACTGGTGAATATGACCAGCGGAAAGTTCCGGGCCGACTGGATCACACCGGCGCCCACCACCACTTCCCAGCAACTGGGCATCAACTGGCCGGTACTGCGTTTTTCTGATATCCTGCTGATGTTTGCAGAAGCAGAAAATGAACTGAACAACGGCCCCACTGCAGCCGCCATCAGCGCATACGAGGAAGTAAGAAAAAGAGGATTCAAAGGCAATGAAGATAAAATAGGCACTACACCAGCCTCCAAAGAAGCATTTTTTAATGCCCTTGTAAATGAGCGATCTTTTGAATTCGGCGGAGAAGGGATCCGCAAATATGACCTGATCCGCTGGAACCTGCTACACCAGAAAATATTAGAAACAAGGGCTAACTATACGAAAATGATGAACAAACAGGCGCCATACAATACATTGCCGCAGGTAGTTTATTATAAAACAGGATCACAAACAATCATATGGGGAAGCTCCCTTTACCAGCCCTCTCCTGCTGCGGCTCCTCCCGGTGGTTATGCAAAAGCCAACTGGGTAAGTTCTATCACCGCATCATGGATCACCAATGTAGCGCAGCTTTTTACGCCGAACCGTAATGAATTGTTGCCCATACCTCAAACGTCGATAGAAGCGAATCATAATCTTACACAGGATTATGGATATTGATCAAAACAGGTGCAGTTGCCGCCGGGAGCTCTGGCAACTGCACCTGTTTTTATTTAAAGAAGGGTAATCCCATCGCCTTCAATTCCCGCACTGCCAATCCCGCTATCTCACTGGCTCCTCTTTCATTCAGATGCGTATCATCCTGCTTCCCGTCGGGCAATTTGGGAAATACGCCCGGCTGGATATATACAAACAACTTTTTGGATTCTTCCGGACCATAACTTTCAACAAGCTCGCCTGATGCCTTGTAAAGATCTACCAGCGGCACCTTCATTTCAGCCGCCAGTTCCCGTACCACCGGGATATAATCTCCCAACGTATCTTCCAGCTTTCCATTGGTACCAAATTTACGCCTTACAATAGAAGTGAATAATACAGGATACGCTCCTTTTGCCCTGGTTTCATTAATATACCCGATCAGGTTCTGACGGTAAGTAGTGCGCGGGTCCGTATGCCTGGCAGTATCGCTTTTCTGATCATTAGGGCCAAACATGATAAAAACATAATCGCCGGCCTGTACACTGTCGATCACCTTTTGCCAATGCCCTTCACTGCGGTAGCTTTTAGAGCTTCTGCCACTCCTTGCTGCGTTGTGTATAACAACAGGCCCGGTAAAATACTCCCGCGCCATCTGCATCCATCCGCGTATAGGATAAAGACTACTACCCCCAAATGAAGTCAGGTATTTTTCATCATAATCACACATGGTAGAATCACCGATGGAAAAGATATTGATCTTCTTTTGCTGTGGAATAAAGCTGCAAAGTAAGAGGCATACACCTAACAGCAGCATACTCTTTTTTGTATTCATCTGCATATAAAAAATATTTCCGGTTGATAAAATATCCAGGTATTAAATATACTTGGATATTTTTTTTCACCTTTTAAAACAGCGAGAACGTTACCGGAGATTTATGCGGTTCAAACCTTGCCCCGCTTCTTTTTATTACCTATTTTGGAGTATGCAAGATCATCATTTTTCCCGCAGAAAATTTTTGTATTCCGGCGCCATAACATTAACTGGCATTGCAGCGGCAGCTACTTTACCGGCATGGGCATTGGCCGCACCAGGCGCCGCTCCCGTTAAAGCCGGGCTGATAGGCACCGGTAACCGCGGCAGCGGCATCGCCAGGCTGCTGAAGAAAAATCCCGCCCTTGAAATAGTTGCCTGCTGTGATATCATCCCCGCCAACCTGCAAAAGGGTATGGCCCTCGCAGCAAAAGGCGCTAAAGCCTATACCGACTATCGTAAGCTGCTCGAAAATAAAGAAGTGGAAGCCGTGATCATCGCTACGCCACTCTACCTGCACTATGATATGGCAAAAGATGCATTGGATGCCGGTAAACATGTATACGTGGAAAAAACCATGACCTATGATATCCCGCAGGCATTACAACTGGTAAACCAGGTAAGGAAATCCGGGCTGGTACTCCAGGTAGGACATCAATACCGGTACTATGCCCTTTATCACCGCGTAAAAGAGATCATTGCACAAAACTGGCTGGGTACTGTTACCCATTTCGAGTGCCAGTACCATCGCAATTCCAACTGGAGGAACCCCGTGCCTGATCCGGCCATGGAACGCCTTATCAACTGGCGCATGTACCGTGAATACTCCGGTGGCCTGGTAGCAGAGCTCTGCGGGCACCAGATCGATATTGTAAATTATATCCTGGACAGCCACCCGCTTCGCGTGGTAGGTATGGGCGGTATCGATTACTGGAAAGACGGGCGTGAAACCTGGGATAATGTGCGCACCGTATTTGAGTATCCCGGCGGTATAAAATCAAGCGTCTCGTCTATCCTTAGCAACGCCTATAACGGATATGCCATCAGGGTGCTGGGAAACCGCGGTACACTTGAAATACAACGCGACAAGGCATTTATTTACAGTGAAGATGTAAAAAAAGTACTGGATACTGTAGACGGCGTAACCGGCGCCACCAGGACAGACGGTCCCCCGGGCCAGGGAATGCCACTGGCGTTCGGGAAAGCAGGCGAGCCGGTACCTGAACCTACCACTTCTGCATTAATCGACTTTGCCGCCTGCATCAGGAACAAAAAAAAGCCCGTATCCGGTGTGGAAAGCGGGAAAGATGCCGCCGTGGCGGTACATATGGCTAATCATGCCATTGAAACCGGCGCCAGCCAGCACTGGAAAGCGGAGTATAATATATAATTCTTATTTCTATAGCCCGTCTATCCCCTTCAGGCATCGGCTTATGAATGCGCTTCCCAGGTTGCGCTATTGGCGGCCTTATGCTTCCATTTGTACCAGGTAGGTGGGCGATGGCCATTACCCGGCCCTGCCCGCCTGCTGGTAGCGACGCAGTTTGGGCAGGCGCTCCTTTTTATTATCCGGAAACAACTAACCGAATTCAGCTGCCAGAATACCATACATGTACGCGTCATGCCATCCATCTTCCAGTGGCAGCGCCTTCCGTTTAACACCTTCCCGTGTCATCCCTACCTTCTCCATTACACGATACGATCCTGTATTATGAATACTGCAGCCACATTCTATTCTATGCAGTTTTAACGAACCAAAACCAAAGGCCAATATACTGTTCATAGCCTCTGTAGCATAGCCTCGTCCCCAATATTCCGGCAGAAGTTTGTACCATACTTCTGCTTTTCTATACTTTACTTCTCCCCGATCCAATGAAATGACACCCACAAAACAACCATCTGCCCGGTTGATGATAGCTGCCGTGTATTGCTCTCTGTTAGTGGCTTCCTGCTGTACAGACCATCCATCTACAAGCAACTTTGTTGCCGCCTCGTTCTCCGGGTACCCGCTTGGATTATATTTCACCGTTTCAGGCATCATATACAACCGGTGTAATGCCTCCCAATCGCTTCTTGAAAAATCGCGGATTAACAACCTGGAAGATTGAATATTAAGGTTCATTTTATTATACTGCTTATTGAAGTTTACTATTTACCTTCACCATAGTGAAAGTGTGTGTTGACATTGAATTCATCGTTTTCATAACTTCTTAAAAAATACTCATTAGTTGGTATTCTTTTCTAAAATAGTTATATTTATCTTCATATAAAATAATATCCCTTATTTACCCATAATACCAAAAGAAAAGCGCTACCCCAGAAAACTGCCGCTGCTATTTTGGCCCTGAATTTCAAACAATCCCTCATCCTAATAAACAAACTATGAAACAAGTAGGCAAATTCCTGTTGTTAGAGGTAGATGAATTCAAGAAATGGTTATCCCTTTTCCACCCTGTAAGGACTATCTCGCATATTCAACAACACCACACCTGGATTCCCTCTTACAAACATTTTGACGGCGACAATCACTTTAAGCTATGCGACAGTATGGAACAAAGCCACATTAAAAGAGGCTTTGATGAAATTGCGCAGAACCTGACCACATTTCCGGATGGAAAGATCATGATTTGCCGCAGCCTGGACAAACAACCTGCCGGGATACATTTAGCCAACAAAGGAGGTATTTGTATAGAAAATACCGGCGACTTTGATAAAGGGCGTGATATGATGACTGAAACGCAGAAAAACACTATCATTACTTTAACCGGTTTACTGCTGAAGAAATTCAATATCACCCCCAATAGTCAAACCCTGGTATACCACCACTGGTTTGACCTGGAAACCGGGAAAAGAAAAGTAACCGACGAACCAGACAGTATCAAAACATGCCCTGGTACTAACTTCTTCGGCGGCAATACCGTAAAAGCCTATAACGATAATTTTTTGCCCCTCTTTAAATAAACATATATGCCCTTACCAACACATGATTCCCCCGACGACCTGTCGCAGGAAGAACTTGAGCAAAACCTGCAATCTTCCAGGTACCCCAGTACCAGTAATGTTCCGGGCAGTAGCTTAGAGCAACTGTTTAAAATACCCGAAAACCAACAGTATACCTACGCTACTTTTTCAGAAACATTTGAAAGATATAAGGTAAAGATTGACCTTTTCAAATGGCTGATCGGAACGGTAGGCCTTACCGTTATCACTTATATCATTAACTGGGGCTTCAGGGACCGGGAACAGGGAATTGCAGAACTGGAATCGTACAACAAATACGCTTCTGAAAGCGTGGTATACGCGGAGAACCCCAGGAACAGGTTATTGCTGGCGGAATTTTTCGCCAACGTAACGCCATCCAAAAAACTGAGAGATTGCTGGAAGGATTATCTTAAAGTGGTGAAAGTACAGGCCGATTCATTTGATGCCCGTTTAAAGAGAAGCCAGGAACTTGTAGCGGTACTGGCAAGGGATACAGCAAAGTCAACGCAAACAAAGCTCGAATACCTGGAAGCGAAAAGCGCAAAAGAAGAACTGGAGAGAATTGATAATATAAAACTGGCGGAAGATATAACGCCACCGGCCATAGGCTTTCAGAAAGTATCCGCTGCCAACCGTAATGAAGGCTTAGCCCGCAGCTACGAGATGACGGGATTCAAATCGCTGCTGTCAAAAGACCTGGGCAGCGCTATTAATAATTTTAAGATGAGTGAAAACTCCTACAACGGGTATCATATGGCCTATGATATTGCCAGGTATCTGCAAACAGTAAAAACGGGCGCGTCTGAAGATGATATCAACTGGAAGGATATTTACCAGGAACTACTCCGTAAATACAGCTGGAAGATGCCTGCAGATATTAAAAAGGAATTGTCTGCAGCAGAGAAATGAATATATAATTTATATTTCTTCAAAAGATATTTCATACACCGGTTTTTGTAGATTCGTGCTTTATACATGAAAAACCTGATGAAGAAAGTACTGTTTTTGCTATTACTGGTGCACCAGGGATGGGCGCAGCCGGCCACTCACACATCCAAACCCGTTGCCGACAGCCTGTCTGTTTACAACCCGCAGCTTAGTCCGCATGAAATGAAGCAGGACCTGCAGCTGTTCCTGGATATCCGTAAAAAGGCCAATTCCGGCCTGTATCGCTACCGCAGCCAGCAACAGATCGACAGCATTTACAAATGGGCCTTTGCAGAGGTACGCAAGCCTATGTCTGTCATCGACTTTTATAAGATCATTTTACAACTAACCGATTTTGAAGGAAGCTGCCATAACTATACAGAACCAGACGCCGGTCTTGTTGGCTACCTGAACCGGCAACGCGGTTTCTTCCCCTATGCCTTAAAATATATAGAGGGTAAGATCATCTTCAATAGTCCGTCAGCGCCCATTCCCGTGGGGTCAGAGGTGTTAGGCATCAATGGGGTTTCCCAAAAGGACCTGATGGCATCTTTTTACAAATACCTCACAGCAGATGGCTTTATACAAACACAAAAACTATCGAACAGCGTAAACGGAAGTTATGGGCTACGTTACCTGTATGAGTATGGCATTAAAGACAGTTTTGCCATTCGCTTCCTTCCTCCCGGCGCTACCCTGGCTCAAAGCGTGACGGTACCGGCGGTATCGCTGCAGGAGCAGAAAGCTAATTTTGCACGTCGTTACAGCGCACCGGTAGACAGCGTGATCGATTACAAGGTACAGCCCAAATACAGCTTCAGGATGCTGAATCCTTCCACCGGTTTATTAAACCTCCGGATATTTTCTATGGCGGCCGATGCAGACGACCCCGCCTTCGCAGTATATGTATCGTTTATTGATAGCGTGTTCCGGTTGCTCAGCCATAACAATGTTCCCAACCTGATCCTGGACATCCGCAGCAATCCCGGTGGCAGCGACCCTACTTTTGAGCAACCCATGATGTACCTTACAGATTCCAGCTTTAAGGAAAATACACTGGCCTACAGCATCTTTGATAACGGGATCCCGTATGAACAGTATTTCTGGGGCGTATCTACTGCAGTAAGGATGGATTCAGCCGCCAAAGAAGCAGGAAAAAAAATGCTGAAAGATTATTTCCCGGCATTGCGCAACGGCCGGAATTTACAGAACCCGCGTTATAACCCAGTGTATTCACCCAAGCAACCGGGATTTAAAGGAAAACTGTACCTGCTTATTGATGAAAATGTGGCTTCTGCCGCCTCCCACCTGGCTTCCCTGGTAAAAGCCTATGCCCGCAATGTTACCATTGTAGGAGTAGAAACTGTGGGAGGATATTATGGGCACAATGGCCATATGGCCGTCATCTACGAGCTCCCCCATTCAAAAATAAAAACGAAGTTCTCTATCGTTTATGTAGACCAGGACGCCCCTGTAAAACCGGATCAGCCGGAAGGCAGGGGCATTATCCCCGATCATACCGTATGGCCTACCTTCAACGATTTTATGCAGCAAAAGGATACTCAGATGGAATATGTGCTCCGGCTGATCGGTGGGTAACGCTCCTATAACTTGCTGAGAAACTCCATATACGGAGCTACACTGTTTTCAATCCATTCCTTTGAACTGTTTAGCTCAATACCATAATAAGCGTATAAAGACCTGTAATCGGCCCTGATATAATTGAATGTTAATTCAAACGGGGCCGTCAGTTCTTTTAGCGTATACTTATAAATTCCCCGGGAGGTATATCCCTCTTCATCTATCCCTGCTGAAATAACCAAACCTATTTTTTTATCTCCCATCTTATACCCACTTTTACTTCCATAAGCCCAGCCATAAGTAAGCACCTCATCAAACCACTTTTTCAACAGCGGCGGAGAGCTAAACCAATACAAGGGGAATTGGAATACAATTTTATCGTATTGCTCTATCAACCGCTGTTCTGCCGGCACATCAATTTTTTCATCGGGATAGATCTTATACAGCTGATGAATATGATATTTCTCCGGGTACCTGTTCAATTCCTCCACCCATCTTTTATTGATGACCGAGCTCTCCATATCGGGGTGGACAATAACTACCAATGTTTTCATATCTCCTTGTTTAAACTGAATGATGGCGCAAAAGTAAACGGCAAAACATTAATTTTGCCTACTGGCAACCCATTGTACGGTACTATAAAAAATGTAAGTATGGCAAGAATAAAGGAGTCTTCCACCAATTATGCGAACAAACAGGCTTTAGCGAATGAGTGCCCCGAGGTATATGCTTCCAATATCATTGGCGGCCAATGGGCGTTAGCGATCTGTTGCTACCTGGTAAACGGGAAGCAGCGGTTTGGCGAGCTGAAAAAATGTTTGCCCAACATCACTGAACGGATGCTCACCCTGCAACTGCGCAAGCTGGAGGAAAGCAAGGTGGTAAAACGGACGGTTTATGCAGAAGTACCTCTTCGTGTAGAATACGAGCTAACGCCGATCGGGTATGAATTAAAAACAATTATCCATGCGCTCGGAAAGTGGGGACAAAAGCATAAGGCGCTTTAATTTAATGGCGAACGGGCAAATACATGCATATCTTCTGCTTCATCAATAATAAATAATCGGTTATTATAAAGCTTCATATTGCTCAGCCATCCGGCTTTTGTATTTACCGGCTGCATCCAATCTATTTTAGCAGTATCCATGTTAAATGCATACAACGTTTTCCCATAGCCGGCAGCGATATACAGGTAACTATCCTGCTTTGCCAGCAAATAATAATCCGACGGCCGGAAGCCATGTGCCGCAAGCTCATTGGTGATGTCCACATCTTTCAGCAAGTCTCCCGTTTTACTGTCTATAACAGTAAATCTTCCCCGTAAGTCAGGCAGATGCAGATAAAAGATCCCATATATCTGATCGCCCAGAAATGTAGTGGCAGGAATCTGGCCTCGCTGTTGCCAGGCAATAGCGCCATTATCGGGATTGAAAGCGGTGACGAAATTATGCCAGTTTATAAATTTCGACCGTATGATCAGGAGATCATTTTTCTGGTAAAAATAACTTTGAGGAATCCCCCCTACTTCTTCCAGCAGGTCCTTGTTTTCCATGGTCCATTGCACCCCGTTATCTTCCAGGGAAAAACAGCTTAAATGGGGGAATAGCCGGTAATATTTACCATGGTGAACGGCAAAGGGAATACGCCCCACCTGGTACCGGCCCATAAACCGGAGCGTATGATCAAACTCCTGCAAAATGCCGTCGTGCGGAAGATAGATCTTCCGGCCATCTATCATGCTTCTGTATAAATAGAATTGCCCTTCCAGGATGCCGTGCTCCACTTCATTGCCTTTACGGAAATAGTGAACCGCACCGCCATTATCTTCCTGGAAGAGGAATAGCTCACCAAATATACAGGCAAACCAGGGCGCAATGCCTGATATTTTTATAGGTTCATTTTCCCGGTAGAAGAAGATGCCGTCGCCGGTACAGATAATCAGCTCGTCTTTGTAGAGGAAAGAGGATTTTATGTTTTTGAGTATATGGGAAGATGTGAACATGCATTACAAATGTTAAAGGTATATGGGTAGCTAAAGTCGTGAAGCCTGACCGCAAAAACATGGCCAGGAACAACCCCGCATAGCATATCTGCAATATATTACTTATTTTCACATCCTAAAAACTCCCGTAACCAATGAAATCGTATACACTCCCTTCATTTGTAGCTACCATATTATTGTTGTTTGCCTCCGTTAATTGTTTTGCGCAACAAACTGATAGTCTTAAACAGGCGCAGTTCTTAACCTTATTAAAGAAAGCCGCTGTTACACTGAGCAATGAAAAAGCAGATGAGAAAAAGCTAAAGAAAGCCGAAGCCACCATGAAGGCCGCGCAGGATATTTACTACAGGCGGCGCGACAGCCTCCAGCAAGCCGACGATAGCCCTCAGCAGGTATATAATGCAAATAATACTGACATAGGCGCCATTGTATTGACAGATCTTGCTGCAAAAGAAGATACCTCAAAGGAACACAGGAACTACCTGGATGCACTGCTAACACATAATACGCTTACCATCATTCATCTCATGGGAAAAGAAACCGACCAGGCTACCTGGCTCCAGCTGGCAAAGAAAATGAGTTATGAAGGAAAGGATTATGCACAATACCTGCAATCGTTCAGCAATAACACAAAGGACGCTTATATGAAGGTGATTAAAAAGTCCCTGCTCGATTTTGCAAAGGAAGAAGCAAAAAAAAGATCGGATTATTAATGTGGGGATGAGAAAATAATTTTCCCTCACTTTCCACCAGGTAAGTATGCGCCTTTTTAGAAAGGATCACTGTAACTTGTACAACAAGTAAAATCTTGTATCCATGTTAAACAGGAGATCCTTTCTGACGTATACCGGCAGTTTTACCAGCTTATTACTGTTCCCTGCATTTAATACGACCGCCGCAAACAACCAACCATTGCTAACGAAACCTTCATTAAAGAACTCTTATTGGTATATCGGTCATTTATTGTCGATCCTGCTCAGGTCAGCAGATACAAACGGACTTTTTTCACTGTTAAAAATGACTGAAATAAAAGGGTTGGAACCGCCGCCACATACCCATACGAGGGAAGATGAAACATTTCTGTTGCTTGACGGAGAAATAGAATTCTCCGTAAAAAACGAAACCTATCATGCCGTTGCCGGCGACACCATGTTTTTACCACGTAACATCCAACACTCCTTTAAAGTATTAACAGCGCGATCTGAAGTATTGATATTACTGACGCCCGGGGGATTTGAGCAATTCTTTATTGAGATGAGCGAACCTGCACCGGAACTGAAGCAAGCCCCGTTGCCCGCCGGGCCCCCGGATATAGCGCGCCTGGTAGCCACATCAGCAAAGTATGGGATAAAATTCCCTGAAAATAAAAAATCCTAAGCCTGAGGCTTACCGGCAAGAGAGGCCAGGTCTTCCATAACTTCAGCAGGAGTCATAAACATTTTCCCGTTTACTTTTTCATCCTGTAAATGATCATATCCCCAAATGATTATTTGCCGGATAATTGGAAGGAGACTATTGCCTGTAAGAGACAAACTATATTCGGTCCTGGGTGGAAACTCCCGGAACGTTTTTTTCTCTATCATACCTCTGCCGGTAAGAAACCGTAGCTCATTCATTAAAACCTTGTCGGTAACACCTGGCAGCGCGTGTTTCAGATCGCCGAACCGCATGGATTTCTCCCGCAGGTTCCAGAGAATACCGGTACGCCATTTTCCCGCCAGGAATTGCAGCGTGAACTGTACCGGACATCCTTTATACAATTGTGGTTCCATTTATCAGGCGGTTTACAGGGCAATAAATACGGTGGATGGAAGTCATGTGAAGTTAGGAAATGTAACGTACTTTTCTTCAAAATCCATTAAACACATTAATAATCAACCATTTAATATTTTCCTTGAAAAAACTTCCCTTTTCTTTGGGGGCTAGCCCTTTTTTTTGCATCATATATAACGATTGTGGCCACGTTTTCTGAAAACAATAAGATAATATTTGTAATTTTTAGTAGTGTAAACTTATTTTATCAGCCTTCCACTTTATGAATTCCACCAATGCAGGAATCTGGACAGACGAGCAACTGATTGAACTGATACAAAAGGATGACCAGCAGGCATTCGAATTGATCTATAACAGGTACTCTTCAAAACTTTATTTCTCTGCCTGGCACCTGTTACACGACACACAGGTTTGTGAAGATCTTGTGCAGGAACTTTTCATCCATTTATGGATAAAACGGCACCTGCTAAAGGTGGATACACTGCGCTCTTATTTGTACAAAGCCATGCGGAACAAGGTATTGATGTATCTCCGTTCAGGAAAAGCACAGCTTGATGTGGAAGCCTTACAAAAACTGGCCATGCAGCAGGGCCCGGATAGCCATCTGCTGGAGAAAGAAATGTATCGCGCCCTGGACCAGGGCATGGAACAATTGCCGGATAAATGCCGTCAGATATTTTACCTGAGCCGGAAGAAACAATTGTCTAACAAGGAGATTTCCGGTTTGTTGAATATTTCCATGAAAACAGTGGAAAACCAGATCACCATTGCTTTAAAGCGGCTTAGGATCTCGCTGGAGGAATTACTTACTATAACCATTCTATTGATGGCCTTTACGCTTACGTGACGGCGGTTAACAACAAGTACCATTTAAAAAGATTGCATTCATGAAAAAAACTGAACATACCAGGTGGTATAATATTTTCCTGCGCAAAAGAAAAGCAAAAGAAGAGGAAGAAACGCTGGTTTCCCGGTATTATCAAAAACTGGAAAAGGAAGACCTCCTTCCTCAACACGAAACTGGATTCAACAGGAAAAAAGTATATGGCCGGGTTATCAGCGGTATTGACGAAATGTACGCCTCCCGGAAAAATATAAAAAGGCGCTGGCTGGCAGCAGCCACCATACTTGTTTGCATTGCTATACCTGCAGTCATATTCCAACATCGCATTGCCATGCTGGGAAATATCATTGCACCGGTAACACAACTTGAAAAATCTACCCGAAATGGCGAAGTAGCCACTGTCCTGTTGGCAGATGGTAGCAAGATATGGTTAAACTCCGGCAGTAAATTAAGCTATCCTGATAAATTCCGCGGGAATACCCGGGAAGTTACACTCAGCGGTGAGGCCTATTTTGAAATAGCTAAAAATCCATCCAGCACATTTATTATTCATACCGATGCGCTGACCACCCAGGTACTGGGCACAAGCTTCAACATAAACGCCTATAATGGCAGCAGCAATGTGGTGATAGCAGTATTGTCCGGCAAAATAAGGATTGCTGCCGGCAATGGGCTTTCATCCGGTCAGGCTGCCGAATATCTTGAGCGTAACCAGCAAATTGTGTACAACAGATCTCAACAACAACTTACCAGGCATGATAACATAGATGCAGCCACCACGGCTGCATGGAAAGACGGGAAAATGATATACAGGCAAACCCTGCTTACGGAGGTAACTGCCGCCCTTCAACGTAAATTCAATATAGCCATTACCGTTGATGATAACCTGTCTGGCTGCTCTATTTCCTGCGATTTCAGCAATGAGCCTGTTGGCAGGATTATGAATGTGCTGGCTGAATTGGTGAATGGAGAGGTGATCAGGAATGGTAACAACTATCATATAAAAGGTAGTGGATGCTGACGATGGAACCGGACTAACATTCTTTTCCTATAAATATTTATTAAACATCTATCCCCGCTGCCGCTGATAACGCCGGCACGGAGAAGCTTTGCCTAAAATTTCACAATATGAAAAAATTAATTCCCGTTAGTGTATTACTATTTCTGGCAATTTGCTCCTGTAAAAAGGACGCGGTTCCGGGCCTGCCTCCCAACTCGCCTGGTGCAAAAACGTATATCAGTATCACCGATAGCCCATTCGGAGCCGATACTACCAATACAGATAATAGAACACAGATACAGGCAGCGCTTAACCAGGGTGGAAGCATTTATTTTCCGCCCGGTACCTACAAGGTATCCGGCAGGCTATACATAAGTTCGAACACTTCTGTATTTGGTCCCGGCACCCTGCGGCTGGACACGGTATCCAACGCTCCTCTCCTGGCAATAAACGGCAAAAACAATATACAAATAGAACAACTAACGCTCGACGGGAACGCATCCTTTACCACCTCGGGGAAAAAAGATACCATCGGGCTGATTGATATCCACTATGGTACCGACATTACGCTAAACAATATAACCATCCGGAACACCTATGATTTTGCCATCGAATCGGACCATACCACCCGGCTTAAAGTAAGTGATTCCAGGATTGTTGATTTTGGCAGAAGAGGTATCAACAGCGTGTTCTCCTACGATGCAAAATTAACAGGTAACCTGTTCGATGGGCAGGTGACGCACACGCAGAAGGGAATACACGGTATCCAGTTCTGGGGGGATAACGGCTCCTGGCATGATTCCAGGAATCACGTAGTTTCTGCTAATGTAGTAAGAAATGTAGCCCAGGGCGGTATATGGGCCAATGGTGTAGATAATGCTGCATTTTCTGATAATGTGATCAGTAATTGCGGAGATGTGGGTATAGATATGGAAGCCGCCAACTATATCACTATTACCGGTAACCAGATAAAGAACTGTAATAACGGCGGTATCACCACCTTCTACGGTTGCAGGAATATTACAATATCCGGTAACCAGGTAAGACAGGATTCAGGCTACGGCGCCGCCATTTATCTGCACGGGCCCAATGCTTCTGCTACGCTGAATATAACCGGCAACGATATTTACACCAAATTTTCCAATGGTATATACAGCGATCAGGCGATGATATCCAACACTTCCATCTCCTCCAATACCATTGTAAGTGAGGGGAAACCTGGTATCAGGTTACTGGCAGCCAGCAAAATGACCATCTCCGACAACCGTATTACCGTAGGAGTCGCCGATTTGCTTTCTGTCAGGATCGGCATTGCCATTGAAGGAGGCAGTAACTGCCTGCTGAATGCCAATACCATCACCTCGCTGTACGACACCGCCGCTTTCAGCCCCTGGTCGGCAGACAGGGGCGGCATACATCTTTATTGGGTTAGCAATACTTATAATTGTCAGAAAAACACTGTCACCAATAATGTGATCAGTGGCTTTAAGTTGTCGGTAAATGACAACTGCTGGGGCGATGCATCCAGCTATAACTACATAGGAAACAACCGGCTGCAGAGTGTATACCGCCGTAACAATGCAGCCTGGCAAGGGAAGATCGAGAACAATTACCATATAGACAATCCTAATTCACTGATCACTCCTGTAGCTTATTGAAACAACAGAGAAATATTTATTAAACTGCTCACAGATACAGATAATGAATAAATTTATAAAAAGATGCCTGCTGGCCTGCTGCCTGTGCATCATAACGGTGAAGACTACACTGGCGCAGGATATGCTCAGCAAAAAAATAACGCTCAGCTTTACCAATGCCAGCCTGGATAAAGCCTTGCAGGATATCACCGCTATTACAGGGCTAAAGTTTGCTTACCCGGATAACCTGCTGGATAAAGCTGCCCGTGTGAGTAAAAGTTTCCGGAATGAAAAGTTGTCCGACATACTTAATAAGCTGCTGCCGGACAACCTTTCGTATAAACTGATAGACAATACTATTGTTTTGAAGAATGCGCCTCTTAAAAAAACACAGGCGCCACAGGTACAAACACCCGCCATAAACATACAGGGTACGGTAACAGACGACCAGGGCAACCTGATACCAGGAGCTACTGTCCGCATAAAGAATACCAGCCAGGTAGCCATCACCAACGCGCAGGGTTATTTCAGGTTTAACGGCATCAACAGCAATGCCGTACTACTCGCAGGATACCTCGGCTACACTACCCGTGAAATACCAATAGAAGAACAAACGCAAATTAACATAGTACTTACACAGAACAATGCAAGGCTCAATGAAGTGGTAGTTGTAGGATACGGTACACAACAAAAAGTAAATCTCACAGGTTCCGTTGCTGTTCTAAAGGGAGAAGAGATCGCCACCAGGCAGGTAGGGCAAACCAGCGCTGCTTTGCAGGGCATGGCGCCGGGGGTGACCGTTAAGCAACAAGGCGGGCAACCTGGTAAAGACGGCGGAAGCCTGCGGATCAGGGGGGTTGGTACCATCAGTGGCTCCGGTAACGGCGGAGCCGATCCGTTAATACTTGTAGACGGCGTGGTGGCTGATATGAACAATATTGATCCCAACGAAATTGCCAGTATATCTATATTAAAAGATGCCTCAAGTGCAGCTATTTACGGCTCCAGGGCAGCCAACGGCGTAATACTCATTACTACAAAAAGGGCCGGGGATAAGAAGTCGGGCGTATCCTATAATACCTATGTAGGATGGCAGCAACCTACCAATAAACCGAAAATAGTGAATGCCATTGATCACATGACATTGCTCAATGAAGCCTATACCAATATAGGCCTTACCCCCCTTTATCCGCAGGCCGGCATTGATGAGTACAAGGAAAAAATGAGCACTGATCCTGATCATTATCCCAATACCGACTGGCAGAAAACCCTGTTCACAACAAATGGTTTTATGCAGCACCACAGCATTTCTGTTACTGCCGCAGGCGAAAAAGCCAAAATGCTGGCAATTCTCAGCTACCAGGACCAGCAAGGAATTATTCCCAATACAAATTTTAAAAGATATAACCTGCGCATTAATTCCGATGCAAGGATCAATGACAGGTTTTCTACAACCATGGACGTTTTCCTGCGCCGTACTGATCTATCCGAGCCTGCCGCCGGTACAGGCAACATTTTCTACTGGATATACCGCATGCCGGCCACCCAACCAGCACGTTATTCCAATGGCTTATACGGGGAAGGCTGGAATGGCGATAATCCATTGGCAAAGGCTTTGGATGGAGGGCTCAGCACTTCCCAGGATATCAGCGCTATTGTAAACCTCGGGCTGAAATACAAACCCGCACAATGGCTTACGGCTGAAATCTATTACTCTCCCAAATATTACGAGCCACATACAAAATCGTTTGTGAATACGATACAAACTTACCGGCCGGATTATACACCCGGTTATAAGTTCAACCCTACGAATTCACTGACCGAAGGTTACAGCCGTGACTGGAATAATAATCTGCGCGCGCTGCTTACCTTTAACCACCAGTTCAAGGGCGGGCATGAACTAACCGTTCTCGGCGGATACCAGCAGGAAGATGATAACAATACTTATATCTCCGCTTTCCGGGACTCCTTCGCTTTACCGCAATACCAGCAACTCAGTTCCGGCAGCAATAACATCGACCAGAAAGCCAGCGGCACTACTACAGAATGGGCTTTGCGCTCCTTCTTTGGTCGCATTAACTATAATTACAAACAACGATATTTACTGGAGATAAACGGCCGTTACGACGGTTCCAGCCGCTTTGCACCGGAAAACCACTATGCTTTTTTCCCTTCATTCTCGGCCGGGTGGCGTATTTCAGAAGAGCCCTTTCTTAAAAACCGCCTGCGGTTTCTTGATAACCTGAAACTAAGAGGCTCATGGGGCAGGCTGGGCAACCAGAACATTAACGGCTTATATGGATACTCCACTTATATCGCATTAGGAGCCACTAATTACATCTTCAACGGGCAGGTATCCAACGGAGCGGCACTGCTGGACATGGCCAACAGGAATATACAATGGGAAACCACCGAAGAGACGGATGCAGGCATGGATATTACCTTATGGCAGAAGCTGAATATTACCGCGGAATATTACCGCCGTCGTACCACAGGCATACTACTGCAGCTGAATATTCCCGGTACTGTAGGTCTTAATAGCCCCTACCAGAATGCCGGCGTGGTAGAAAACAACGGTTGGGACTTTAGCGCCACTTACAATGATCATATTGGCCAGCTTGGCTACGCTATTACCCTCAATGCCGCTGATGTAAAAAATAAGGTAGTGGATATGAAAGGAATACTCCAGACAGGTCTTACCGTAAACCGGGTAGGCTATCCGCTATACTCCATCTATGGATATGAGGCAGAAGGCTTCTTCCAGTCGAAGGATGAGGTGAACAACCATGCAAAACAGTTTGGGAATGTGGCTCCAGGTGATATAAAGTACAAAGATGAAAATGGAGATGGCGTAGTTGATTCCAAAGATCAAAAAGTGATCGGCTCTACCATACCCCGTTACACATATAGCCTTAACCTTGCGCTGAAATGGAAAGGCTTCGATCTGTCTGTGTTCGGCCAGGGCGTGGGCAAAGCAAATGGCTATCTTTATAATCAGGCCATCTTTCCCTTTTATACCGGCGGTACCATACAGGAGCAGCATAAAGACAGGTGGACTCCGGATCATACCAATGCAAAATTTCCCCGGCTGGCATTTAATGAAACAAACAACATACAAAATTCAACATTCTGGATGAAGAATGCCGCTTATCTCCGCATAAAAAATCTACAGGTAGGATATACGTTACCAGAAGCAACCCTGAAAGCCCTCAAACTGCAGAAAGTAAGGGTATATGCCAGTGGCCAGAACCTGTTCACCTTCGATAATTTCTGGCAGGGGTATGACGTAGAAGCACCCGTGAGTGATGGCAGCTGGTATGCCCAGGTAAAAACATTCAGTATAGGCGTTGACGTTAATTTCTAAACAAAGCTCATGAAAAAAGAAAAAAATAAAAGCATAAAAATATTACTACCGGTATTTTCCATTGTTACTATCCTTTATGGATGTAGCAACTACCTGGATAAAGTACCACTCGATAAGCCTTCCGATGCAACTTTTCTGACCAATGAAACAGAATTAAGTATGGCGGTAACCGGCTGCTATAATGAATTATGGCTGGATCCCACCGGTGAGAGCGTACCTTTTCCGTTATTGCTGGATTGCTTAACTGATCTTGAATGGGACAGGAATGCCGGTCAGCTCACGATGCTGGGAAAAGGGCTAGCCACCAATGATAATTCAATTCCTTCCCTGTTCTGGAATGAACTTTATAAAGGCATTGGACGCTGTAACTTTATTTTTTCCAAAGTTAATCAATTGCAGCCTGTAGTGCCGGCAGACAAGCTCGCTGTTTACCTCGCGGAAACAAGGTTTCTCAGGGCCTACTATTATTCCTACCTGAATGAACTGTATAATGGCGTTCCCCTGATCACTACCCCACTTACACTTGAACAATCGCAAACTCCCCGGAGCTCCAAAGAAGCGGTTACCGATTTTATCCTGGCAGAACTTGACAGTGCTGCGGTATATCTTCCTGATAAGGCAACTCCCGGGCGTGTTACAAAGGGAGCAGCGCTCGCTATTGCATCAAGGGTTGCGTTATATAACGGGCGTTGGCAGGTAGCTGCAGACAGGGCAAAAAAAATAATGGATCAGAAAATTTATAGCTTACACCCTGATTTCGGCGCCCTGTTCACTTACGCAGGAAAAAACTCCGGTGAAATCATCTTCACAATACAATACCTGAAAGGTAAGAAAGCGCAAAAGATCCCCTGGTTGTTTTTCTCACGCATGGCAATGGGATCTTCCAATAAAATACCCGTTGAATCGCTGGTCGACTCCTACGAATGCACGGATGGATTATCTATTGATCAATCGCCTTTATACGACCCGGCCCATCCGTTCAATAACCGGGACCCCAGGTTAAATTATACGGTAGTATTGCCGCAAACCAACTTCATGGGCTATATTTTTGAAACGCATAAAGACAGTACCACTACCTGGAATTACAATACAACGCCGCCCAGCCGTATTGCCAACACCGATGCCACGAATGCCTATGCCAGCTTCTCAGGTTTTATCTGGCGTAAGTATACGGATCCGGCAGACAAAGCAGATGTAAATAACAGTGATCTGCCGTTTATACTTGCCCGTTATGCCGAGGTATTACTGAACTATGCAGAAGCCAAAACAGAGCTTAACCAGCAGGATAATACCGTTTACGATGCCATCAATGCAGTACGGGGCCGTGCTGGTGTTAACATGCCATTAATTGCCAGCGGCAAAACGCAAACAGAACTGAGAGCCGTTATACGTAGGGAAAGGAAATATGAACTGGCTGCAGAAGGACTACGCTTATTTGATATAAGGCGATGGAAGCTGGCAGAACAGGTGATGAACGGGCCATTGTACGGGCG
Source organism: Chitinophaga sp. (assembly GCF_036569185.1). Taxonomy (GTDB): domain Bacteria; phylum Bacteroidota; class Bacteroidia; order Chitinophagales; family Chitinophagaceae; genus Chitinophaga. The sequence continues at coordinate 28,717 of NZ_DATCRD010000323.1, forward strand.
CATACCCAAAGGCTATCTCTCAAATGCCCCTGTTATAGACGAATTTGCCACTCCGCATTATGATAACGTCAGTAATAAAAGCCAGATGCGGGTTATAGAAACAAGACAGTTCAGAAAAGACAGGGATTACGTGTGGCCTATTCCCCGCCTGGAGCTGGAAACAAACAAAGCGCTGGTACAAAATCCCAATTACTGAATCTGTGGGTACCAGGTTACCGGTCTGCTACCCTATAGCCTATGGCTTCATTCGCATGAAACCATAGGCTATAAGTTGTTGTCACTGCCTGCTGCACCAATCCAACAGGGCCGGATACAGCTCATCAATTTTTTTGCGGGGCTGTGCTTTACGTAGCCTCACCAGGCAGTCTGTAAACTCCTGCATCTTTATAAATCCCCGCTGTTTGCTCATCACCCCGTTCACATCTGCATAAATTTCTTTCAGGGTAGCGGGATCATTCTTATACACGTCTTCACAATACAACACAAAAACCCCGAACGTCATATACTCATTGAATACCTTTACCGGGTTAGGATAATACGCAGTGCCTTCCATAGTGGTATCCACCCACTTGCTCCTGTTCTTCAGCGCTTCATTGATCCTCTTTTCAGATTGATCGCTTGGCTTCCGTACATAGTTGTGGTCTATTTCCGTAAACATGCCCCGGGTATTAAATGCCTCGGTATATTTTGCAGACCATGCATCATTGCGGGTGATAGGCGGCAATACCATCTGTATCAGCTCAAAACCGTTTTTCTTAAACGACAGTGTGTAATTAAGCCCATTGATCAGAGGAGAACAAAGGATCTGGTAACTATTGATGTGGGTATTAAAATTAGCTTCCAGCCATTTCCATTGTTTATCGAGGTTGGCATTTTTTTTATAATCGGAAACAATGCCCTGGTAATAAGGGACGTGCGCCGCGTAGAACGCACGGAAACCCGATTTTTTTGCAAATTCTTCAATGCTTGTTTTGTACGTGGTAATGGGATTTACCTTGATTTTGGTACCGGCTACTTCATCGGCGGGCAGCAGGAAAATATTATTGGGTACCAGTTGGTCTTTCTCAAAATTATACGCAATGGCATTCCCGGTTAAAAATACGTAATGCAGGGGGCTTTCCCGGAGCAGGGAATCGAAGGTAGCGATCACCGGCTCCTTTTCGTACGCCGCAAATTGTTTCAGTACATCCTGGTAATAAGGCCCCTGTAACTGCACCATATCGTCATTTCCCAGGCCCGTTTGGGTGATGGCCACCATGATATGAATCAGTTCCTTTACTTCGTTGATCTCGATCTTTGACTTTTTGTTGTTCTCTTTTTTAAAAGCGGCGGAAAAATTTACATCGCCGTCCTGTGCAAATAAAAAAGCAGGGATCATCGCCATCAGGATGGCTAAAATTGTTGTTTTCATATGGGTTGTGTCTGTTCGATTTTATACAGTCTTTGGTTGGTAATACAGGATACATCAGGTAAACGGGATACCGGCAATTTGCCGGGTTAAACTACAATACCAGGCCAGCCAAACATGGTCCGGCAACCGGGGCAACAAAATACAAACAAATCCGAAAAAAACAGACAGACAACACTAAAAATAAAGTGTAAACATGAAAAGATAGCATAGCCAATGTATCGCAATATATGCGCGGGCGCAGCAATGGCTTTCTTCATAAAATCCCTGTGCAGATTCAATAGTTTCAGGCAGGAATTTCTTTTGGGGAATACCCAAAATGTTTTTTGAAGGCAAAGGAAAAATGCGAAAGATCTTCAAAACCAACATCCAGGTAAACATCCGACGGTCTTTTTTTCTTTTCAAAGATGAGATAATGCGCCAGTTCCAGCCTTTTCATTGTTAACCATCTGCCGGGTGTATTTTTAAAGATGATCTTGAAATCCTTTTTAAAGGTTGTCAGACTTCTTCCTGTCAGGTAACTGAACTTCTCAAGCGAAAGATTAAACATGTAATGCTGCTCCATAAAACCCGCTAAGTCCAGTTTCCCAGGCTCTTCAAAATGCCCGAGCAGCCCGTCTGCGTCCGGGTCAATGGCGCGGAGTACCCGGATCGCTTCTTCTACCTTAAAGGCTGCTATATCTTCAGGCAAAGCATCTGCCAGTTCGAAATAGGGTAATAATGAATTGAACAGGCTTTTCAATAATGGGTGCTCGTCGAGCTGCTTCGGCTGATGAATATGCTGCGCCGGCTGCCTGGCCTGGTTGAAGGCATAATAATGCTGCAACCGTTCCCTGCGAAAAAGCAAAGAAATGACAACACAGGGTTGCCCATTGAAAGGCAACTTACACATCCTGCCAAGCTGATTACGCGGCAGCAGTACCGTATCGCCCGAAAAAAAGCGATAGTTATGTTCCGCAGTGGTAATTTTCATTTCACCGGAAATAACGCGTACAAGTGCCGGTTGCGGAAGGATCAGCTCCCGGCTGTAGTGCGCTTCTTTCTTACATGCAATAAATACTTCGGCTATCTGCATCGGCATAAAATTACAATTTTTCATCCAACAGTTGCAGGCGGACCAGGCTTTCTGCTGTGGCCAGCACCGCCTTTTCCGTGGATCGGGGCGACCAGCCCAACTGGTTGATGGCTTTAGCGCTGGTGGCATTCATCACCTGGCCCAGCAAAGGGATCATCGATTTAACCATTGGGTCTTTCAGGGCGGCGACACGCATCAGGATGTTGGGCAGCTCTTTCACGCTGACCTTAGCGGCGGCCTGGCCCAGGTGTTCTTTTAATATCCTGGCAACTCCTATCAACCATATACTTTCCCCTGCAGTAGCAATAAAACGCTGACCTTTTGCCGCAGGATGCGTCATGGCAAGCAAATGCAGATCAGCTACATCCCGGACATCCACAAAACACGAGTTGATCTTTGGACAGCCCGGCATTTTGCCTGTCAGTAAATTTTTTATGAGATGAATGGAGTGCGAATAATCCGCCCCCAATACCGGCCCCAGCACCGCTACCGGGTTAACGGCGGAAAGTTCCAAACCTCTGCCTTCTCTTTTGATAAAATCCCAGGCAGCCATTTCGGCCAATGTCTTTGACTTCTGGTAGGCGGGTGCTTTACCGGCAACATTGGTCCAACTCGTTTCGTCGTAGGGAGCCGTCTGGGCAGGGTGACCATAAACAATCGCGCCAATGGCGGATGTAAGTACCACCCGTTTTACACCTGCATCCCTGGACGCCCTCAGCACCCGGAGCACCCCTTCACGCGCAGGGATGATCATTTCGTCTTCGTGTTTGTAATTCACGATGGGAGTGGGTGAAGCAACATGCAGCACATAGGAGCAACCGCGTACCGCCTCGTCCCAGTTCGCATCAGAAGACAAATCAGCCCTGGTAAAAGTTAAACGGTTGCCAGCCTCTATCCCCCCTTCTTTAAGCATGGCTCTTACTTCATCCTCCCGTGCAAGGGAGCGTAATGTTGCCCTCACAGAATAACCTGCATTCAACAACTTAAGCATACAGTGGACAGCGATAAATCCGGCTCCGCCAGTCACGAGCACCAATTTTTCAGTATTTGAATTTGTATTCATCTTTTTGCTATTTGATGAAACAAAATTCGTAACAAAGAAAACAGGTCGTTTTGTTTAAAGGGCGTTATTTACTTTGTTTAAAAGTCGGGCTGGAAAATCTGATTTATTCTATTTAAAGTATCCTGATGTCCATTAGTCATTTGGTATATGCTAAACATGAAAACAAAGAAAGTACATCTCAGGATAGGAAAATATCTGGATAAGAAAAGATATCCGGAAGCATGGGCCATTTGTAACCATGGAGAACCTACCGGAAAAGAGGGAGAAAATACTGAACCCGCTCCTTCATTAAGATGTGACCAATTTATATGGCATCAAGCAGGCAATACTGCGCAAATAGACTGCGCCTGTCCTTAATACCTTCATGAAGTTAACCTTAAACATTAGCTCATGATAGTAGAAAAGAAAATCTCCGAACTTAGAAGCTCTGCAAATCAGAATGCAGATAACACCTACTTCTCAACAGACCGGCTACAGGAAGGAATGTGGAGAATTGACCCCGCAGATACCACCAGTGCAGATAATACAGGAACCGTATTGGTCAATACAAGCGGACAACGTTTTAAAAGAATTGTGGATTCCGTTGTCAATGTACAATGGTTCGGTGCCAACGGACTTGGTACCCAGGACGATTACACCGCATTACAGAATGCTATAAATGCCGCAAGCGCCGTTTATATTCCCGCAGGAAATTATATAATATCAAAACCTCTGCGAATTCAATCGGGTAAAACCATCATTGGTGAAAACAACCAGAAATCTATGATTACCAAAACCACCAATAATACATTGGGAGGTTCAGTGCCGGATTTGGATGTAGATGCAATAATGGTTATCGATCCGGCTGGCACCGGTTATGCTGTCGGGGTAAAAATACAGGATTTAAAGTTGCTTACTACAGCTGCTCTTCCCTGTGAATACGGTATTTATTTTCCGAGAACACAGTTCACTCACCTGGAAAATGTGGAAGTGTGGAAATGCAAATATGGCATCTTCACCCAAAACACCTTCCAGAGCCGCTTTATAGCTATACTATGTACTCACGTTGATTATGGGTTCACCTGGCAGCCCGTTTCCGAAACCAGTATCTCTGGCACCTCTTGTACGTTTGAAAGATGTTGGGCTCTGGAAGTAAAAAGGCGTGGATACAATCTAACCGGACTACAATATTCCAATCTGCTGAATTGTGCCGCCGATCACTTAGGGGAAGACGAAAGTGATACCGGAGAAAGCTCCAGCTATTATTTTGAACGATGCATAGGGATTGCCCTGAGCGCCTGTGGAACAGAAGATCTTAAGGGCAGGGTGCTGGCCATCATTAATTCCAGAAGAATCACGTGCGAAAGCATGAATGCGGGCATGTCTACCCATGGGAAAACGTTCGCAGATACAGATATGGCCATGCTTACTATAAAAAACAGCAGAAGTGTCACCATTATCGCCAGTGAATTTTATGCTACCGACCCAACAGGTACACTAAAAGACTACTATATCGACAACTCTTCTGTCCAACTCCATACCACCACCTATACATCTTATGCTTCAAGGGGTGGAAACTATATCAACAACTCCATTGTAACGGACTATGGATTTAATACGGAAGGTCAGCTACAAAGTTTTGCCAATAAAGTATACAGAATGGACAAGACGGTGGTTACAAGGCGGGTTGAATTAAATGAAACAAATTTCTGGTTACCTGAAAAATTCATCCATTTACCCGATAACGCGGTTTTAAAAGAAATCAGGGTGTATATTAAGCAAAGCCTGAATAAAACCGGGCATTTTGATATAAAATACTATGGATCCTCGCAGGGCGACTACTATTTCAGGACGGCCGACAAAGTTTGGATAGCCGATGATTTTGTAAAAGTAAATCCTGTTTTAAGCAGATCCGTTAAGCCTGCAGGCTTAACCGGGGACTGGGCAATACATGCTGAACCGCAGCCAGGCTATACTTTTTATGGCGGGCTTGTTTTAATAGTAGAAGCAGACTATTTCCTGAACTCATACTAAACATCCTTAATGTAGCATAGCGCATTGTTTCTGATCGGATCCAAATCCAGGGATCCGGCCTGAAACAGCGCGCTATGTTAATTTCTAAAAAAAACGTCCTCCGCCAGAATTTCGCACTTAACCTTCTCCTGTAACATTTTCTGCCCCAATCTGCAACAACCGGCCCCCCTGTTTAAAAAAACATCTCAATAGTTTTATAGTGTTCAACCTGAAGAAAGATTCCCGTTATGAAAATAAAACTGCTACCACTAAACTGCAGGGGGCCCTCGTGTATAATGTCATATTGTCAGACCCTCCTTCTTACATCCAAACAAATGTTTGGCCGCTTCGTTTTAGCATTTTCACACCAGCACATAGATCAAAATTAGCCCGGTAACATCCATAAATGAAAACAAAATTCTGTCTGTGCTAAACAAAGCATTATGGGAGCAAACAGCTATGGCCCTACGTAACATATATGAGCATCTGATTGGAAGAAACAATTACCACGTTATTATTCTTCTACAACCTAAATACAACAATGGCATTGTGTCTGAATTGACGAATACATAACCTGAAAACCCAACGAAAAACCGCTTGCTGGCTGAAGTGCATAACCACCACCAGCCCACCTGGCCTTGCTTTATCCGGACTCAATTACTTCATTAACTTAAACAACTCAAACCCGTATGAAAACAAAACTACTGGCACCATTTAATCAAAAGTCTCCCGGACTTCCAATGTCCTTTAACGTATGCTCCCAGGTCTGGCAAAAGATACCTGCCTTTTCCTGTTTACTTCTTCTTATTATTATATTTCAGGGCTATAAAACGATGGCCCAAAGCGGCTATACCTGGAAGAACGCCCCCATTGGCGGGGGCGGATTTGTGACAGGGATCGTTACCCACAAAACCTCCGGCGACAGGTACTGCCGCACGGATGTGGGCGGAGCCTACCGCTGGGATGCCGCGAACAATAAATGGATCCAGCTGCTCGACTGGATCAACGAATCTGAAAATGGATTTATAGGCGTGGAAGCCCTGGCACTGGACCCGCAGAATGCCAATAATGTTTATATGCTCTGCGGAACCTCCTATATCAATAACGGGAGAACGGCCATATTGAAATCCACCGACAAGGGGAATACTTTCACCTATACGGATGTTACAGCTAAATTTAAAGCGCATGGAAACGGAAACGGGCGCGGAAACGGGGAACGCCTTGCAGTAGATCCCAAAAACAGTAACATATTATTCTGCGGCACCCGGGCCAACGGACTATGGAAAAGTACGGATGCCGGCGTTACCTGGAACCTCGCCTGGAACGGCGTAACTACTACGCCCAATGAGAATGGGATATGTTTTGTACTTTTTGATCCCTCCAGCAACGTAGTAGGCGGGGCCACTCAAACCATCTACCTCGGCGTTTCCCGCACCGGAAGCGCAAATATTTATAAGAGCACAGACGGAGGAGCCTCCTTCACGCCTATTTCCGCCACCACCAGCTTTATGCCACACCGCGCAGCGCTGCAGGGAACTACCATGTATGTTACCTATGCGGATAATGCAGGTCCGCAATCCACTAATGGCGACGGGAAGTTATATAAGCTCAACACGGCTACCGGCGCATGGACAAACGTTACCCCTGTTCATTGGAAGGATTATTCCTACGGAGGCGTAAGTATAGACCCCACAAATGTTAACCGGGTAATCGTTGCTACCTGTGGTATGTATTGGAACAATCAATTTGGCACCGGCTGGGGCGACTTTGTTTTCCTCACTACTGATGGCGGATCTACCTGGACGCTTAAAAACGGTACAAACGCCACCTATGATAGTAACGGTATGGGATGGACTGTAGGCGGCGGGGTGAACTGGATGGACTGTATCGAGTTTGACCAGTCTAATCTCTCAAAAGTACGGGTAATCGGCGGCGGCGGCGTATACACCTGCTCCGATATTACCGCCACCAATCCTTCATGGAAATACGATGTGATCGGGCTTGAAGAAACCGCGTTCCTCGACGGGATAAGCATTCCCGGTGGACCGTTCATTTCTTCCTTTGGAGATGTGACCGGCTTTGTGCATGAACCGCTGACTTCTTATCCACAAAAAAAGCTTACTCCTTCAGATGGAAACAACCAGAGCATTGCCTATGCTGCAGGTAACACCAACAAAGTAGTAAGAGCTTCTAACGGGGGAAATGTTGTTTACTACTCGAACGACAAAGGCGCTAACTGGACGGGAGTCTCCACCAATATGGGTTCACAGGGAAGAGTGGCCGTGAGCGCCGACGGAGGAACGATACTGCATTGTCCCGGCGGTTCCACCACTACTTACTATACAACCAACAACGGCGGCAGCTGGTCTGCCTGCTCTGGCGTATCCCTTGGAGACGCTGCCCCGGTAGCCGACCAGGTAAATGCAAACTACTTCTATATCTTCAACCCTACCAACGGGCAAATGCTGAGAAGCTCCAATAAAGGCGTCAGTTTTTCAGTGGCAGGCACGCCGGGCGCATCCACCGCGAATTATCCATGGGAATCCGTCCTGATCCGCACAGCCCCAGGGCTTGAAGGACATGTGTGGGTACCTCTTGGCGGTAATGGATTGAAATATTCCACCAACTACGGAGCAGCCTATACGAATGTTTCAAATGTTACTTACTGTAAAGCGATAGGAATAGGAAAGGCAATGTCCGGCGCAAGTTATCCTACTGTTTTCATCTGGGGAACTGTATCCGGCGTCACAGGCCTTTTCAGGTCAACAGACCAGGGAGCCAGCTGGACCAGGATAAACGACAATGCCCACCAGTTTGCAGGCGCACCATTGCTGATCGGCGACATGAACGTTGCCGGAAGGGTATATATGAGCGCCGGCGGAGGAAGGGGTGTGATCTATTGGGAGCCCTCCTCCGGCTGCACGCCTACTGCCATTACCCCGTACATACAGGTTAATGGCGGAACCTGGCAGCAAACAGCCAGTGCTACTTTAGCCGCAGGCGGCACCCTGCAGTTAGGCCCTCAGCCTACGCAGGGAGGATCCTGGAGCTGGACCGGGCCCAATAATTTTAGTGCTGCCACCCGTGAAGTATATATTTCAAATATCCAGGCCAGCCAGGCAGGGAACTATGTGGCCACCTACACCAATAGCAGTGGATGCCAGAGCACACAAACCTTTAACATTGCCGTGACCGGCTCCATCCTGCGGGAATCCTGGACAGGCATCAGCGGAGCTACTATCAGCAGCCTGACCTCCAATAGCAATTATCCCAACAACCCTACAGGCAGGGACCAGCTCAGCAGCCTGGAAGGCCCCACTAACTGGGCGGAGAAC
>NZ_DATCRD010000324.1:0-2383 GCF_036569185.1 Chitinophaga sp.
CCATCACCGGATTGAAGCAACGGCAACAATACAGGCAGGAATGATTTGTTCTTACGGTTGGCAAACTGCAACTGCGCCTGCTGACGGAACCATTTATTCTCCCCCTTTAATAATTGTATCAACTGATCGCCGGTATATTTACTCAGGTCAAACTTTGGCGGAATAGGTGTTTGTACCTTATTGCGCAGACGATACACTCTTCCTGATGTTTTATGCCAGGTATCATGCGGGTCTACATGCGACAAACGGCTATCGTACCAATCGGCGATATACACATTGCCATCAGGCCCGGCTTTAATATTAACAGGGCGGAACCAATGATCATCTGTTTTAATGATCTGCTCTTCATCTACATTGGAAAAAGTAGATCCGGCTGGCTCAAAACGGGTAAGCTGTACATAATTCAGGAGCGGGTTAAGCGCAATCATTTTGCCTTTATATCTATCGGGCAAACTGGTTTCCTCGTATTTGATCAGCGAATGTGTAAACCGTTTTCTTTCACCCGTCAGTTTCATACTGGGCAAATTCCCAAACGTATAGGCGTTGGTGTAAGGACCATGTTTGCCTAAACTCTTCTGATAGTAAGCGCCCTGTTTAAAATTCGGGCCCCTGTCGTAACCATTGTCCCCGGAATACAGCCGGCCTTTGCTGTCGAACTCCACGTTGAAGGTATTCCCCCCGCCTTCTGCAAACACTTCAAACACCTTTGTATCTACGTTATAACGCCAGATAGCCTGGCCCTGGAAGGCAACATGTTTTGATACCGCAGAACTTATATCGGCAGTGGTGGTGCTTCCCTGGGCGCCGTACAACCAACCATCCGGGCCCCAGCGCAAACTGTTGGCCACCGCGTGCGTGTCTTCCAATCCAAATCCCTGTAAATGAACTTCAGGGTTTCCATCCGGCATACCGTCGTTGTCGGCGTCAGGATAAGCCAGCAGGTAAGGCGGGTTCAACACCCAGATCTTCCCTCTCCCTGTTACCACACTGGTGGCTATATTCAATCCCTGTATCGCATCGGTGGATTTATCATACACCCCATCTCCATCGGTGTCTTCAAACACCGTGATCTTATCCGCTCCCTTCGCACCCGCAGGCGGGGCCGCCGGTATTTTATCAAACTTCACCCGCAGGTAATTATCTATGCTCACTACTTTCAGTCCCTGCGGGAAAGGATACTGGTGATACTGTACCACCCAAAGCCGGCCCCGGTGATCGAAGCTCAGTTCCACCGGCTGTACTACCTGCGGCTCAGCTAATACCAGGTCCAGCGCCAGGTCGTCCGGGTACTTGAAATGCTTCAGCGTTTCCTTTGGTAAAGTGGGTTGTGAAGAATCCGTCAGCGCACCCACCCCTTTAAATGATTCCATATAACGGGCCACATCTTCATTATCACTTACCGGCAATTGAGCCGTTTCTTTCTTTTGATTCTTCTGATTACAGGCAGCGATCATCACCATCATACTTATACCCGTAAACCAAACTTTTGTTCCTGTATTCATTTTTTATACTTTAAAAAGATAAAATTTCACGTCAGTACTTTACAAAAATCCCTTTCTCCTGCACCGTTCCACCTGTGATCAGGAGAATATAAGTGCCCGGTACCAGACCGGAAACATTTAATGAAGCATGATTCCGGCCTTTGTTTACCTGGATCTTGTCTGACTGCAAAACAGCGCCGTGCATGGTCAGGATCTTCCGCACTGCGGCGCCGGCATTGGCCGCTGTAAATACAATTTCTATCTGGCTGCCGGCCGGGTTGGGGAAGATGTTGAATTGCCTTGCTTTGTCTGTGCTTTGTTCCATCTTATTCATCATTACAGGAACAGAATCCCTGCGCGACAGTTCATCCACATGTTTCACCAGTTTGATGGTTTTAGAAAATCCATGCTCCAGGTTAAATGATGCGGTCAGCGTAGTTCCCTGGTTAGTAATGCCCACATTGGAAGGATTTTCCAGCACGTCCCAGTTCCCGTTAAGCACCATACTAACCGTTCTTGGATTAGCCAGCCAGTAATAATTAAATGCTGTTTCGGTGGTAATATTCATGTCGGGAGAATTCACCGTTACCGTCAGTGTATCGCCGCTTTCCCTTACTCCTGCCATGGATACGGCAGACACGCTTTTTACATACCCAGTATTGACGTTATTATTGGAGGTAAAAAACACATACGAGGTAAGCGATGCAGGATTGTATCTAACCACATGCAGGGAATCCGTTTGCTTCAGGATATCATAAGGCGTAGCGGTGGCAAACTCCGTGGCCAGCGTTTGCATGGCCTGTGGCGTAGTGCCGGGTACTACCACAAAATGATATTTAACCTTATCAGGGTTCACGCCGTGGATCATCCATGCCTTGCTGGCATAGGCCGTATCAAATGAA
>NZ_DATCRD010000325.1:0-8029 GCF_036569185.1 Chitinophaga sp.
CTCTGAATAGTAGTTGGCCACCTTAATCATAAAGGATACGTCATGCGGGGAGCGGAACCCTGATTGTTTCTTTCGACCTAAAATGTTTGATTTTTGCATATTTACACCTTTTTAGGTGTAAACCTATTTCAGGACGTGACCTGTCCTGATATAGGTTTACACAATCAGCGGCCCAGCCGTTCTATTTCCCGCATCAGTGTTTTCTTTTCTGCTGCTGATTTTGTGAGACGGATGGCTTCCTGGTAATGCCCTGCCGCTTTTCCTGCATCGGTGGAGGTATACAGGTAACCCAGCAGGGAATGATAATGACTGTTGTGGTGCAGCCCCAGTTTTTCCGCTTCTTTTATGCCGGATGGGTAACCATATACTTTGGCAAATGCAAAGGTCCGGTTCAATGCGGTCATGGGCGAGTATTCAATTAATATCAGCTGGTTATATAACTGCAGGATATGGTTCCATTTACTGCCGGCATCAGGAGTAGTGTGCCAGTAGGCGATGCCGGCCTCCAGGTGATACTTGGAGGCTTCATCCCCGGTACAGGCATTCACAAGATAATAGTTGCCCTGCTGGATCAGCTCTTTACTCCACAGGTTTTTATCCTGCTGTTCGTAAAGAATGGTTTCTCCTTCGTTGCCTGCCCTCGCATCCAGCCGGGAGCTTTGAAAACACATCAAAGCCAGCAGGGCATTGGCCTGCGTGGTATTGGTGAGAGGGTTTTCGGTAAGCACCAGCGTAAGCCGCATGGCTTCCGAGCACAGTTCTTTCCGGATGAGATGATTGCCTGATTTGGAAAAGTATCCTTCATTAAAAAGAAGGTAAAGGGTTCTCAACACAGTGTCCAGCCGCTCTTTGATAGTGGCTTCCTGCAGTTGTCCCACCTGGAAATTATCGGCACGCAGGTTAGCCCTGGCCCTTAGCAGTCTCTTTTTAATCGTTTCATTTTTGGAGAGAAAGGCATCTGCAATTTCTTCCACGCTAAACCCGCAAAGGATCTGTAATGCCAGGCAGATCTGCGATTCAGTGGAATTAGCGGGATTACACACCGCAAAGATCATGGCCAGCTGGCTGTCGGCGATGGTTTGAGACGTGAACTCAATATCAGGCTCCTGCGCTGTTTCATCATCATTAAGCGCTTGTTTTACCTGTGTTTCAAAGATGGAAACATGTCTGAGATAATCCTTTGTTTTATTTTTTGCAACGGTATACAGCCATGCGGTAGGGTTTTCCGGAATGCCCCGGGCACTCCACACTTCCGTGGCTTTCAGGAATGTTTCGCTGACAATGTCTTCTGCTGTTTCAATATGCTTTAAGCCAAAAAGACGGCATAATACTGCCGTCATTTTGGAATACTCCAACCTGAACAAATGTGGTAAAAGCTCCTGGTATGAAGGCGTTCCGGCCATCAGCTTTTTTCTTCCGGTTTTAATATGGCCCTTACTTCCACATTGCCACCGGCTTTCAACACCGGGTTCGCCCGGGCAAATTCAATGGCTTCTTCAATGCTATCGGCTTTAACGATCATATAGCCGCTGATAAACTCTTTGATCTCCGTATACGGACCGTCTGTTACCACGTTACCGGGCTTCACGGTTTTAGCAAGACTTGCCGATAACCTGTTGCCTTTATCTGCCAGTTTGTTCTGGGCGGCAATACCAGCCAGCCAGTTCATCCTGTCCTGTAATTGCTCAGGAGTAGGGTTGTCGTGCGAATTGGTACTGTTCCTGAAAATTAACATGAACTCTCTCATAACTTACAATTTTATGGTTTCGTTATTATAACGACCGGGTATTCATAACGGGGACAAATAACTTTAATTTTTTCAGCGCTAAAAAATATTTTATACCGGCAATTCCATATCGTACCGGTCCAGCCCGGGGCCGTAGCCTTCTTTTGTGATGCGGGTTACCGTAAATCCCAGTTTCCCGAAAAAAGGCCAGGAATGCTGGGTTGTATCAAGCCCGATACGACACAACGGGCATACCGACCGTATCATATTTATGCGGTACAGGAATAATTGTTTACCAAATCCCTGCTTATGCAAACTGTTTGTGATGAGGCCCCAGGTCATTTTGGCTTCCTGCCTGGCGGTATCAATATAATATCCCCCGCAGCCAATTACCTGTTCTTCCAGCAGGGCTACATAATATTGTTCATCATTATTTTTTATGGGAGATGTATAACGTGCATCCTGCTCCCGGAGCCATTCTTCAAAATCGGGTAACTCTGCCGGTGCAAAAAAGCGCGGCATATTACTTTTAAATGCAGCTATACAGGCTGGTTTATCGGTGGGCGTATATGGCCTGATGGTGATAGGCATTGTCTTGAAAAGTTTCATCAGTAAACAACCATAAGTTAAGTTTTAAATACCAGCCGGAAAAAAGAAACCGGCGCTGGAACAGGAAACGCTTACTGGCTATTAGTTTAACAGACGGTCTGTATGCTTCTATGCAATGCCATCTTTCAATAGCTATCAGTAAAAAACTGTAACACCTGCGACAGTAGCTATTGGCCCAACACAGGCATCTTCCCTGATTATAAAAAATAATTGTCAAATTGACGATTAATAAAATAGTTTTATTATTTTTCCTGCCGGAAGATGTCCCGGGATCAGCCACTCCGAAGGACAGGCATATTAAAAAACTCAATGCACGTTATGGAAAAGCTTTTAAAGAAACCGCTCATTTATTTATTCCTGGTTGGTTGCCTGGGCGCCCAACAGGTTTTTGCGCAAACAAAGCAGGGAGGAAAACCAATTTCTCCCGACCTGTTTGGAATTTTTTTTGAAGATATCAGCTATGCGGCCGACGGCGGCCTGTATGCTGAATTAATCCAGAACCGCTCGTTTGAGTATACGCCGGCCGACAGGTACGGATGGAATTCCTTCACCGCATGGGAATACGTGACCAAAGGCTTTGGCTATGGCGCCATCAGCGTGGAAAGCCAGTTGCCCATTCATGCCAACAACCCGCATTACGCCCGGCTTACCATTGAAGAGCCAGGGCAGGAGGGTATAGGCCTGCAGAACAACGGCTTTGATGGTATTCCCATCAAAAAAGGAGAACAGTATAACTTTTCCCTCTTCACCCGGTTGCTGTCTGCAACGCCCATTCCTTTATCTGTACAACTGCGCAGCCGCAAAGGCGACGTATACGGGGAAGTAAGCCTCAATGCAGATGCTAAAGAATGGAAGAAAGGCAGCGGTGTTATCACAGCCGGCGTTACAGACGACAGCGCCGTACTGGTGATCACTGCCAAAGAGCGCGGCAGCCTGGACATTGACATGGTATCTTTATTCCCCGTTAAAACATTTCATGGCCGTGCCAATGGGCTGAGAGCCGACCTTGCGCAAACCATCGCCGATCTGAAACCCCGATTCATGCGCTTTCCCGGCGGCTGCCTGGTACATGGCGATGGCCTCGGTAATATGTACCGATGGAAAAATACTATCGGCCCCATAGAGGAAAGAAAAGAGCAGCGGAATATATGGAGCTATCACCAGTCGATGGGGCTCGGGTATTTCGAATACTTCCAGTTTTGTGAAGACATAGGCGCAAAACCCTTACCTGTAGTAGCTGCAGCGGTTAGCTGCCAGAACTCCGGCGGTACCTGGCGCATAGGCGGCACCGGTCAGAAAGGATTGCCGATGGATGAAATGCAGGACTATATCAACGAAATACTGGACCTTATTGAATACGCCAACGGACCGGCTACTTCTACCTGGGGCGCCAAACGCGCCGCCGCAGGGCATCCGGAGCCTTTCCACCTGGAGTACCTGGCCATTGGTAATGAAGATAAACAAACCCCGGTTTTCAGGGAGCGCTTTAAGCTGATTGAAAATGCGGTGAAACAAAAACACCCCGAAATCACGCTCATTGGTACAGTAGGCCCTTTCCCTGCAGGGGAAGATTTTGAAGCAGGCTGGAAGTTCGCCAACGAAAATGCGTTGCAGGTAGTGGATGAACATTACTACGAAAAACCGGAATGGTTCCTGGAACATAAACACCGCTATGATTCCTATAACCGCAGTAAGTCAAAAGTATACCTGGGCGAATACGCCTCCCGCGGCAACACCTGGTTCAATGCCCTGGCGGAAGCTGTGTATATGACAGGGCTGGAACGTAACGGCGATGTGGTACGGTTGTCCTCATATGCCCCGCTGCTGGCGCGCACCGGGCATACTTCCTGGAACCCTAACCTGATCTATTTTACAGGCACTACCATCACCCGCACACCTAATTACTATATACAGCATTTGTTTTCAAACAATGCGGGCGACCGCTATTATGCAGGTATCGTTTCACTGGATAACGAGGTTAATACAGGCGCTTCCTGTGTGAAAGACAGTAAAACCGGTGATATCATTATCAAGCTGGTGAACGCCGGTGAAAACAAAGTAAAGGCTAAAGCCAGTATAGCCAGCCTGGTGGCGCCGCATGCAAATGCAGCGGTAACGGTGCTCACGGAAAATACAACCGGTAAAAATGCGCCCGCAGTTGCTATTGCTACCAGCCAGCTGGAAGCCGGCAAGGTTATTAATTACGAAGTAGCTCCCCGATCAGTAGTGCTCATCAGGGTGCCTGCAAAGAAGTAAGCTGCCTGGTATCATATGGAAAAAGAATGCTGTTAACGCAGCATTCTTTTTTTATTTTACTTTGTAAGCAAATGGATACAATGGAGCATAAGATAGCAATGGTTACACCGGCCGATTACCCTGAATTAGTATCGGTATGGGAAGCATCAGTAAAAGCGACGCATGATTTTTTAACGCAGGAAGATATTGATTTTTTCCGCCCGCTGATATTGAATGAATATTTGCATGCCGTGGAACTGGCCTGTACAAAGGATGCCGCGGGCAACATCCTGGGCTTTATAGGCACTGCCGCCAACAAGGTGGAAATGCTGTTCATCCATCCTGATACAAGGGGAAAAGGCATCGGTAAATTTTTACTGGAATATGCCATTCGTGAGAAAGGCATTACTGCGGTAGATGTAAACGAGCAAAATGCCCAGGCTGTTGGCTTTTACCTGCACAGCGGATTTAAAGTAGTGTCCAGATCGGCAACAGATGCCATGGGAAAACCATTCCCCATATTATCAATGGAATTGTAGAGATACTAAAGTTATAAAAAGCGGAAGGGTCCCGTATTTATACGAGACCCTTCCGCTTTTATATACACAACTTTATTCCACGGGTTGCAGATACTGCGCATAGGCGTAGCCTTCTGCGCCGCCATCTGTGCGGATCAGCCACCACTGGTCGCTTTGCTTACTGATCAGCGTTACAATTTCATTGTGCGCCGCCTTACCAACAATAGGCTGGTCAGTACCGGGGCCCTTGCGGATATTCAGGTTAGTTGATTCAGTGATCACTTTCAGTTTAGCGCCTGCAACAGCAGTTGCTACATTAATATTCATCACCACATCGCCGGTCAGGAAATTGGGATCAATCTTTCCGTAGATGTTCCATAGCTGGTCTTTCACAGCGCCGGTAGGTGCTTCGCCATCTATATGCAATACACCATCCAGTTCGCTTACTTTCAGGTTGCTGGTGCCTGCAGCCTGTGCTGCATCAATCAACTCTTTGTATTTATCCTGTAATGCTGCCATGATTATTGTATTTAAAGAAAGAGATTATTTTACTTTTAAACCTGAAGCGTCCACTTTTTTAGGCTTCAGCGCATCCAGCGCCATTTTCAGCTTTTTCCAGCGGTCTGCTTTCTGTTCGCCGGTAATGGTGATCACCCCGTCTTTAACATCAGCCTGGATACCAGGGAAATCTTTTACAATTCCTGCTACTGCTGTTTTCAGGGAATCATCGGCGGTAACTTCCGGCGCAGGAGCTGGCGGCGGCGGAGGAGTTACCGTAACATTGTTAACAACACTCTTAACACCCTGGTTCAACTTTACAGCAGCTTCTGCGGCATCTTTATCGGCCTGGCTGGCAACAGATCCGGACAGGGTAACTACGCCATCCTTCACATCAGCAGTTACACCGGGAGAAGACTGCAGGGCAGTGGTAACGGCAGCCTGTATGTCTGCGTCTTTAGGTTTCGATTTGCAGGAAATCATGAACATTAGTCCCACGGAGAGGATCACTGTGGTCAGGTGTTTAAGTTTCATAATCATACTGAGGTTTTAATGATGAAAAAATACGTTCTTAAGTTAAGTATCTTTTTTCACGTGGCAATAAGCCTGAAAGAGTTGTTTATTTTTTAATAAACGGCAGCCATCTGTTTTTCTTAACGGGATAGGCTACCCGTTTTTTTCTTAATGGAGTAAAAAAATTTTTTTTTCGATGCTTATGGAATTATTCTCCCGCCCGCATCATGCGGGGGAAAGGTCCTTTTTTTTATACAGGAATAGGTTTTAAATAGATGATAATTAATTAGATAGAAGTATAAATGTATCGTTATGGAAAAGTTACTGACTGGCTAGAAGCCCTCCTTTTACTTTAAGAATATACCTTATATTGATAAATGTAAAAATGTATGCCTTGAAATATTTACTCCTTCTGCTACTGTTCCCATCCCTGATTTTTGCACAGCAAAGCAGTCCCGTAAGCCCGGTTTTATCACCTGAATACAGTCGCCTTATCCATGGGGATACAACCGTCAGCACGCCCCTTCCTGTAAAGGAGCGCCGGGAGCTTACCGTGAGTCGGTTATACCCGATGAATACCCCGTTACGCAAGGTCCGTGTACAGAACAATGAGCTGGTGATGAGGGCTGCCTATCCAAAGAAACTGCTGCTTGCCGGTGAATATACTGCCGGCATTGCTTTTAAAACGGTAAACCGCCTGCCTGCCCTGCAAACGGCCTATGCACAGGGCCGCTCCCTACAGGGAGCGCTGGCCTGGCAAGGGCCCGAAACCAATGAAATGTTCAGCTATGGCCCCTTGCTCAGCCAGCTGGAGTATAACGGGCAAGCCTATCCGTACGATGTGAACGGGAAACTGGTACCTTCCGGTACCGGCAACGGGCATCACCCTACCGGCTATACGAACAGTATCCTTAGAACAGGCGCCCTGTTCTCCCAGGGATTTCACCTGAAAACAACCTTACTGGTAAATGGTGCGCCGCTTCAGGAGCTCGGCATCCGGCTCGGGCAAACAACGGAAAAAACCGTTATCCGTTATAACAGCAATGATACCAGAAGCCTGGAAGCCACTGCCGGCACCAGGATTAAATGGCTGCACATCAGTGGTAAATACAATTACCAGGAGGAACAGTTTTCCAATACCAACCGGGCAGGCTTTCTGAACAGGGCATACCAGCAGTCGCTGCTTACCCCCGTGAGCTTTGATAACGGCCAGGGCTATACGTTGGGCAACGGACAAAGAAGTTATGCCCAGCCTGCCGATAACCCTGACTTCCTCCTTCGCAACAACGGGCATTACTACCGCACCTACGCCCACCAGGGCAGCCTGCTGCTGGAACGGAATGCCTGGAGGAAGATGAGATATAAGCTGCTACAGTCTTACAGCCGCAAAGCAGAGAACAGCAATGAAGGTTATAAACCCGGCACGGCTGCCTTCCCTGAGGGACTGCCACTGCAAAGAGAAAAAACTGACAGACTATATCAATTGAAAGGGGAAACGACCAGGGATTTTGGCTATTACCTGAATGATGTGCAAACGCAGGCCACCGCGAACTATCTGTTAACCGATGCCCGCTCTGGTATCCGCTACCAGCCGGTATATGATGAAAACTACGGGTACCAGCGTACCACGCAGGAACTTAATCTTCAGTTGTTCAACACCTACCGGCACTGGAGCTGGCCGGAGATCAGCCTGGGGCTGGGCAATAAGATCTATGTTTCCAATACGGCCCGTGAAAATTATTACCTGTTGCCGGATATCAGCCTGGGCGTGGACTACACGTTACCCAACAGCTCCTGGAATATACGCGCCAGGTCGGCCTACTCGCGTAATGCCACGGAGCTTCCCATCAGCAGGTCGCTTTCCTGTGTGAACCTGCTGCGCGTTCCTGTAAGGAATGCAGGGAACTATATACAGGTGCAGGAAGTAGCG
>NZ_DATCRD010000326.1:0-15059 GCF_036569185.1 Chitinophaga sp.
CCAAAATTCTGCGTACCTGTATAACCGCCGCTGGCTCTCAGTTTCAGCTCATTGATCCAGGTGGCTTTTTTCATAAACGGTTCTTCAGATATACGCCATGCCACCCCACCGGAAGGGAAGTAACCTACACGGTTATCTTTCGGGAATTTGGAGGAGGCATCTGAACGGCCGGTGAAGGTGAACAGGTATTTTTCTTTCAATGCATAGTTGGCGCGCATATAGAAACTGAGCAATGAGTTCTGTCCCGAAGTTCCGGTAGATGGCAAGGTAATCGCCGCGGAAGAAAGATTGTTCAGGTATTTATCGTCCGGGAAACCCTGTCCGCTGGCGGAAAAGGAGTTATAGCGGTATTTCTGCCAGGAGGTACCACCCAGCAGGTTTAAGCGGTTATTTTTATTAAACTGTTTATCCCAGGTAAGGGTATTTTCGAAGAAGAGGTTTACCTCATCTGTTTGCGCCTGTGTGCCAACGCCGCCGTTGGAATCATCCACTCCGCTGGGAGATGCGATCACGGCGGAACTGGGCACATAGTTCAGCTGGTGGTAGTTGTTATAATTGACAGAAAGTGTAGACCTGAACTTCAGGTCTTTCAGCACATCATAATCGCCTGAAAGGGACCCGAGCAGCGAAGATGTTTTTGCTTCGTTGATACCATCCAGGAGGATCATGGGGTTCTGATTACCCTGGTAATCGTATCCGCCGATCTGCGAACCGAGGAAGCGGTAATAGCTGCCATCAGGATTGCGCTCCGGCAGTGTAGGCGGCGCAAAGAATGCCGCAGGATAAATACCGTTGGTGATATTATTTTTTGTGAACCCGTAATCCAGGTTGGTGATGATACGCAGGCGGCTGGTGATTTCGTTATCCAGGCTGATCTTACCGGAGATGCGGGAGAAATCTGTTCCCAATACTACGCCCTGTTGTTTGTTATAGCCCAGGGAGGTGTAATAACGGGAGCCGGAGCCGCCACCGCGAACGGAGATATCGGCATTCTGAGAAACGCCGTTACGCAGCACGAGACCGAGCCAATCGGTATTAGCCGTACCAAGACTGGCAGGATCATTAATGATATTATTTGCCTTTGTGCTGGGCGCCTGGCCTGCTTCTGCGCGGGCGGCGTTGAGGTTTACCGCTGCTTCCGTGAGCAGGGAAAGATAGTCTTTTGCATTGAGCAGTTTTTCCTTGATTGGCGCACTCATGCCCGCATAGTAGTTGGCTTCCAGTACCGGTTTCTGGTTCAGCTTACCTTTTTTGGTGGTGATGATGATCACGCCGTTGGCGGCTTTGGAGCCATAAATAGCAGTGGCAGAAGCATCTTTCAAAATATCGATGCTCTCAATATCATTAATGTTCAAACCAGCCAGGCTGTTGAGCCCCCGTGTGAAGGAACCGCTTACGCCGTTATTGGGGTCGTCGCTGCCGGCTCTTTCTATAGGGTTTACCACTTCCGCCTGGTTCTGGATGTACCTGTTCTGGATAGTTACCTGTACACCGTCGATGATATAGAGCGGGTCGTTACCACCGAGCAGGGAGGTACCGCCGCGGATACGGATCTTGGCAACGCCGCCGGGGGAGCCATCGGCCTGTGTTACCTGTACGCCTGCGGCTTTACCGGCAAGGGCCTGGTCGATGCTCACGAAAGAAACATTCTTTACTTCGTCTACATTTACGGAAGCCACCGAGCCGGTGAGGTCTTTTCTTTTGGTACTGCCATAACCTACCACCACGTATTGATTCAGGTCGTCTACTTTAGCGTTGAGCTCCACTTCGATAGTGAGCTTGCCGCCTGCGTTGAATGTTTTGGATTCAAAGCCTACACAGGAAATGACCAGCACCGAGCGGGAGCTGGCATTGCGGAGTACAAAGAACCCGCCCTGGTCGGTGATGGTGGCCAGGTTACTGCCTTTTACCCGGATAGTTGCGCCGGGAATGGGGTTGCCTTTGGTATCCGTTATTTTGCCCCGCAGATCTTCCGGGGGCAGCATTTCCCCGTCGGCGACCAGTTTCTGCTGGGGAATAGCTTTCCTGGAAATAACGATGGTGTTGCCTTCGATGTCGAAGCTGAGCGGCTTATCCTGCAGCAGCTTTGTAAGCGCCACTTTGAGCGGCATTCCGCGGATCTCCGCAGAAACAGGGCTTACATCAGACAAATCCTTACTCCGGTAAAAGAACACGTAACCGGTTTGTTGTTTAATTACGCTGAATACCTGCTGGATCGGCATCTCCTTACAGGAAACAGTGACCGTTTGTGAAACTCCACTGGCACAAACGTGTAAAGCCAGTACCGTTAATAGAACTGCGGTCATTCTCATTACTCGCCAGATTTTGGTTACATAATTGGTCCCTGATTGAGGGAATCTGCTGTTATCAAGTGAACGAACCATTGGCAGGAAATACCCCTGCCTGTTGCGAACAACATTAATTTTCATACCTTAGATTGGTTTTTGGTTGACAAATGTTTCTCACCCGCCTTTGCAGGCAGTGAAAAGCTCTCCTGAATCGGGTTAACCATTGATCAAAAACCTGGTGCGGACGCCAATCTTGACACCAGGTTTTTTTTATGGATGAACATAGATCCCCCGCGTCCGTTGGACCTCATCAAATTCATAACATGATTATTACCGGATAGCTATCTGCGCGGGCTCAGATCCCGCAGTGTTGGTTGTTTGCCGACATGGTGGTATCGGCTATGGTTGGTTATTGGTTTACTTATGGATAAATAATGATCCGTCTTCCCTCCTCTACTTTAAAATTGATTTTTGCCTGTGACAGCACTTTCAACAGTTGCTCCTGTGTAAGACTTCTTCCTATTTCCCCGGTAAATGTTTCTTCCGGGATTCTATCGCTGTATTTTACTTCAATGTTATACCACCTGGATAGTTGCCGCATCACGGTGGGAATATCGGCATCTTCAAAAGAAAAATAACCGTTCTTCCAGGCAATAGCGTTGTTCACATCTACCCTGCCCACTTTAACGATCCCGTCGCCGGCCGGTGTAGCCCTGGCCTGTTGCCCGGGATTCAGGTGGCGCATGGCGCCGGTAGTTTTCACCAGCACTACTCCCTCCAGCAGGGTAGTATTGATGGTGCTTTCATCCGGATACGCATTGATATTGAAATGCGTGCCCAGCACCATTACTTCCATGTTGTTATTGACCTTTACGCTGAAAGGCCGTTCCACATCTTTTGCCACTTCAAAATAGGCTTCGCCGCTGATATCCACCCTCCGCTCTTCCCCGGCAAACGCAGTGGGATAGCTGATAGATGAATTGGCATTGAGCCATACATCCGTACCATCCGGCAGCGTAATTTTATACTGTCCGCCGCGGGGCGTGCGCAATACGTTATAACTGACAGCTGGCGCACCGGCGTTGCTGTTTTTATACACAATTTGCCCATGCGTGGTTTTCTCCACTTTGCTGTTGCCCTGTACCGTAAGCACCCCGGTGCCGGCGCTATCCAGGTTTACCACTGTTCCATCTGCCAGTGTGAGCGTGGCTTTGTCGCTTCCCGGTGTGATGGTAACCGCTTTTTCCGCGAGCACCTGTTTTTTGCCGGGCTGCCACACATAGAAGCCTGCACCGGCCGTTACCAGTATTAACACTGCTGCCGCTGCCTTCCAGCTATTACGGCGTACAGGCACTACCCGCGCCTGCGGAGCTGTGGCCGCCATCAGGCGGTGGCGCATCCGTTGTTCCAGGCCTGCTTCCGTTTCCGGGCCAGCCAGGTATGCTGTTAAAGCCTTCTCATCATAAGCATTGTACCATCGCAGTAAACGGTCTTTCTCCTCGTCACTGGCCTTTCCGGCAAGGTACTTCTTTGATAGTATGGCCAGTTCATTCCTTTCCATCCGTGTAAATTTACAGGGTCCTTTATAGTATGTCTGAAAATAAGGGCGCTACCCTACCTCCGGTAAAAAAAAATTTAAAAGAGGGCGTGAAAGTAATTCCGGAACTGGAGGCGCAGGCGTTGCAGGGCTTTAGTGATATGCTTTTCCACCGCTTTTTCGGAGATCTTCAGTTCAGTGGCGATCTCTTTATTGGACAGGCCCATATTCCGGCTGTAGTCGAATACGATCCTGCATTTTTCAGGCAATTGTTTCAGTTGCTCCTGCATGGATTGCTGCAGGAAATATACCTGGGCGGCATCGTCTGTTACCGCCTGCGCCGCTTCGGGGAGAGCGTCTACAGCGGTTACGGGGATCATTTTTGACAGTTGGGTAAACACGGCATACCTGCCGGCTGTAGCCAGGTAGGCAGGCAACGACCGGATAATGGTTTGCGTTCTGCGCTGCCATAAACCGGTTAGCACGTCCTGCACCACATCTTCCGCCAGCTCCCGGGAACGCAGACGGTCATACGCCAGTACGTACAAACGTTTCCAGTAACGGTTGTAGATTTCTGTAAAGGCGTTGTGATCATCTTTACCCATCAGCTGAACCAGCTCTTCATCAGCATAGTACGCGTAATCGGTCATCATCTCTTATTAAATCTAAAAACTGGCTGCAATAATTAATGATTGGTTGATATCCAGTGATCATTGTTCACTCAAAGCTAAGGTTTATGGGTAAGAGAAACAAGGGGTAAGTTATACCCCAACAAAAAGCCCCTGCAGCAAAACGCTACAGGGGCCCGTTTATTCATAACCCATTTTATTTAATTTCCTGCAACATCTCTTTTACGGCAGCTTCCAGTTGGGCGTCTTTACCGGCCAGGAATTCTTCGTAAGGAAGCGGTACCCGGATATCCGGCTCCAGCTGCAGGTTTTCGGTAGGACGGTTTTCTTTACCAATAGTGCCGACCATTGGTATACCAAACACCATCGTAGGATCTATCTGTGTTTCCCACCAAACGGCGGTGCCTGTACCCGGAACCGGCATACCAATGAGCTTACCGATATTTCCCTGTTTGTAAATGTAGGGAAAGATGAATGCATCGCTGTAATTACCCTCACTCATGATCACGCAACTCGGCGCCTGCCACTGGCCGGTGGGCTCGCCACCTTTCAGCCGTTCGCCCTGCGGCGCAAAATCGAGGTATTTTTTACCGCTGAGGAAGTTGTAGAGATCATCGTGCAGCCATCCGCCGCCATTGAAGCGGGTATCCACGATGAGCGCTTTTTTATCGCGGTTACGCCCCATTACTTCATCATATACGGAGCGGAAGCTGGCATCGTTCATACTTTGCACGTGTACATAACCTACTTTCCCGTTGCTGAGCTTATCCACCATTTCACGGGTGTGCTCCACCCAGCGTTTATACATGAGCGTATTTTCTTCTGCGGATGAAATAGGTTTTACTGTTTCTTCCCAGCGGGCTTTGGTATCAGGATTGTAAATGCTTACCAGTACATTGTTACCGGCTTTGCGGTTGAGTAAAGCCGCCCAGTCGGATGCAGCAGTGATGCTTTCCCCATCTATTTTTTCGATGATGTTGCCTTTTTTCAGTTTGCTGGCCGCCTTATCAAATGGACCACCTGCAATGATATCATCTACTTTCAAGCCATTGGCTGCAGAGGTTTCATCATACAGTAAACCCAACGATGCCGTAGCGTCGCCATTCATTTGCTGAGGAGAATAGCGGCCGCCGGTGTGGGAACCGTTCAATTCACCCAGCAGTTCACTGAGCAGTTCCTCAAAGTCGTAGTTATTGCTGATATGCGGGAGGAAACGGGCGTAATTATCTCCATACATTTTCCAGTCCATGTTACGGATGGTAGGATCATAGAATTTTTCTTTTACCTGTTTCCATGCATGCCAGAAAATGTATTTACGTTCTTCGTCCTGGTTGAGCGACAATTCCGTGCTGATAGACACCGGTGTAATTTTCCCGCTGTTGGCATCTACTTTTACCACGCTTCCGCGGTTGCTCACAAAGAGGGTATTACCATCCTTGCTCAGTTCTATGCCACCTGGCGTGCCGCCCAGTTTAGCGAGGATCTTTGTTTCACCGGTTCTTGGTTCTGTAACCCAGAGATCGTATCCTTTTTCAAAAGAGGCCATGTAATAAAGCTTACCTGCGTCTTTGCTGAGCACATAGTCGCTGATGGAAGCGCTGTTGATGGTAAGCTTTACTTTCCTGTTTTCCAGGTTATTGAAATCGGGGTGGAATCCTTTCTTTGTATCGGCAGAGTCTTTGGCTTTCAGTGCAGAGTCTTTCGCTGCTTTACCGCCGGTGGCCTCCTTTTCTTTCAGGAGATTGAATTCATCTTTCGAGAGTTTGTAATTATCGTATGCTTCCTGGTCGAAGAAAACGGCGTAGATATCTACTTCACGGCTGCCTTGTTTGGCAAGGGATTTACGTCCTTCGCGGCTGCTGGCCCAGGTGAGCATTTTTCCACCGCCGGCCCATTTGGTAGCGCCTTCACCAAAACCGCTATTCACCGGATAGATGGAAGTTCCTTTACCATCGGCAGGGATGAGCGTAGCATTTTTTATACCGAAGTAGCCTTGCTGATCATCTGTAACGATCCATTTACCGTCCGGGCTCCATTCAAAGCTCCAGTCGCCATCCGAGTAGGAATGATTGCGGCCTGCCGGCAGCAGCGTGCGACTTTTACCCGAGGCGATATTAAATACCTTGAGGATATTACGGTTTTCTACGTAAGCAATTTCTTTTCCATCCGGGGAAAAGACCGGCTGGAATTCTTCTGCAGCGGTGGCAATCACCGGCTCTTCCTTCAACAAGGTAGCTGCAAAGAAATAGGGCTCTTCGCTGCGTACTTTGGTAGTTTGATAGATGTCCCAGTTGCCATTGCGCTCTGCGGCATAAATAAGCCGTTTACCATCGGGCGACCATTGCACCATTCTTTCCTGCTGGGGCGTGTTGGTGATACGTTTGGTAAGGTTGCCCTCCACGCTGGTAACAAACACTTCTCCCCTGGCTACAAATGCCATTTGCTTACCATCGGGGCTCATGGCAAATTCGGTGGTGTTACCGTTTACCGGTACATTTTTCACGGTACCGGCCCTTCCGTCGTTGAAGATGCGTACTTCCAGTTTACGTGGCTGCTCTCCTTCTTTCAGCGTATATATTTCACCGTTATAGGTAAAGCAAAGGGTGTTGTTATCTGCTTTTGAAAGATTACGTACCGGGTGTTTGGTAAAGCTGGTGAGCTGCTGCATACTGGCTTTATCTGTAACAGATCCTTTGAAGAGGTTCTGGGAGATACCGCCTTTTTCGCTGAGATAATAAATATCGTTGCCATTGCCGAAAACCGGCTCCCTGTCTTCCCCGTTGTACTCCGATACTTTTTCATAACTGCCTTTGGCGATGTCCATTACCCATATATCGCGGGTTACGGAAGACACGTGGTGTTTACGCATCGGGTCTTCATATCCTTTACGATCCTGGAAAATCAGTTTGTTCCCTGCTTTGTTATAGTGCGCCACATCGGCGCCGGCAGCGCTGATCAGTGTAGCGCGGCCACCGGTAACAGGAACGGTGTACATATTCCTGAAAAGGCGGTAAGGAAATCTTACGCTGGATGCAGGTGCATTGCGGGCGCTTCCAAACAAGACCTGTTTATTATCCGGGGTGAAGTCGTACGGAAAATCGCCGGCGCTGTTGCTGGTGAGCCGCACCGGTGCGCCGCCTTCAGCGGGCATTACAAACACATCGAAGTTACCGTAGCGGTCACTTGCAAAGGCGATGTACCTGCCATCGTGGCTCCATACCGGGAGCATGTCGTGGGCTTCATGGATGGTGAGCGGAACGGCCACTCCTCCTTTCGCATCTACCCGGTAAATATCTCCTTTATAACCGAAGGCGATTGTGTTGCCATCAGGTGAAATGGATGGATTCCTCAGCCATAGGGCATTCTCCTGGGCATAGGTGGCGGCGGCCATCAGCATGGCAGCGCACCCGAATAGTAATCTCTTCATAAGCGTTGTTCAGATTTGTTGTTAAGCAGCTGTAGCGAGCTGGTGCGCCAATGTATAAAAATAACCGCTTTTAATCAAGCAGGATTGTGACCAGTGGTTATTGGAGGATAAGCCTTATAAAGCGTGGACGGTACAGTTGTGGCTGTGTGGCGAGCTCATTGAAAAAATCGAAGGCATTTACATTATAGCTGATGAGCAATTCACCGGGCTTTGATAAATTCGGATGTGCTTTGGCGTTATATACAAAGAAATGTTTATTTTCTTTTACTTCCGGGCATTCCCATATGTTGATGACCGGTCCGAAGGGACCTGCAGGACTGAGCCCCAGCCGCAATCCTACTACAGGGCTGATACCGTCTACCTGGCAAATGAGGGCATAACGGCCGTCTTTCAGTGGAGTTACGCTCAGCTCATTGGAAGCATGCGCTGTAATGGCAGCCGCCTGCCCGATATCTGCAGACCATTGTTGCCCGTTCCAGTAGCGCCATCGTTCAAAATGCTCAATATCCGCCGGTAATACACGGGCTACCAGCACTTCCTTTTGTTGCCCTTTGATGCCATATACATACACATAGCCGTCGGGGTCCGGCGCGCCGGCTTCCCGGGTGCTCACAAAAATACCCGCGCCAAAAGAACTGTTTTCATTATTGGCTCCCGGCAGGAACAAGGGCGTATCCAGCTGCCGGTGCGTAGTAAAAGGCGGCTCGCTGCCAGCGGGCAATACAATAAGGGCATTGCCTGTTTCGGCGAAACCAAAATCCTTATTGCTGATATTGCGGATCCGGTAAGCGGTGATGTAGATATCGTTTCCTTTGGCGTGATTTACAAAGCCATCGCCCAGCCAATAATAGTCGTCTTTTACAGCGGCAGGGGTATGCGGCTCAAATAAAGCGGCAGGACCGGTATTCCACCAGAAGCGGATATTTTTTCCCAGTGGTTCCTTTCCTTTCAGCACTGCTGCGGAGTTATGGATCATAGTTACATCCGGCTGCAGTTTGCCATCGCGGATGGTGCCCGTCATGCTGTCGCTGAAAAGTAACAGGGTGCTATCGGCTGCGCCGGCGGTATCCACGCCATTGAGGGGAATGCTGAAAATGCCATCGCCCCCAAACCAGCCGGACTCACGGAGAAAGAGGGCGTTCCAGTCGTTCGCCGGCGCCACGGTATAAGACAGGTGCGTGGTATCCGTACTCCGGGGCGACAAGCTATCCGGGCGGATCTCCGCGCAGCAGTTGCTGATCAGTATGGTTAACAATGTTATCATCTCCCGTAAAATAATATTTATTTCCGGGAGATAAGAAAGAGATGTGCTATCCCTGGCGCCGGAACATGGTACCAAACACACGATCCCACAACGTAGAGCTTACGCCGAAACCCAGTTCCTCATTCTTGTAATGATGCAGATGATGATTACGCCATAAGGGTTTCAGCCATTTAAACGGCGGCGCCCATGCGTGAATAGCATAGTGCATACTGCCGTAGGCCAGGTAACCGGAAATGAAGCCCGGGAAAAATACCCAGGCTGCATGTTGCATCAGTAAATAAAAGACAGCAAAAAGAAAAGAAGAGATGATCACGCTGGGCACCGGCGGCATAAACAGCCGCTGGCGGTCGCGCGGGTATTCGTGGTGATTACCATGCATAGTATAAGTGATCTTCTTTGCCAGGGGATGTTCGCTTACCCAGTGAAAAACAAACCGGTGAGCGAGGTATTCAAAGAGTGTCCACCCGAATACTGCCGCCATGTAAATAAGGCCGATCTTTAACCAGGAGTAGTGCAAAGCCATGCGGCTGTAGTAAAGCATGTAGCCGATCACCGGCAGGTACATCCCGAAAATAAGAACGGGATGCGTTTTGGTAAGCAGCTCCAGGTACCTGTTGCTGAAAATCTGCGCCTGTCCTTTGTTGTGCACTTTTTCAAATTTCATATGCGGCTTTTTTTGTGCGAAGCATCCGTCGTAAAAATGCAACCGCAATGAATAATGGCCATCCAATTCTTCATGAGCTGTAGATTTGACCGGTTGAACTGTTGAAAAAAGGCGCTTACCCGGAGCGAGGATGGTTCCGTTTGAATTTCATAACTTTACCCGTATGAAAGCAAAAGAAAGCGCAGCATCCTTTTTCGCATTGCACGGGCAGGAGTATCCGAGCGGACAGTTCAGTGTGAACCGGCTGGAGGAATTTGGCTGTAGCGCCACGAACCTCCCATCCAACAGGAGGGATTTTTACAAGATCTCGCTCATTGTTGAGGGCGGCGGCATTTTATCTTATTCGGATAAGAGCATCCGGATAGAAGGGCCCTGTTTATCTTTTATGAACCCGATGATCCCATATTCGTGGGAACCGCTTGCTGATCAGCAACGCGGTTACTTCTGCCTGTTCCGTGAAGACTTTATAGACGCACATTTAAAGAACGGAAGCCTGGCGCAATCGCCGTTATTTAAAACCGGCGGCAATCATATTTTTTTTCCAGGTAAAGAAAAACTGGAATTCCTGCAACAGATATTTGAAAACATGCTGCGGGAAATGAGCTCCGGCTATGTAAATAAGCAAGAGCTGCAGAAAAGCTATGTGCAGATCATTATGCATGAAGCCCTTAAAATGCAGCCGCCTGATACTTATTACCAGGCCGGCAATGCTTCGCAGCGGATCAGTGAATTATTTACAGAGCTGCTGGAGCGGCAATTCCCGCTTGACCCGCCTCACCAGGTGATCAGGCTGAAGAACGCCAACGAATTTGCTGAGCATTTATCTGTTCATACCAATCACCTGAACAGGGCCCTGAAAGAAACCACCGGGAAAACCACTACCGAGTGGATTGCAGAGAAAATAACCGCAGAGGCAAAGGCGTTGCTGCGGCACAGCAACTGCGATATCGCGGAAATTGGTTATTGCCTGGGCTTTGAACATGCTTCCAACTTCAACATCTTCTTTAAAAAACAAACCGGGCAAACGCCTAATCAATTCCGGAAGGCGGTTGTTTCCATTTCATAATTACCTGTTTGATCCGCATAATTCCGGGGATACCCACCTCCCTATCTTTGTGTCATAAATAAAAACACATGGCACAGGAAACATTAAAAAACAAAGTAGCCCTGATCACAGGAGGCACTACCGGTATAGGTTTGGCAACAGCGGAATTATTTCTGCGCAATGGCGCGAAGGTAGTCATTGCCGGACGCCGGAAAACAGAAGGGCAAAAGGCGTTGCAGCATTTACAACTGATCAGTTCCGATGTACATTTTATAGCTGCCGACGTATCGGAAGGCAGCGCAGTGAAGGGCCTGGTAGCTGCTACCGTGGATCGCTTCGGGCAGCTGGACATTGCCTTTAACAATGCTGGTATTGAGGGTAATTTTGCATTGATAGAAGAAACGCCGGAAGAAGAATTTGATAAGGTGATCAGCATCAATCTTAAAGGCGTGTGGTTATCCTGCAAATATGAAATTGAGCAATTCAGGAAACAGGGCACCGGCGGCGCCATTGTCAACACCTCTTCCTGGCTGGCCCGTGGCGCAGCTGTTGGTTCCAGCGTATATTCCGCCAGCAAGGCGGGCACCGATGGTTTGATCAGGGCGCTGGCGCTTGAAACAGCGGCAGCAGGGATCCGGGTAAACAATATCCAGCCGGGGTATATTCATACACCTATGTTCGACCGTTTCTTCCCAACAGAGAATGCCGAAGCCTTACAGGAACCATTTAAGAAACATGCACCCGTTGGCCGTTTTGCAAAGCCGGAGGAAGTGGCTGAACTGGTGTTGTGGCTGAGCAGCCCGGCCGCATCATTTGTTACCGGGGAAAGTATCCTGGTAGACGGAGGTTTGGCCATCAGAGGCCAGCGGTTATAAAAATGATGTTTAGCAGGGATGCTTTTATTCATCTCTGCTAAACATTATTTATACCAGCATTGACGGCGCTATGCCAAATGCTTTTTTAAAGGCAAAAGAAAAATGCGACAGGTCTTCGAAGCCTACTTCCAGGTATACATCGGATGTTTTTCTTCCTTTTTCCTTGATGAGATAATAGGCTTCCTGCAGCCTTTTCTGCTGCAGCCAGCGGCTGGGAGAGGTATGAAAGATCTTTTCAAAATCACGTTTGAAAGTAGCCAGGCTTCTGCCGGTTAAATAAGCGAAGCGTTTCATCTCAACATTGAAGTGATAGTTTTGCTGCATGAATGCTTCCAGGTCTATTTTACCCGGTGCTGTAAAATCGAACAACACCTCTTTCAGTGAAGGGTTTACTTTCAGCAGCAGCAAGATAGCTTCTTTCCTTTTCAGCGCGATCAGGTCTTCGTTCCCTGGTCCGTTCAGTTTTTCGTAGGGTTGCAGCGAAGTGATATAACTTTGCAGCAGCGGATCGGGTTTCAACGGTATTACAGTATCCGTATCCACCGGTTTATTTACCGTGTAACCAAATTCCATAGCAAAGTTCCGCAGCGTGTTTTCATCGAGATAAACTGCAACGGTTTTAAACTCCCCGTTCTCCGGCGGTTGCTTAAAGAATTTGAGCAACCTGTTGCGACGGCAAAGGCGGAATTCTCCTTCGTTAAAGGCCTGTGTTTGTTGCCCATCGTAAAAAGTGACCGTTCCTGAGATCTGGTAACTAAAAACATGTTCTTCTACAAACTGTTCTCCTTCCCTGCTCCTGGCAGCATAACAGGAATAAACGATATCTTTTAACATACGCTCTGGCATGATTGTTTTTGCTTCAGATGGTTGTTGCATTTTACCGGGATGCATTGATTAATCCTTCACTGCGAACTTTTCCCCCGCAGCGCCAGCGAAGAAATTCCCTGCATCCTCATGATCAGTGGACCTGCTAACCGGCAGCCACTTTTCAAACTCTTCTTTTCTTGCTGCATCCGCCTGTTGCAGCAGCATTACCGCTTCGCTGCCCAGGACCAGGTGCACCGGGGGCGTTGGATGGTTTGCCAAATCTACCATAACTTTTGCTGCTTTTTCAGGATCTCCTACCGGTACAAAGTTATTTTGAAAAAAATCCACTCTCCAGCCAACCGTAGATTCGTATCCTTCAATTGCCGGTGCATAGCTCATAGATGCGCCGGCCCAATCGGTACGGAAGCCGCCCGGCTCTACCGAGGTAACAAAGATACCCAATGGCGCCACTTCTTTTGCCAATACCTCTGTAAATCCACTCACACCGAATTTAGCCGCCTGGTACATAGAAAGGCCGGGGTTACCTACACGGCCACCTACAGAGCTGATCTGGAGGATACGGCCCGCGCGTTGTTTGCGCATATGCGGCAGCACTGCCCTGGTAACTGCGATGGGTGCATAGAGGTTTGTTTCCAGCTGGCTGCGCACCTGTTCCTCTGTGAAAGCTTCCGTTGCGCCGATGATACCAAAGCCGGCATTATTTACCAGTACATCAATTCTTCCAAAGTGCGCAATGGCGGTATCCACTGCCTTCCCGATCTGTTGGGAGTTTGTTACGTCCAGTTGTATGGGGAGGATCTGGCCGGGGTATTGTGCAACGAGGCCGTTTAATTGTTCAGGAGTGCGGGCGGTAGCTGCTACCTGGTCGCCGCTGGCCAATACAGCCTTTGTGAGACTAAGACCGAGCCCCCTGGAACTTCCTGTAATAAACCAAACTTTTGTCATGATTATTTTTTTTTGTTGAGACAAAGGTCGGTCGGACAGCGTTGTTGTATTTTGTTGCACAGCTCAAAGTTAGTTTGTCCGGCGGCTCACGCCTGGCTTACCGGCTGATAATAGGTTTTTCCTACTTTAACATAGGTCTGGTTGTCTGTTGCTACTTGTTCTCCACCGATAGGCAGAAATGGTATGTTGCATTTTATTAACATACCAAGTCGTGGGATCGTCAATTTTTAGCAGGCTTCCTTACTTTCCCCACCCTGAGCGAATGGGGAAAGGGGAAGCGCACACCACCTTTTAAAATCGGGTTGTTTAATGGATGAATGAATACACTTATGCCATGCGAATGCTTCTTTCAATATGTGATATTGAATCAATGACCTGTCTTTGTTAAACTGAAAATGATTACAGCGACTACGGGATTTTCGCTTTTGCTCTCGACTTAAAAATTGTTGTTTTGATAATGATTGATTGGTGTTCCGGGATCAAAATTAGGTAATTTGATTATTCGATTAAGTGAGAAATATCATTAAATAAAACTGATATTTCTCACTTAATCGTATTGAGAAATTTAGTACAAGGCTCTTATCCTTGAGAAGGTTTCCCGTGTAACTCCCAGATAGGAGGCGATATATTTCAGAGGTACTCTATCAATCAGACCTGGACTATTTTGCATAAGAAACTCCACTCTTTCAACAGCTGTTTGTTTCCTCATAGCCAGCAAACGTTCTTCACTTTTGCAATAGTAATATTCTGTAAGTTTTCTTCCAATGATATTGAACTCGAGAGAGGTTGCGTAGAGGTCCA
The DNA here is from genome assembly GCF_036569185.1 of Chitinophaga sp. Classification (GTDB taxonomy): domain Bacteria; phylum Bacteroidota; class Bacteroidia; order Chitinophagales; family Chitinophagaceae; genus Chitinophaga. The sequence goes on from NZ_DATCRD010000326.1 coordinate 14,304, forward strand.
TGAGATCATCATAACTGATGTAGACCAGTTCACAATCTTCCATTGCTACAATGGTTTCGTAGCTTTTGATCCTCCTGAAAAAAGATAAAACTGAAATAAAGAAATCATTTTCCATCATAAACCAGCTGGTAATTTCTTCCGCATCTTTCTCATAATATGCTCTCAGTATGCCTTTGGATACAAAGAAGAGATGATCGCAAACGCGGCCCTGCATTAATGCGGTTTGTTTCCTTTTAATGTTAACAAACTGGAGCCTGGCGGAGATTGCTGATTTGAGGTCTTCAGAGATGGGACCTAATTGTGATAGTAAGGTGAATAAGGCTTCCATTATGGTCAGTTATTTTGAGGAGGTGAAAAATAAGGGTATGAATATAGTGAAAATTAGGGGAATATATATATGTGACATATATCAATTTTTTGAATAGAGGAAATCATCTAAATTAATGAAACCAAAATCGTGATCCTAATGAAATCTTTCTATTACTGTTTAGCTTTTCTTCTGGTTATACATGGATGTAATAAAACCGACTCCTATCTATCAACCAAAATTACCATTTCTGAAGCAAAACAGAGCTATAATAATGTGATAACAACATTTAATCTTAGTAACTCTCCAGATTTAAATGATAGTTTACCGCAAAAAATAGAATGGGAAACTAGCTACGAAAGGAAGATCAGTGGGGAATCTTGTTTAATACTAAATATCAACCCATCTTCTAAAAAACAGATCAATAAGGAGAACAACAAATACTCCTC
>NZ_DATCRD010000327.1:0-17946 GCF_036569185.1 Chitinophaga sp.
AGTTTGTCTGACTCAGGATTAAACTGATTACGCTGATTACGCTGATTTGATTTTGTCAGGATTTTAAAAAGATTCGGGGAGATATAAGCGATACCCGCTCATATCTCCCCGAATCTTTTTAAAATCAGTTATAAAATCAAAAAAATCAGCGTAATCAGCGTAATCAGTTTAATCCTGAGTCAGACAAACTCCGCTAAGGCGATTATCTTACGCTGTACTTCACCCCCTCGGTAACGCCTTTCCAGGTATCGGTACGGAAGGGCGCTGCCGGGAAACCTTCTTTGTTAAAGAGGTTGTCTTCCAGGTTATCATCTGCCCAGCCATAGCGAACAGCCACAGGAGTAGTTACTTCATCTGCATATACTATCACTTTGTTGCCATCGGTGAAGGCTTTAGCGTAGTGGAATTGTTTGTCGGCGCCGGCTACTTCAAATCCGCGGATATAACCGTATTTGTCTTTTACCACCAGGCCGCTGCCGGTGCTGGTGAAGCTAAGGGTTACTTTGTTGCCGCTTACCTGCATAGACTGGTACACAGGGCCGCTGAATACATTATCCTGTCCGTAGGTTTGATGCAGGGCTACTGCCGCCAGCCGTTTTCCAACATCCTGTTTGTTTTTCGGGTGGATGTCTTTAGGCTCGCCAACGTCTGTGATCACTGCCATGCCGGTATTGGGCAATTGCTGGGTAAGGGTTTGCGCTTCCCTCAGCTCAGCCCATGTGCTGCCTTTCTGGCTGTTGCCATTGTTGGCGTTGAAGCTGGCCAGTTGTACAAAGTAAAAGGGGAAGTCGCCCTGCTTCCACAAACGGCGCCAATCGCTGATCATCAGCGGAAAAGCTTTGCGGTACTGGTAAGCGCGGTCGGCATTGGTTTCTCCCTGGTACCAGATAGCGCCTTTGATGGCAAATGGCAGTATGGGGTTGATCATAGCGTTAAACAGCAAAGAAGGGTAGCTGTTAGGCCCTACACTGGCGCCCGGGTTAATTGCCTTTTCTATACGGAAGGCCCAGTCGCCTGCAAGGGATTGTTTCTGAGCGGCAATCTGTAAAAATACGCTTTCGGCATCTCCATAAAACCCACCGCCACCGCCGTTATCCGCTATTCTTACGGCAATCACATTATTACCGGCTTTTAAAACGCCGGCAGGAATATGATAGGTACGGAAGGCATCGTAGCCTTTGGTGCTGCCTACCTGTGTGCCGTTGATATAAGTAACGTCGTTATCATCGATAGTGCCCAGGCTCAATTCCGCGGGTTTGCCGGCATCCGCTTCGGCTACCTGGAAGGTTTTACGGAACCATACGATGCCATCGAAATTGGGCAGCTGTTGCTGTTCCCATAGGGTGGGCACTTTCATCTTTTTCCAGGACTGATCATCGGTACCGGGGGCCGGCCAGGTAGCTACCGCAGCGGCATCGGGAAGACCGCCCTGCAGCGACTGGATGATCTGCTGCTGCCTGTTCCTGGAGGCAACGCCCAGGGAATCGAGGTTCAATGTAGGAAGTCCCTGCATTATATCGCGGAAATCGTCGCTATTGGCTAGTCCTTCGCGGCTGATCCATGTTTCCACCATGGTGCCGCCCCAGGAAGTATGGATAAGGCCGATAGGCACATGCAGCTGTTCATTCAGCGCTTTCGCAAAAAAGTAACCTACGGCGGTAAAATCGCCCGTGTTTTCCGGCGCTGCCGGCAGCCAGGCACTTTGTTTCACGTCTTCCACAGGTGTGGCAGATATATCTTTCGGTAAATAAAAATGCCGGATGGCGGGATTGGCAGATTGCGCTATTTCCTTACCGGCGTTGATAACGCCGTTCACATGGAATTCCATGTTGGACTGGCCGCTGCAGATCCACACGTCGCCCATAAGGATATCCTTCAAACTGATACTGTTCCTGCCTTTTACGGTGAGGGTATAAGGGCCGCCTGCTTTTTCAGGCTGCAGAAGTACTTTCCACCGGCCATCCTTACCGGCCTTTACGGTTTTCACCTGCTGGTTGAACTGTATGGTCACTTTTTCGTTCTTATCGGCCCAGCCCCATACCGGGATGGGTTTGTCGCGCTGTAACACCATGTTATCGCCGAAAACATTGGGCAAACGAACATCGGCAAAGCTGAAGGCGCTTATCATAGTGGCCGCCAGGAATAAAACTGTTTTTTTCATAATTGTGGTATTGTGTAGGGGTAGCCCCGGTTGAATCATGTGCGTATAAATGTAATGAACACACGCATTATTTTATAATTTTTAGGGGAATTTGTCTGACTCAGTATAATCAGTTTAATCCTGAGTCAGACAACATCCGCGGAATTATGTAAAAGATAATATGAATTGTATAACAGTCCCGCCTTATATGCCTCGTAATTTTACGTCATCATCAACAAAAAAAACAACAAACATGAAAAAGATATTAATGGCAGGCATCTTATTGATAGCCGCATTTATGCAACAGGGAATGGCACAGGACAAAACCGTTTCCCCGCAACTTTCTCCCTTGCTTTCTTTATATTACAATATCAAAGATGCATTGGTAGGTGGTAATGCAGGTGTGTCTGCCGCTAAAGCAGATGAGTTTGTAAAAGCCGCCGCCGGCGTTGATATGTCGTCTATGCCACCGGCAGTTCATGATGCCTATATGCCGCTGGCGGCAAAGCTGCAGGCTGGCGCCAAAGCCATCGCTGAAGCAAAAGATATCAGTAAACAACGGGAACATTTCAAAACATTTTCTGATGACTTTTACCAGCTGGCCAAAGCAGTATCCCTTTCTGCCCAGCCGGTATACCAGGAATACTGCCCCATGAAAAAGGCGTATTGGCTGAGCAACAGCAACGCAATTAAAAATCCTTACTACGGCAGCCAGATGCTGACCTGTGGTAAAGTAAGCGATACCATTCAGTAGTTTTAATTGTTAGTATGAAGGCAGTATTCCTGTATATTACATTAATGAGCCTGTGCAGCATGGTGGTTGCGCAGGCTTCTTTAAATACCGCTCCCAAAGTAGTGCGCTACGACCTGTATGTAGGCGATACCATGGTGCATTATTCCGGAAAAATGAGCCACGGGCTTGCTATCAACGGTTCTATTCCCGGGCCCACCCTGCATTTTACAGAGGGGGATACGGCAGAGATCTATGTACACAACACCCTGAAAGAAGAAACCTCTATTCACTGGCACGGACTTATTTTACCCAATCAGTACGACGGTGTTTCCTATCTCACTACCAGGCCGGTGAAAGCCGGTGAAACGCACCTGTACCGTTTCCCTGTTGTACAGCATGGTACCTACTGGTATCATAGTCATACCATGTTCCAGGAACAAAGCGGTATGTACGGCGCCATTGTTTTTCATGAACGTAAGCCGGATAACGGAAAGGAGTATACGTTGTTGCTGAGCGACTGGACAGATATGCACCCGCATACGGTGAACAGGTACCTGCATAATGCAAACGATTGGTTCGCTATTAAGAAAGGTTCGGTACAGAGTTATGCGGAAGCTATACAGCACAAGCATTTCAAAACAAAAGTGACCAATGAATGGAAACGCATGAACGCCATGGATGTGAGCGATGTATATTACGAACGCTTCCTGTCTAACGGTAAAGAAACAGACGAACAACCACAGTTCAAAGCCGGTGATAAAGTACGGCTAAGGATCATCAACGGCAGTTCCTCCACTTATTTCTGGCTGAACTATGCCGGTGGAAAACTCACCGTGGTAGCCAACGATGGCGCCGATGTAGAACCCGTGGAAGTAGACCGGCTACTGGTGGGCGTATCGGAAACCTATGATGTAATAGTGACCATCCCGGAAAATATGCAGTATGAATTTCTCGCCACCGCGGAAGACCGTACCCGCTCCACCTCCCTGTGGCTGGGCCAGGGCATGAAGATGCCGGCCAAGCGGTTACCAAGACTGAAATACTTTGAGGGAATGAAGATGATGAACGATATGATGAAGATGAATGGCAACCTCGATACCAGCAGCGGCATGCAGATGAGCAACCAGGTAATGGATATGAACACCGTGATGTATCCTGAAATCACCGGGAGTGATAAGCCGATGAATCATAGCGGTCATGATATGCATAACATGCAGATGGACAGCACCGCCGGGGATATTGTAACATTGAACTATGGCATGTTGAAGGCGCCGCAGAAAACAACGCTGCCGGAAGGGCCGGTTAAACAACTGCATTTTGAACTAACAGGGAACATGAACCGTTATGTATGGAGCATCAACAATAAAGTGGTGTCCGAAACGGATAAGATCTTAATTAAGAAAGGGGAAATTGTGCGGATCGTGTTGTTCAACAACACCATGATGCGGCACCCCATGCACCTGCACGGGCATTTCTTCCGGGTACTGAACGGGCAGGGCGAATATTCGCCGCTGAAAACAGTACTGGATATTATGCCGATGGAAGTGGACACGATTGAGTTTGCTGCTACAGAAAGCGGCGACTGGTTTTTCCACTGTCACATTCTTTACCATATGATGAGCGGCATGGGACGCGTGTTCAGTTATGAAAACTCCCCGCCCAATCCGGAAGTGCCCGACCCGGTGAAGGCTTACCGCATGCTGAAAAAAGACGACCGTATGTTATATCCCATGGCGCGCGTAGGACTGGAAAGCACCGGCAGCGATGGCGAGATTATTGTAGCGAATAGCCGTTACCGTTTGTCTACCGAATGGCGCGTTGGTTTAAACGACCGCGATGGTTATGAAAGTGAAAGCCATTTCGGAAGATACCTCGGTAAGAACCAGTGGTTATTCCCCTATATCGGCTGGGATGTGCGTTACCGCAAGATGGAAGAACCTGAGAAGAACCTCTTTGGCCAGAAGAATACAAAAGACTTCAGGCAGGTACTTCACATCGGGTTGGAATATACACTGCCCATGCTGATCGTGGCAGACGCGTCGCTGGATACAGACGGCAGGGTACGCGTACAGTTGACCAGGGAAGATGTGCCCGTTACAAGGCGGCTGCGTTTTGGTTTTATGGTAAACACAGATAAAGAATATATGGCCGGGCTCCGGTATATTGTTACAAGGAATTTTTCCTTCTCCACGCATTACGACAGCGATATGGGCCTTGGCGCCGGTATCACGTTAAGCTATTAAAACATACAGTGATGGAACATCAGCATCAACACCAGCACAATACTACAGCGCCAGCGCATGATCACGGGGCTATGCAGCACGGCGGGCATCATGATCATCATGCCATGATGATTGCCGATTTCAGGAAACGTTTTTATGTGGTGCTGGTACTAACGATACCGGTAATGCTGCTCTCTCAGATGATCCAGCACTGGCTGGGTATTAATTTTACTTTTTCCGGAGATGCCTGGGTACTGCTTGGATTATCATCTGTTGTGTTTTTTTATGGGGGATGGCCTTTCCTGAAAGGATGGTGGGAAGAAATGAAGGGGCGCGATCCCGGCATGATGACGTTGATCGGTTTCGCTATTACTGTGGCATATATCTACAGCGTGGCTACGGTGTTTGGTTTGCCTGGAATGGACTTTTTCTGGGAGCTGACCACCCTGATCCTCATCATGCTGCTGGGGCACTGGATTGAAATGAAGTCGGTGATGGGCGCTTCGCGAGAACTGGAACTGCTGGTACAGCTGATGCCTGATGAAGCGCACCTGGTGCATGGTGATCATGTGATGGAAGTGAAAACGGAATCGTTGAAAGCAGGGGATGTGATCCTGGTAAAACCTGGTGAAAAAGTGGCGGCAGACGGCACCATTGAAGAAGGAACTACTTCGCTGAATGAAAGCATGCTTACCGGTGAATCAAAACCGGTACAAAAACAACGTGGCGATAAAGTAATTGCCGGTTCCATTAATGGTAATGGCGCAATAAAAGTAACCGTGTCGCATGGTGCGGCAGACTCCTATCTTTCGCAGGTAGTGAAGCTGGTGCAGGATGCGCAGCAATCCAAATCAAAAACGCAGCTGCTGGCCAACAAAGCGGCGCGCTGGCTTACGGTGATTGCCATCTTAGCCGGTATCGCCACTTTTTTATACTGGTGGTTAAGCGGCCGGGAATTATCCTTTGCCATTGAGCGGATGGTAACAGTGATCGTGATCTGCTGCCCGCATGCGCTGGGCCTGGCGGTGCCGTTGGTAATTGCCCGGTCTACCGCGTTATCCGCACGGCATGGGTTACTGATAAAGAACCGGACCGATTTCGAAAATTCCAGGAAGATCACCACCCTTGTTTTTGATAAGACAGGTACCCTCACTGTAGGGCGTTTCGAAGTGGCGCGGTTTGAATCATTGCAACCGGGCATTCCGGGAGAAGAGGTGCTGGCTATGGCGGCTGCCCTGGAAGGAAGTTCAGAGCACCCAATAGCCACCGGTATTACTACAAAGGCAAAAGAGATGCAGCTTGCGTTGCCGGCCGCAGAAAATATCACCGCGCTCACCGGCAAAGGCATTACCGGGCGTATTGCCGGGAAGGAAGTACAGGTAGTGAGCCCGGGTTACGTGGCGGAGCAGTTTAAGGATGCGGCTACAGCTACCATTGAGGCAGGGGAAACCCTGGTGTATGTGGTAAGGGATAATGCCGTGACGGGGTTTATTGCGCTGGCCGACCAGGTGAGGCCGGAATCGGCCGGAGCCATCGCTACTTTGAAGGAAAACGGCATCAAAACGGTACTGCTCACCGGCGATAACAAGGTAGTGGCGGCGGGGGTAAGCAAAACCCTGGGAATGGACAGCTATATTGCCGAAGTGCTGCCGCATGAGAAGCTGGATAAGATTAAGGAACTGCAGCAACAGGGCGAATTTGTGGCTATGACCGGCGACGGCATCAACGATGCCCCGGCGCTGGCCCAGGCCAATGTGGGTATTGCCATCGGCAGCGGCAGCGATGTGGCGGCGGAAACAGCCGGGATTGTACTGGTGAACAGCAACCCCCGGGATGTGGTAAACCTGATCCTCTTCGGCAAGGCCACTTTCCGGAAAATGATCCAGAACCTCGCCTGGGCAACAGGCTATAATATAGTGGCACTGCCCCTGGCGGCAGGCGTATTGTATAAGGAGGGAATCCTGCTGAGCCCCGCTGCCGGTGCGGTATTAATGACGATAAGTACCGTGGTGGTAGCCATTAATGCCAGCCTTCTGAAAGTGAAAGACCCACGGATGTAAATAATCCGTAAATTGCAGTAGCTTTATGCATGTGATATACTGATTTACAACTGTATTGATTTGTCAGCTATCCCGGGAATGCCTCTCAAAATATAACCATATGAACATCCGTCAACTTTTTCACCATGTTGTGAACACCGGAACCTTCCGCCAGGAGGAGTCACTGGCAAAGGTGACCAGGATGGTTAATATATTTTCTATCATCACCATCACCCTCTGTCTTTTATTTGGCGCGCTCTGTTATGCCGGTACCGGGAAAACGGACCTTTTGGTGCCTGCCTGGACAGAAGCAGGTCTTTTTCTTGGTGTATTGCTCCTGAATGCCGTAAATAAGCCTGTTTTAGCCAGTATTGCTTTCGTGGCGATCAACAATATCGCTATCGTTTATTTCAGCGCCGTAATGGGCATGTTAACGGAAGTACACCTGCTGTTCCTGTTCCTGCTGGGCGCATCGCTCATGGTTTTCAGGAGCCGGGCCATGGTAGCGGCCAGTATTGTGGTAGCCACCTTATCGGTCATCGCCTGCGAAATCAATTATTACTATACTTTTATTACACCCATGGCCATGGGGCATCACCAGCAATTCATCATCCGCTGGATTACGCTTCCGGCCATCCTGCTGCTGGATGTAGCTACTATCTTCCTGTATGTAAGAAAACTGAAAACGCTCAATACAAAGCTGACAAAAGCGACCGACGAAAAAACAATTTTTGTAAGGGAAACCAGCCACGAGATCCGTAACCCGCTGAATGCGATTTACGGGATCAGCCAGGACCTCATGATGAAAGTGCATAAGGAAGACCGCTACAACGATATCCGCCCGGAAATAGAGCACCTGTATTCCGCTACACATAATGTTTTGCAGATCATCAATAATGTGCTGGCTATCTCAAAAATAGAAGACGGGGCAGCACATGACATTTATCCCGAAGTATTTAATATCCGCGAGCTGATTTCCGATAAGATCATTGTGTACCAGTATATCGCCGATCTGCGGGGAGTGAAGATCAGGGCGGATATACCGGAAGATATGCCTGGCTATATACTGGCCGATAAAGGTAAACTGACGCAGGTGCTGAATAACCTGTTGTTTAATGCCATCAAGTTCACCCGCACCAACAGCGTAATTTCGATAGATGTTTTAAGGGAAGGAACGCAGTGGCAGTTTGTAGTAAAAGACCAGGGGGATGGTATTGCTGCGGCCGACCTGCTTACCTTATTTACGCCGTTTAAAGCGGGTAAAAGCGAATTTGAAGGAACCGGTCTTGGTTTGCCGATCACGAAGAAATATGTGGAGATGATGGGCGGAAAGATATCTGTGACCAGCCTGCCTGGTGAAGGCACCACGTTTATTGTACGGTTGCCGCTGGCAATAGCCCAGGCGCCAACCCAAACGCAGGGAGGCTGGATGGAGCTTACGCTTCACAAAGGACAAAAAAGCCTGGTGATCGATGATAATGAGATGAGCCAGCTGGTGTTATCCAATTTCCTGCGCAGGCTTGGCTTTGCTACAATAGTGGCAGGGAGCGGGGCCGAAGGTATTAACAAAGCAATGGATGAAAAACCGGATCTTATTTTCATAGATAGTTATATGCCGGGACTTAGCGGGAAGGATACCCTTCAGCAGCTCCGTGATATACCTGCCTTAAAAAATATTCCGGTGATCGCTGTATCCGGCGATGCCTTCCAGGAGTCGATCGATGATATGCTGGGCGCAGGCGCCAGGGAATATATCTCTAAACCTATTGATTTGAAACTGTTGAACAGCACCGTGAACAAAGTATTGCTTCGGTAGTTACGCATATACATACTGGTAACGTGTTGTGTCTATGCCACTCCAGTCGATGTTGCCTTTCATCATTTGTCCCAGTGTTAAAATATACTGTTCCAGTACCGGTTTTACAGCGGAAGCGCATACAGCGGTGAGTACATCAGCAGTATTGTTAAACAGGGCTACTTCTGAGTTGTGGATTTTTACCGCCTGTTCTACCGCCTGTTCCAGTGTGAGTTGCTGATGGTGTTTCAGGAGCATCACGAGGTTGAGCTCATCACCCAGTTCTGATTCTTTTGAAAAGGAGTAGAGGTCGTTGGCCCAGCAAATGGTGCGGCTGCAGTAAAGGCCCAGGCTTTTTACCTGCGGATTGGCACGAAGGTCTGCCGGCAGGTGAATGGCATCCATCAGTGTAGCCAGCTCCAGGAAAAAGTTGGCGCCACCGATCTGCGGGCGAAAGCGCATGTAGTCTTTCAGCGAAATGTGACGCGCCTTGCTGACATGCTGCATACGCCATAAATTGGCTGTAAAGGCATCTTTCAGGCTCCGGGCAAAACGGGCCTGCCAGGCGCGGTTGCTGATGCGGCACATCCGTTGCCAGATATCGCTCATGGCTGCCAGTAACGGGCCTCCCGTTTCCAGGGTGAATGTTTTGCCAGCCTGGAGGATCTGCATCATGTGATGCGCCATGCGCTCGAAACCGGTGTTGAATTCATTGGGCGCCAGGGCATCCAGGTGATCATCCCAAAGGAACAACAATGTGTTAAAATCGCTTGCAATGCATAAGGAAAACAGCGGCGCATCCGGGAACATCCTGGCTACCATCCAGGTGAACTTCTGATCGTGATAGGCACTCCAGGCGCTTTCTTCTGTTGCAAGATGAAAAGCATGCACCCACGCAGTGGTATGCGCGTCGGCTTCATGTACCAGCGGGTGCAGGCGCTGGGGATAAGGACAGTAAAGTTCCGGGCCGGAATTGGTTGTAAACATGACAAATTGTATTTTAAAGTGAATAGATAAAAGTTGGACGACTGTCAGCTGGTTTTCGATTGCATACAAATTTATCAAACACTTTTACTGTTATGAACAAATAACCAGTTCAGCCGTTATAGTCAGGAGCAGATCATCAACCGTTTATTTAAATCAACCATTCTCAGTAAGTGAACAAATCGCACGCAAATTCAAGTCGGTCATAGCATAAATATTATCAACCTTTAAATTCACCTGTATGTGGACATGTTTACATTCCTGCAAGCGCGGAATATTTTCTTTATACCTGGTCCTATGTTGCACTTTAGCAACCTTCGCACAAAACATTAAAGTCACCGGAACCATTACCTCCACGAAGAAGGAAGCCATACCTGGTGTTTCTGTACTGTTGAAAGGTACTACAACCGGTAGCGTATCTGATGCAGCGGGAAATTATTCCATCAATGCGCCGGCCAACGGGGTCCTGGTCTTTAATGCCATCGGTTACCTGCGCCAGGAAATTGCTATCAACAACCAAACCACCATCAACGTTACCGTGGTGGAAGACAATAAGCAACTGGGAGAGGTAGTGGTAACCGCACTGGGTATCACCAAAGCCAAAAAGAGCCTGGGATTTGCCGCTACCGAAATCAAGGGCGGCGACCTGGCTATTACCAATGAAGTAAACCCGGTAAATGCCCTGCAGGGAAAAGTAGCAGGGGTGCAGATAGACCAGGGCGCCGGCGGTCTTTTTGGCAGCACCAAGATCGTGATCCGTGGTAACTCCACGCTGGGGAATGACAACCAGCCCATTTTTGTGATCGATGGCGTGATCATGGACAATGGCACCTTCGGAGGTACAGGGCGCGACTTTGGTAACGACCTGAAAAACCTGAACATGGAAGACTTTGAAAGCGTAACTGTGCTCAAAGGCTCGTCAGCCGCTGCTTTGTACGGTTCCCGCGCTATCAACGGGGTTATTCTCATCACTACAAAAAAAGGACACGAAAGAAAAGGTTTAGGCATTAACGTTAGCCAGACGTTTAATGTATTTGATCCTTATTCAGGACCTGATTTCCAGAATGAATACGGTGGGGGTACCGTAGGCGGCTTCTTTACCGATAACCGTGATCCTAATTATAAACCCAATGAGCAATGGAGAACAAAAGTATTCCCTACTGATCCGGCTACCGGTAAACCCTATATCGACCGGCAGATTGGCCGCGAACTGGAAAACTGGGGCCCCCGTTTTGCAGGGCAGGATGTGATCAACTACGATGGTACTCCTACAAAATATGTAGCGCAGCCCAATAACTTCCTCGATGCATTTCAAACCGGTCATGGATCAGCCACCAATATATCGCTGGATGGGGGTAACGACCGGTCCACTTTCCGCGTATCTTACACCCGCGACCAGAGTGAAGGTATTGTGGCCAAAAACAACCTGCTCAAAAACAGCGTGGAAGCGCGGGTGACGCATACTATCAATAAGTTCCTCAGTGCCGATGTAAGCGCCAACTACACTTATTTCACGGGAAGGAACCCGCCACGCCTCGGTGGTCTCGACGCTTTTGCCTCTTATAACTTTGGTAAACTGTTCACCTGGCTGCTGCCACGTAACTACGACACCAGGTACTGGATGCAAAAGGAACATTATACCAGCGCTTTCGGTGGCACGCCCAACCCGGCAGATCCCAATGAAACCAACAAAGCGCCCGAATCCCGGTTCTGGTTCAACCTGTTTGAAAATGATTACTTCCAGAATGAACAAACCATCCGCGGCCGGCTCGCCATTACCGCAAAACTTACGCCCTGGGCTAACCTGGTACTGGAAGGCAACGTGAATAACCTGTATATCAAAAATGAGAACAAGGAACTGGGGCAGGGACAAAACTTTACCGGCGGGTTGTACGGCCTTGGACATACCAGTAAAGAAAGCTACTTCTTTAAATGGATGGCTACCGTAAATAAAACCCTTACCAAAGACCTGGACCTCAGCGGGTATATAGGCGGTGAAACACAACGTTTCCAAACTACCTATAATTACAGCGAAACAGTAGGAGGGCTCAGTTATCCGGGCAACTACTTCCTGGCCAACTCGGTTGAGAAACCCAAAGCAGAAGGAGGGCTGAAAAGTAAGAAAGCATTCAACTCCATTTATGCCAGCGTAGACCTGGCCTGGAAGAACCAGCTGTTTGTGCAGGGAACTTTCCGTGGCGACTGGTCATCTGCGCTTACCTATACCAATGGTACGGGTAACTATTTTTACCAGTACCCCGCGGTGAGCGTTTCCTGGCTGTTTTCCGAAACGTTTAAACTACCCGCATGGATCACCTTTGGTAAATTAAGAGGTAATATAGCCGGGCTGGGTAATGATACCGATCCATTCACCCTCAACCCGGGCTTTGCCTTTAACGGGTACACTTCTTCCGGTGGTTTGGATCTTCCCATCTCCACTTACAGCCGTTATCCAGATCCGCTTACCGGTAAATTTATTGCGCTGGTGCCCGATCTGAAACCGGAAAGAAAAGTGGCTAAAGAGCTGGGTATAGAAATGCGCTTCCTTAAAAATCGTATAGGCTTCGACGTATCCGTTTACCAGGATAACACCAGGAACCAGATCCTCGATATAGGCACCCCGCCGGAATCCGGCCTGGAAGGCATTATTATCAATGCCGGAAATATCCAGAACAGGGGATTGGAAGTAATGGTAGATGGAACACCGGTGAAATCCAAAAACTTTGAATGGAGTACCAACGTCAATTACTCGCTTAACAGGAACCTGATCAAATCATTGTATCCCGGCCGTAATGAATACGACCTGAAAGCCAATGTGGGAGAGATCAGTACCTGGGCCATTGTAGGCAAATCCTACGGTACCCTCCGCACTACCATCCATTCAAAAGCTTACCAGGCCACCGATGCCAATGGCAACCCGATAGATGATCCCAACAATGGAAAGCCTGAACTGGCCTGGCGCTCCGATGCCCGCGCAGGATTCCCCGCCCGTAGCAACACCCTGCAGGATGTAGGAGATATCAATGCCAAATTCCGCGCCGGATGGAGCAATACTTTCCGGTTTAAAAACATTTCGCTGAACGTATTACTGGATGGTAAATTTGGCGGCGACTTTGTATTACTTACCTATCGTTATGGCACGCATACCGGCGTATTTCCCAACACCCTGCAGGGCAGGGATGCTGAGCACGGCGGTATCACCTGGACCAGCAAGTATGATCAGCAAACCTACGATGACGGTATTATCCCCGATGGCGTATTTGCAAAGGGACAGATGGTGACCCTGCCCGACGGGCAACAGGTAAATGTGGGTGGCATGACCTATCAGCAGGCTTATGAAAAGGGATTGGTAGAACCTACCCATGCGCCGCAGTTTTATTATCGCTACGGATCTTCTTCTACCGGTGTAGCCGATTACTGGATCAAAAAGAATTCATGGATTTCTTTGAGACAGGTGTCTTTAGCATACCAGTTTTCACCGGCTATCTGTAAGAAACTGATGCTGAACAATCTCAGCGTAGCGATTGTAGGCCGCGACCTGTTATACCTGTACAATTCACTGCCTTATAATTACAATCCTGCTTCCAACAACTCCAACAATACGGCGTTCTCCGGGGAAGAAGGATTTCTGCCAATGGTACGTTCCATTGCAGGTACTATCAGGGTTGGCTTCTAAGGAAAATAAATTGTACAAAACAAAAAATCAAGATCATGAAAAATACATTGCATCAATATATAAGAACCGGTCTGTTACTCGCGCTGCTCGGATCCAGCTCCTGCTCTAAGAATTTCGGGGATATCAATACCAATCCAAGCCTGGTGTCGAAGCCGGATGTAAAGTTCCTGCTTAGTTATTCGGAAGATAAGATCATTACCTACCAGGGCACAGAATGGGTATGGGAAAGCATGGAACAACTGATGCGCTTTACACAGCATGTTACTTCCAGTCCTTATGAAATTACCAACAACGTAAACACGCGTTATAATAATTACTATCTCCAGATCCTGCCTAATTTATTTGAGATCAGGAAGCAGGTAGATGAAATGCCCAACAAAGACCAGTACCAGAAGATAGCCATGGTCACCTATGTATTGCAGGTGCTTCACGGTTTGAAGGTAACGGATATGAATGGCTCCATTCCTTATTCACAAGCCATTGAAGGGCGTTATCAGTCGCAATACGGCCCTGTTTACGATGAGCAGCCAACACTGATAAACAACTGGCTCTCCCAACTGGATGCCGCTATTAAAGTGCTTTCTGATAACTCGCTTCCTGCGCAGGTGAGCTACGGGCAATCGGATATTTTTTACCAGAGCGACTGGGCTAAATGGGTGAAGCTGGCCAATACGCTCAAACTTCGTATAGCCGCCAGGTTAGAAAACGCTGATAAAGCCAAATGCCAGGCCATTTTCCAGGAGGTAATGAAAGATGCTACCGGTCCTATTAATGATGATGCATCGCAGGTGAAATATCTTAACAGCACCTATACGCCATTTGGTAACGGCGCTGATATAGATTACCGCAGCCGCCGTTATGCTACCACTTCCATTATGGCCTTTATGAAAAAAAGTGGAGATCCGCGTTTACCGGTGTACTTCGAAAAGAACGACCTGGTAGGCAGTTACAAGGATTCACTGGCAAAATATAACGTTACGCTGCCGGCTTTCATTAATCCCAATGACCCGCTGATCATGTACCAGGGCGGTCCGGCCGACTGGACCACCAATCCCACCGTAGCGGCTTATATCGGGAATGGATTTATTGTAAGCCAGTATACCAAATACAATTTAATATCTGCCATCAACCGCCGGTTCTTTTCTCCCAAGCTGAACCAGGCCACCGGCAATTTTTTGGATGTACCCGTTACTTATGCAGAAACCTGTTTTTATATAGCAGAGTTTATCCAGAAAGGGTATGCAGGGGGCGTAGATACCAAAGGAACGGCGGAAGACTGGTATAAGAAAGGGATCGCCTCTTCTATTCAAACCATGAATGCCATTGCGGTAGCAGCTGGTTCCACCACAGCTTACACCGGTACAGGGCTTACAGAAATAGAGGCTTACCAGAACAATGCGCAGGTGAAATTCAATGGTGTCAATAACCTGGAGAGGATTTATATACAGGCTTTCCTGAGCATGTACCGTCAGCCCAATGAAGCCTATGTGTTTTGCCGGCGCACGGGGTATCCTAAAACCGGTTCCGCGTATTACGGCAGGGAAACTTTTAATGAGCTGATTCCGCGCCGGTTCTGGCTAACAGATCCCGGGGAGGTTAACAGGGCCAACTGGAATGCCGCCATGCAGCAACAGGGCTTTACGCCCAATGCGCAGGATTTACCGACACTCAGTTCGCAGAGGGTTTGGTATGATAAACCGGCGCCGGATTTTGGGAAGGGGTTGTAATTCACCCTTATTTATCTGCGGTCAGCTGCTCTGTTCAGGGGTAGCTGACCGTTTGAATTCTCAGTTACTTATTGCTTACTTCTCTGATACTTCTGTGGTACTTAGGAGTCGTCTATGCGTCGTACTCCTGATATAGTTCCCATACTGTCTTCATGCTGTCTTCATACTGTCTTCATGCTCTTTTAATGCACTACCAATGCACTATGGCCCAATCGGTCCGGCGGATTCCGGCGAAAAGCGGCAAAACCGGCGGATTTGCTTTTGAGCATTTCCACTATTGAGTAGTTTTGAATTGCAACCGGGATACAAGTATAAAATCGAAGCATCAGCTGCAAGGATCTTTCTTGAAGAAAATTCATGATATCGAAGAAGAAGGATCGGGGAAAGCTATTACCGGAATTATAATGTAGCGGCGATCCTGTTCACCGTTTCTTTCAATGCGCTTAAAGAGGTGGTGCTGCTTACTCCATTCACTTTCATCCTGATAATTTTATCTCTTTTTCTTACCATGATCAGCTGGAAATTTTTGGCATCGCTTTGAAAGAAGCCTTCATCGCCGGTATTGTTGAGCAGTTGGATATTACCATTGCGGCGGTTATCGTCCAGGATGCCGGTATAGGTTTTTTGTGCGGCCGCTTCGGAATCATACTGTTCATAGTTGTAGAACACATTGCCGGTTTCGCCGGAAACGGGGTCTGATTCTATAGCTGTAAAGGCGCAGCGGTACTTTACCGCATCACGTCCCTGTTTTTCTGTTTTCAGGGTAAGGAGTGCATTCCTGCCCAGGATTTTTGCTGCGTCTGCAGGAGTGAGGTAAAAGTAAGGAACGGTATCGGCGGCAAAGCCTGATGATATCATAGGAAGCAGCAGCAGGAGTAGCAGTGTTTTCATAACGGTATCATTTAAGGGGAATAATACACGGTTGAGCAATACAAAGATACGAAACCCACCATTCATTTTACGGTGTTACCTGTAATACAGTACCTTTTATTGGGGATATCAATTATAAGCACCCTGTTCAGGAAAAGCCCATTTCCTACCATCCCGCCAATTCCCAGCCTTTTCATGGCATTCACCTGTTCCTCACTTACTCCCTCCATATAGGTAGCGGTGCGCAAAAGAATTTTCTGAGACGCTATGGCAATGGTATCTTTCGTTTGGATAGTGACGGCTTTAAGTATTTTTCCCCAGGATTGCACTTCAGAGATGGTTGCAGCGGTACCGGAAGATGACAGTAGCAAGGCTGTTTCTTTATCGGTCAGTAGTTCAAAAGCGCTTGAGCCTGTATCAAAATATGCCAGGGTGCTTTTCTCTTTTACGGATACCGGCAGGAGTATGCTTCGTCCCGCATATACAAAATCAGACCATTGCAGGTGATCATCTTCCACAATAGCACTGCGAATCGAAAGATATTTTTCCGGGTAGTTAATAAGCACTGTTTTGTTGTCAATAAGATCTGTTCCCAGCGTGCCTATAATTTCCACCGTATCCTGGTTCCAGTTTATTCCAGTACTATCGAAATATTGCACGGCAATTTCTTTCGCAAATATTTCCGTACTTCCTGCGGTAAAACGAAACTGCGGTAACATTGCCGTAGTATCGGTTAACCGGATGGCTTGGGGATAGCGTTGTTCTATTGATTTTAACTTGTTTCTATAAAAAAGGGAATAGGGCGAACCGGTATCGAATTGCATAAAAAATTGCCTGGGACAATTTTTTAACTTAACCGGGATAAGCATGGCAGCATGTTGGTTCAATGTTCCCCGGGCATGATCCTGTGCCCAGGTAAAGGGGATTTTGTGATTGGCCCCGGGAAGTATCAATTGATTGGCAGGTATATCCTGCGCTTTGCAAAAATAAACGGCCAGGATATTGGCTGCCAGAATAACCGCTTTCTTAAGAATGTATGGATGCATCAGATTTGATTTTTGATGCAGCAAACTTAGGCAGGAAAGGTATCCCGGCAAACGACATTTACACGTCATTCACCCGTCAATAGCTGACAATCAACGGGTTGATATTTTCTTTGAATAAGCATACCATTGTAAATGATGATCCCGGCATTCAGAAAGTACATGACAAAAACAGGCCATAGATAGCTGATTGTATGGAAGTTATTAAATACCGTTACCTGCATATAGTTCAATACAACGGTAAAGAGCATAAGTAAATGAAGTGCAATGGTCCAGGATACCTGTTGCCGGATAATTTTCCGGCAACAGGCAGTTATTGCTTCATTAAGATTTTTTTGTCTTTTTAGTATAAAATAGGGAACCAGGAAATGTACCCATGGCACCAGGATATAAGAGAAACTGGATAAATTGAGCATCTTCAGAAAATGGATTGTGTTGCCTGTTGGTTGTATTGGCAGGGGTATTCCCTTCGTCAGCAACGTTTCATAAGGAAGCTCCAATGCTTTTGCGATGGCTTTTATTGTGAAGCTTCGGGGAATGCTTTCACCGCTTTCTATCCGTTGGATGGTGCGGGTGCTGATATTAGCCAGGTCAGCTAATTCTTCCTGCGTGAATCCTTTTTCTTTCCTGGTTTTGGAAATCTGATCATTTAGTTTCATTTGTAGAAATTAAATTGTCGTCTGTTGGTATCTTTGTGAATCTGCTGAATTTTTTGTA
>NZ_DATCRD010000328.1:0-16182 GCF_036569185.1 Chitinophaga sp.
GAGAGAATGAACAAACTGGGTATGTCCATCGAGATCGAGCTGGGCGTAACCGGTGGTGAAGAAGATGGTGTGGACAATTCCGGCGTAGATAACTCCAAGCTGTATACCCAGCCCGAAGAAGTTGCCTATGCATATGAAATTTTATCAAAGGTAGGCCCCCGTTTCACTGTGGCCGCTGCTTTCGGTAACGTTCATGGCGTATACTCTCCCGGTAACGTAGAGCTCCGCCCGGTGATCCTGCACAACAGCCAGGAATTCATCCAGGAGAAATTTAAAACTGCCGCTAAACCTGTATTCTATGTATTCCACGGTGGTAGCGGTTCTCCCAAACACCAGATTACAGAAGCCCTGGGTTATGGCGTTATCAAAATGAACATTGATACGGATATGCAGTGGGCATTCTGGGAAGGTATCCACGATTTCTACGAAGCTAAGAAAGATTACCTCCAGGCTCAGCTGGGTAACCCTGAAGGACCCGATAAGCCAAATAAAAAATACTACGATCCGCGCGTATGGCTGCGCAAAGGTGAAGAAACCTTTGTTAAACGCCTGGAAGAAGCGTTCAGGGATCTGAACTGCATTAACAGAAATGCGTAATACAGCGTAAAGCTGAAGGCATAAAGCAAAAAGCCATTGTAGCGGAGATATCAGCGATAATATATTAAACGTATATGTTATCATCTCCACTGCAAGGGCTTTTTGCTTTATGCTTTAAACTTTAAGCTTTTTCTCATATGTTTTTGGCTTTATGCGATAATTCGTATCTTGCACCACTATTTTCTAATCTAATAGTAAAATATGTCAAGCTGGTTTAAGCGAATTAAACAAGGCATCTCTACTACCACCAGTGAAAAGAAAGAAGCACCGGATGGTTTGTGGCACAAGTGTCCTAACTGTAAAAAAACCACCACTGTAAAGGATCTGAAGGAGCATTACTATGTTTGCGATAAGTGCAATTATCACAACCGTATTAACTCTGCCGAGTATTTTGAGATCATCTTTGATAACAACCAGTTCGAGGAACTGTTCCCAAATATATACCCGACCGACTTCCTGGGCTTTAAAGATCTGAAGCCCTATGCCGACAGGCTCAAGGATGCGCAGAAAAAATCAGGCCTGAAAGATGCGATGACCGTTGGTACAGGTAAAGTGCTGGGAAATGATCTCGTAGTAGCGTGTATGGATTTTAATTTTATTGGTGGCTCCATGGGCTCTGTTGTTGGTGAAAAGATTGCCCGTTCCATCGATTACTGCATTATCCATAAGATGCCGCTGATGATCATCTCCAAATCAGGCGGCGCCCGTATGATGGAAAGCGCCTTCTCCCTGATGCAGATGGCTAAAACATCCGCCAAGCTCACGCAGCTGGCTGATGCAAGGCTTCCCTACATCTCCCTGATGACCGACCCTACCACCGGTGGCGTAACTGCCTCCTATGCAATGCTGGGCGACCTTAACATTGCCGAGCCAGGCGCCCTGATCGGGTTTGCCGGTCCAAGGATTATCAAAGAAACGATCAAGAAAGATTTACCTGCTGGTTTCCAGAGCGCCGAATTCCTGCTGGAGCACGGTTTCCTGGATTTCATCATGGATAGAAAAGAACTGAAGACGAAGTTGGCAAGTTTGCTTACCATCTTTAAAAATTAAGAAGACAGCTTTTAGCCTTTGACGGTTGGCACATGCAAGGATATTCCTGCATCTGCCAACCGTTGAAGGCTAAAAACTACCCCCTCATACTAAAATACAAATGGCAGAATTAAAGAACAGATCGGCATATTTTGAGTACGCAATAGAAGATAAATTCATTGCAGGAATGGTGTTACTTGGTACGGAGATTAAGTCGATCCGTGCAGGTAAAGTGAGCTTTAACGATTCCTTCTGCTATTTTTCAAAGGGAGAATTATACGTGCGAAGCCTGCATATTGCAGAGTATTCACACGGTACTTCCTCCAATCATGATCCCCTGCGCGAGCGTAAGCTGCTGCTCACAAAAAGGGAGCTGAGAAAAATGGAAAACAAGATCAAAGAACGCGGCTATACCATTGTGCCGCTTCGTATATTCATTACCGATAAAAGCCTGGCAAAAATGGAGATTGGCATTGGTAAAGGTAAAAAGCTTCATGATAAGCGCGACTCTATCAAAGCGAGGGAGGCCGACAGGGAGCTCAGAAGACAGTTTAAATAAAAATAAACGCCATCTGGCGAAGCATATCCTTATAAAACAGTTCCCCATTGAAAAAGCTAATATTCAGGCAGTTACTGAGCATTATCGCCATCTTTCTCTACACCTTTATACTTTCCTGTAAATCAGGCGAAAAATTATTCAACAAAGGCAGGTACGACGAAGCCGTTACTGCTTTTGTGAAAAAGCTGCAACGCAAACCCCAGGACGCCACCGCTACGCGGCTGCTCCCTGATGCCTATAAACAGGCACAACTGGTGCGGGAGGACCGGGTCAGCGCATATCTCCGCTCCAACAACGAGCTCAAGTGGGAAAGTATACGGAATGAGTACAGGGCCATGCAATCCCTTTATAACGCCATTCACAGCTCCCCTGCCGCCCTTAAACTGGTGCAGCCGAAGGATTACCGGGATGCCATTACAGGGGCCCAGGAAAATGCCGCTGAAATGCGGTACGACCGTGGCATGTCTTTGCTGAACCAGGGCGATAAAGCCAGTGCCCGGCAGGCGTACGACGAATTTGGCGCAGCGCTTAAGCTCATCCCCAATTACCGCGATGCCAAACAGCGCCGGGACGAGGCTTACCAGATGGGGGTGATCAATGTGGTAGTAAGTGAGATCGAAGTGCGCTCCCCTTATTACCAGTTCAGCGCCGACCAGTTCCGCGATTACCTGGTACGCAATCTTCAGCAACGGAACATCAACCAGTTTGTGCAGTTCTACGATGAACGGGTAGCACGTAACGAAAATCTCCGCCCCGATGAATATATTGAACTGCGCTTTTTTGATTTTGTAGTAGGCCAAACCTATGTAGACCGCATTGAACGCGATGTTTCAAAAGAAATTGTGGTGGGCACTACCAAAGACTCTACCGGTAAGGAATCCAATATCTATAAAACAGTAAAAGCCACCCTCTACATCACTAAAAAAACAGTGGTATCAAAAGGGCTGCTGGACTATCGCATCACCAATACCTCCAACGGGCAATTGCTGCGTACCGACCGTATTCCCGGCAGCTATACCTGGCTGAACCAGTATGGTACTTTTAAGGGAGATGAAAGAGCTTTGAGTGATGAAGATAAACAGCTGATGGGCGGGCGGGATATGCCGCCACCACCGCCTACCGACCTGTTCATGGAATTTACGCGGCCTATTTATGATGTGCTGGCGAGGGATCTGCAGAGTTTTTATAACAGGATATAATTCAAAAGCCGCCGGAATCCCGGCGGCTTTTGAACTTATATCTTCTGTTGCAGCAATGGTATCAACTGATGCGCTGGCACCACCCCGCTTTGCCTCCATATCAGCCTCCCTTCCCGGAACAGCAATAACGTAGGCACACTGCTGATCTGCCACTGGGCGGCCAGCTGCTGGTTTCTGTCTATATCTATCTTGATGATCCGGATCTTCTCCCCCATTTTATCTTTTACCTCTTTCAGGATGGGAGGCACCATCTGGCAGGGACCGCACCAGGTGGCAAAACAATCAATCAATACGGGTGTAGGAGAAGCGAGTATCGCCTGCAGGTTTTCCATAGCACATATTTTAATTCCATCCACAAATTACGGACTTTTTGAAAAGCGAAAAACATAGCATATATTACACATATAACTCTGTTTTATCTGTTATCTATGAACTTGCTATCCACCATCATCTATTTCGCGTGGTTCCTCTCAGAAATCTTACTGCACCGCATTCTTCGTGGCACGGGGGCGGACGACAGGAAAAAGCAGGACCAGGGCAGCCTGGCTTTCATCTGGATCGTGATTATTGTTTTCATAAATGTTTCCGTGATAGTAGCGGCCAAAACAGGGTACTATATCCTCCCCGGACCGGACATGAATCGTATAGGGCTCAGCGTTATACTGCTGGGAATGGTACTGCGCTTTGTAGCTATTGCACAGCTGGGCCGGTTGTTTACCGTAAATGTAACTATCCGGAAAGATCATCACATCAAAAAGGATGGGTTGTACAGCGTACTGCGGCATCCCTCCTATGCCGGCTCCCTGTTATCTTTCCTGGGATTCGGTCTGTCGCTGAACAACTGGCTTGGACTGGCTATTATATTCATCCCGGTATTTGCGGCATTCGTTTACCGGATGAATGTAGAAGAGAAAGTATTACGCTCGCAGTTTGGTGAAGAATATACCAATTATATGAAACATACCAGCCGCATTATCCCGTGGATCTACTAGCATATTGATCATAAAAAAGCCCCCGTAAAATCCGGGGGCTTTTTATGATGATTAGTTATTGATGTTCGGATTATTCTGCAGCTCTGAGATCGGGATGGCAAACAGGTAGAATTTGCTGTAAGGCACAAACGGGGTACCGTCAGGCTGCTTTAGCGTAAGATGCCCCTGAGCTGGCACTTTCACGAAGGAACCGTCGCCTCTTGGTACGCTGATGATACTATCCTGCCCGTTATAGGAAAGAAATGGCTTCCTTACTACGGTACCGCCTGTACGAATAATATCAGACAGTGAAAATCCTTCTCCCCAAAGTTCTTTCCTTCTTTCTACAAGAATGGTATCCACCAGGCTGCCACCGCCTTTATACAACGTTGCATTCCGTGCAGCACGGAGCACATTGAGCGCTTCTGCACCTTTGACGGCATTACCACTTTGTGCATATGCTTCGGCTTCTATCAGGTACATTTCCGCAGAGCGCATCAGTACCAGGTCGCCCACCAGCGCACCTGCATCACGGAAACGGAATTTCTTATAGCGCAGGTAACCTTCCTGGTCGGGCAGCGTATCCCAGTCGAACAAACGGAAACGTACATCTGCACTGTCGAAGAAATTCTTGAAGTAAGGATCTGCCATAAAGCTCTGGTAATAGGAAGCCGGGCTGGAAACATCCAGGAAATGGAAGTTGTAGCTGGCATTGCTCTGGTTAGGTGTTTGTGCATGTCCCCAGATCCATTCACCATTATTGATATCGCTGAAGCCTTTGTTATAATCATCGCCCGACATCAGGGGATAACCATTACGGGCAGCGGTGGCTGCTGCAATAGCATTGGTCCACTGGCGGTTGTAAAGGTATGCACGTGCCAGTAAACCGTTTGCCACGTTAACGTTTATTTTCCATTTCTGGGTAGCGCTGCGCTCATAATTTTTCAGCAGCGGCAGTGCTTTCTGCAGATCGTCTATCACCAGTTTATATACTTCTCCAATGGTTGATTTGGGCTTTCCCGCGGTAGTAGGACCGGATGGCTCAGTATAGATGGGAACGGCTTTTTCAGTGCCGGTTCTGTTGAACTGGTAGAAGGAAGCCAGCGTCAGGTAGCAATTGGCGCGCAGGGCATATGCCTGCCCTTTAAGACGTTGTTTTTTATCTTCATCGCCGGTAGCCTTGTCTACTTTCGCGATCACGTTGTTGCAGTTGTCGATCACCTTGTAGAGGATGGTCCAGAAAGCAGTTACCCGGTTCTTGGTATTATCCGTCATTTCGGTATATCCGTAGGAATCACGCAAACCATAGGCCTGGGTAACCGCTATATCACTGCCCATGGCATCGCTGGTAAGATGAATGGATTTATAACCCGGTACAGCAAACGTAAAAAATTCTTCAAACATATACGCCCAGGTACCGTTGATCACTGTTTCCACGTTATCGGCGGTATTAAATACCTGGTCGTCCGGTACGGCGTTGGTTGGTTTGGTATCCAGGAAATCCTTGTTGCAGGCGCCTAACACCAAAGCAGCGATTATTATCAGGAATATATTCTTTTTCATGGTCGTAATTTTTAGAAGCTCAGATTAATACCTGCAGAAATGGATTTAATGGCCGGATAACGGTAATAGGTAGTACCTCCTACCGACTGTTCAGGATCAAGGCCCTGGTGGTTATAGATCGTGAACAGGTTTTCTCCCTGTACATAAATGAGCACGTTGTTAAGATGCGCTTTGTCCATCAGTGATTTTGGAAGGTTATAACTGATGTTCAGGGTTTTCAGTCTTGCATAACTGGCATCATACAGGAAGCGGTCGGAAACCGAAGTCCAGTTGGTTTGCACGGTAGTCAGTTTAGGCACATCCGTTACCCTGTTTTCCGGTGTCCAGCGATTCAGCATTTCCGTACTGAATGGACGGCCGGCGGAAGTACCTGTGCCCAGCAGGAACAGGTAATCCTGGTCCAGTACTTTACCACCAAGACTGTATACCATCATGAAAGACAATGAAAAACCTTTGTAGTTGAAGGTATTGGTGAACCCGCCATATACATCCGGCAGGGAGGAACCATTGTAATACTGCGTAGCGGCGGAATAGTTGCCGGTAGTACCTTTCGTGCCGTCTGCATTATCAATATACCACATTGGCAAACCGGTTTCCTGGTTTACACCCGCCCATTTTCTCAGGTAAAAATCATAGATAGATTTACCTACCATGAGTTTCTTTGTGCCAGTGATAATTTCTTTCTGCGGCAGTTCAGTGATCTTATTTTTATAGTGGGTAGCATTCAGATCAATGCTCCAGCTAAAGTCTTTTGTTTTCACCGGTACGGCATGAATGGTACCTTCCACGCCGGTATTTTTCAGCGCGCCGATGTTTTCATCTACGGCGGAGTAACCTACAGAAGGCGCCATTGGCCTGGAATACAGCAGATCCTGTGATTTGCGCTGGAAGAATTCTACGGTACCGCCTAAACGATTTTGAAACATGCTGAAGTCAACACCAACGTTTAAGTTCAGGTTGGTTTCCCATTGCAGGTTGGGGTTATATACCTGGCGACGGTAAGTACCGCCTTCACCGAGGTTACTGTTCACATTCAGCAACGGGTAGTAGTTATAGAAAGCATCATCGCCGAGGTTATCATTACCCTGTCCGCCATAGCTGGCGCGAAGTGTAAGCAGGTTGAGCCAGGAATTGTTTTTAAGAAAATCTTCTTCCGTTAATTTCCAGGAACCGCCAACAGACCAGAAGGTGCCCCAGCGGTGATTGGGTGCGAAGCGGGAAGATCCGTCGCGGCGAAGGGAGGCGGATAAGAAGTATTTACCCACATAATCATATTCCGCCCTGCCGAGGAAGCTGGAAAGCGTATATGTATCCGTGTATCCCTGCAGGTCCTTAATGAGAGAGGCGTCTGACAGTTCTTCAAGACCTGGCAGTGAAAAGCCGGATTTCTGACCATCCAGAAAGGTGGTAGTATACTTATAGGCTTCCTGGCCTGCCAGCAGGTTCAGGTGGTGCTTTTCATTGAACGTTTCTTCATAAGTGAAGATATTGTTGAAAGTCCAGCTGAACACACGGGTATTGAGCCTTTCAATTGTTCCGCCTACTTCCGCATCAAAGCCCAGCGTGGGATTGGTGTAGTCGTATTGTTGTTTGGCAGTATAATCCGCGTTGTAGCTGGATTTGAATTTAAGTCCGCGCCAGATGGTAGCTTCTCCATACAGGCGGGCAGATAAATCATCGCGGGTAAGCCGGTGCTTATCTATAGCGGAAGTAGCCACCAGGTTGGTGTTGGTGTTTGCTGCACTGGGGCGGTAGCTGCCATAGTCGAAGATCTTATTACCGTTGGCATCCAGGATATAGGCGCCCGTGGTGCGGTCGCGCTGATAAATAGGATAGAAATTTGACATCAGGCGGCCGTAGTTCACATAGTTATCGGAGCGACTGTCTTCTGAAGGCGGCGCATCCTGTTCGGAGTGCGTACCACTGAGGTTCAGCCCTACCTTTAACCACTTCTTTGCATCAATATCAATATTACTGCGAAGGTTATAACGTTTGAAACCGGAAGCGAGATAGATACCCTGGTCGTTCAGGTAGCCACCGGAAATATAATACCTTGTTTTTTCGGAGGCGCCACTGAGAGCCACATCCGCTTCAGTACGCTTACCGGTGCGCTGCATAGCATCGTCCCAGTTATCATCCCACAGGGCTTTTGCGCCGGCAACCAGTTTACCGTCGGTGCCTACCGGCTGCGGGAATGCAGTGCCGTAGGGGTTAATGCCCACCCTTCTCACAAGGTTGCTGCTGGCCTGTGCCGCAGCAGTTGCGGGCGACAAACCGCTGGTAAGCCCTCCATTGCGGATGGCCTCCCAGTACATCTCAAAATACTGATCAGTGCTTACGCGGTCGTAGTTATCAACCGCTCTTTTTGAAAAACCCTGACTAACGCGAACGTCTATATTACTTCCCTGTTTCTTTCCTTTTTTGGTAGTGATGATCACTACGCCATTAGCGCCACGGGAGCCGTACAGCGCACTGGATGCAGCGTCTTTCAATACGCTGATGGATTCAATATCGTAAGGATTAATGGCATTCAGGCTACCTCCATAAGGCACACCATCTACCACGTATAAAGGATCAGCGGAGGCATTGATGGAACCAATACCACGGATACGGATAGTAGCGTCTGATCCTGGCTGGCCGCTGGTGGAAGTGCTCTGCACACCGGCAGCAAGCCCCTGTAACGCTTTGCTCACGCTGGATACCTGCCTGTTCACCAGTTCCTCGCTTTTGATCTGCGATACAGAACCGGTATAAGAGCTCTTTTTAGCAGTACCATAAGCTACCACTACAATTTCATCAATATCCTTCCCCGAAGAGCGGAGTGAGATATTTAGAGGAGATGTGCTGATGGGTACTTCCTGTTGTTCCATGCCAATGAAACGGATCACCAGCGTGGTAGCCGAAGGATCAGTTACCTGCAGGCTGAAATTGCCATCTCCGTCACTTACCACGCCGTTGGTAGTTCCTTTAATTACTATCGAGGCGCCCGGCAAAGGGGAATTATCTTTCGCAGAATAAACACGGCCGGTCACCGTACGTGTCTGGGCAAATGCTGCTATAGGTCCGATGAGCAGCAGAAAGAGGAGTAGTCGTTGTAACATAATAAAATGTTGAGAGTTTTGCAGTGATCTGGTTTTTCATGGCAATACCCGTCCCTGTCTGTTATTGAACAGGCATTGCAGCATTGTATCCCATTATTGTTTTAACACCGGTACAGACGGAGCTTCCGGGAACAGTTAATGATTGTTGTAACCTGCTTTGGTTAAGCAGACAAATGTTTAATTCTTACTGAAAGCAACAACAATAGTTGCATACAAAATATGGTTGGGTCGTCTTCTCCATAAGCAATTCTTTAATTGGTTCCGATCTATTATCCTATAATTCCTATAGACTAGTGGGACGCAAAGCTATATGCTTTCACTATCAAAAACAAAAGAATTGTTAAAAATGTTGAGGAAAAAATTTTTCACCAGGATAGATTTTCGCTACAGGCGCGGGTTTTATTGTTAAAAAATGTGATGAACGGAAATCAACTGCCTTTGTGCATCAGTAATACGATGATAACGCCGGAGGTAGTGAGCGTTATATTAGTCACCGCATATGCAACGGTATACTCCAACTTACGGTTGATATGAAAACTCCCGATGGCAATTCCCACTAACAGAACGCCTCTAACAGTACCAGGTGAAAATCCCTTTATATGCACCCTGCCCACCAGGAAACCTGTTAAAAGGGTTAGCATCATCGCTATTCCGGGAAATTGCTGCAATGTATCTGTTTACCAGGAGAGCCTAAATGGGAAGTTAAGTTTGCGCTTATATTACAATTATGCCTGCCGGTTGGTACGGAAAGAGGCAGGTCATTATTTATGCCAATCCGTTTTCAAACCCCTCGTCTATCAGCCAGTTGCCGCTATCTGCGGCCTGTGTGGCCAGTTCATCGCAACGGTTATTGAAAGGATTGCTGGCATGGCCTTTCACCCACTGCATTTTCACTGTATGTCTTTTATATAACGGGATAAAACGCAGCCAGAGATCTTTATTTTTTTTCTCTTTAAAATTAACTTTTACCCATCCCCATAGCCATCCTTTCTCTATGCTATCCACTACGTATTTGCTGTCTGTAAAAATGGTTACAGTCAACCCGTCTTTTTTCAGCGCTTCCAGCGCTACAATCACCGCCAGCAGCTCCATCCGGTTGTTGGTGGTTTTGCGGTATCCCTGCGATAATTCCTTTCTTACGTTTCCCCAAATGAGCACTACGCCATATCCGCCAGGGCCGGGATTGCCGCGGGATGCACCATCTGTATATACTACCAGTTCTGCCATGTTCAATTTTAAAGCAGCGCGAAGATAAGGAAAAGTGCGGAGGGGATCGAACACTTTCCCCTCCGTTCCTTATACCTGGAAAACGCCTACATTAAAGGGTTGCTCCAGGGGTGCATTATTGGCGGCTTTAATACCTTCTGCAATTCTTAGCCGGGTATCGGCGGGATCAATGATATCATCTACCCACAACCGGGAAGCTGCGTAATAGGGAGTGGTTTGCGCATTGTATTTATCGGTAATTTCTTTCAGCAGGCGGGCTTCTTCTTCCGGTGTGATCACTTGTCCTTTTGCTTTCAGGGAAGCCACCTGGATCTGTAATAATGTTTTGGCGGCCTGCTCTCCTCCCATTACCGCGATCTTTGCAGAAGGCCAGGCGTAAATGAACCGTGGATCATAGGCTTTACCGCACATGGCGTAATTGCCTGCTCCGTAAGAGTTCCCGATGATGATGGTAATTTTCGGTACCACGGAATTAGCCACAGCATTCACCAGTTTGGCCCCGTCTTTAATAATACCTGAATGCTCACTTCTGCTGCCTACCATAAATCCTGTTACATCCTGGAGGAACACCAGCGGGATTTTTTTCTGGTTACAGTTCATAATAAATCGGGCCGCCTTATCTGCGCTGTCATTATAAATAACGCCCCCCATCTGCATTTCACCTTTGCGGCTTTTTACAATTTTCCGTTGGTTGGCAACAATGCCAACCGCCCATCCATCGATGCGCGCATAACCACAAATAATACTTTTACCGTAGTCCTGTTTGTATTGATCAAATGTGTTGGCATCTGTAATGCGTTCTATTACTTCCAGCATATCGTAAGGCCGGGAGCTGTCGGCTGGCAATACACTGCGCAGTTCCTCCGTTGGTTTGGCCGGCGCCTGCGGTGCTGTGCGGTCGAAGCCGGCGTTCCCCGCGTCCCCGATTTTACTTACGATGCGCTTTACCTGGTCGAGGCATTCTTCATCAGATTTAAATTTGTAATCGGCAATCCCGGAGATCTCGGTATGTGTAACAGCGCCTCCTAACGTTTCCGCATCTACGTCTTCCCCGATGGCGGCCTTCACGAGATAAGGGCCTGCAAGAAAAATGGAGCCGTTGCCTTCCACCATCAGCACTTCATCGCTCATGATGGGCAGGTAGGCGCCGCCAGCCACGCAGCTGCCCATAACAGCGGCAATTTGGGTGATGCCCATGGCGCTCATACGGGCGTTGTTGCGGAATATGCGGCCAAAGTGTTCCTTGTCCGGGAAAATCTCGTCCTGCATTGGAAGGAATACACCGGCGCTGTCTACCAGGTAGATCACCGGCAGCCTGTTTTCCATGGCGATTTCCTGGAGGCGGAGGTTCTTTTTACCGGTCATAGGAAACCAGGCTCCTGCTTTCACGGTCATGTCGTTGGCAACAATCATACATTGCCGGCCGCTTACATAGCCTATGCCGCCAACAGTCCCCGCTGCGGGACATCCGCCATATTCTTCATACATATCGTATGCGGCAAATGCACCGATCTCGGTAAAGGGAGTGTCCTTATCGATGAGGTATTGTATACGTTCCCTGGCGGTGAGCTTACCTCTTTGTCTCACTTTCTCCAGGCTTTTCTTTCCGCCGCCCTGTTCTATTACGCCCAGGCGCTGTTTCATAGTGCTGATAGCCATCCGCATGGCATCTTCATTTTTGTTGGCTTCCAGTTGCTGCTGATCCATAACGATGGTTTTGGTTTTATATTCTTTAAAAATAAGGGAAAGAATTCAGTAAATTACGAATAACGGGAAGGCCGCCGGTGTTTGGCACCGGATATCTTTAAAAATAAAAATCCTATGGTATGTCTTTATTACTGGAGCATTTAGCCGCATCGCTTGAAAAGCTTTACAATGGCGATCCCTGGATCGATGTTACGTT
Source organism: Chitinophaga sp. (assembly GCF_036569185.1). Taxonomy (GTDB): domain Bacteria; phylum Bacteroidota; class Bacteroidia; order Chitinophagales; family Chitinophagaceae; genus Chitinophaga. Next base: position 12,150 of record NZ_DATCRD010000328.1, read on the forward strand.
CCAGGTACATCTTTCGCGTATCGATGCCCGGCAGGCGGTGAAATCGTTCGGGGGATCCAACAATATCTGGCAGATTGTAAACCACGTTATTTTCTGGCACCAGCGGGTGCAGCGGTATATGCACAATGAGCCACCGGAGCAGGACGGCGACCTGCCTGATTTTTATATGCCTGAAAATCACGGGGAGGAGAACTGGCAGGCCACCATTCACCGGCTAGCCCACTCCTTTGAAGTGATGGCGGCCACTGTCCGGAAGTTCCCGGAGAAGGAGCTGTTTGACGTCTTCCCGGGAACAGAGCGCCAGGCGATCTATTATATACAGGGACTGGCGGAGCATGATGCCTATCACCTGGGGCAGATAGTGCTGCTACATAAATATGCCTGAGAGGGGTAAATGCGACGCCTAAAACAGGTCCATATCGTAACGCTGTTCATAAAGCTGCTGTCCCCATAGTTGCAGGTACTTCTCCCCGGTTTTGCGGAAACCGGCATTTTTATACAGGGCAATCGCTGTTTCCTGCATGCTGGTTGTCATCAGGTAAACTTTCTGGTAATTTTTTTCCTTGCAGAAGGCAATAGCTTCCTGTAACATTTTTTTCCCCAGTCCCTTTCCCCGGTAGTCGGGATGGATGAGGAACCAGCGCAGCTGCGCCAGGTGCCGGGAAGATCCGAGAATGGCTACAGAGCCAACAATCTGGTCATTTACGGTGGCCAGGAACATCCTGTCTTTTGCCGGGTTATAGGTAGGAAGAAACTCGTAAAATGTTTTACATACATAGGCCTCAAACTCCAGGTTATAACCCGATTCCTTTGCGTACAATTGCCCATGCAGGTAAATCAGATAGCCAACATCACCCGGGAGGAGGTTATAACGGATATGTATATCCGTAGTTTGCTCACCTGGTTGCGCGGTTAATATCTCTTCAATGGTTTTCATGGCGCCGGCCACCTGTTGTTGCTGTTTTCCGGAGAGATGACCGGTTATCTGCCGGATTTCACGGGTAGATTTTTCTTCAAGGCCCGACAACAATCTTTTACCTGCGGCACTGAGATAGAGAAAAAACGTACGTCCGTCGGCGGTAGACTGCTGCCTGTTAAGCCACCCGCTTTTCTCAAACTTCTTCAGCATGCGGCTGAGGTATCCCCCATCTATTTTCAGGATAGCGGTTAATTGCCCGGCGGTACATTTTCCCAGTTGTCCTATCTCATACAATACCCTTACTTCGGATAAGGAAAGGTTGCTTTCCAGGATATGCTGGTTCAGCAGGCCTATCATGCCGGTATAGAAACGGTTAAAGCGACGGATGTCATTAACAACCGCTGATGCTGCGTCCATAGTTACTTGTTTTCCAGACAAAAGTAAATAATTAGTTGACAAAAGCAAATTTATTATTTGCCTGAGTCAAGTATTGATCGGATTTTGTCTGACTCACTGATTTTGGTGAGTCAGACAAAATCCGCTATCCGTTTATCGCACAACCCTGCTATATTTGCGTTTTGCGCCTTAGCAGGAAAATAGTATTTTGATTAAATTTGATTATGTCTCCAGGATTATTATTCTCATTCGTTATTGCCTATTTCGTTATCCTGCTGGTGGTAGCATGGTATACCGGCCGTAATTCCAACAACGATTCGTTCTTTATCGGGAACCGCAACAGTAACTGGATGCTGGTTGCCTTTGGTATGATAGGCACTTCACTGAGCGGGGTTACCTTTGTAAGCGTTCCAGGCGCCGTTGGCCGTGATGCCTTTTCCTACATGCAGATCACCCTGGGGTATTTTATCGGTTACATCACCATCGCTTATGTACTGATACCTCTTTATTACCGGTTGCAATTAACATCTATCTATAACTATCTCGATAGCCGCTTCGGAAGAAGCTCCTATAAAACCGGCGCCTCCTTTTTTATTCTTTCCCGCACACTGGGGGCCACTGCAAGACTATACCTCGTGGTAAGGATACTGCAGGACGCCATCCTCTCCAGCTTTGGTGTGCCCTTCTGGCTCACCACTATTATCATCCTGTTTATGATACTGCTGTACACCTATGAAGGCGGCGTAAAAACAATTGTATATACCGATACCCTGCAAACCACCTGTATGCTGGCAGGGCTGGTCATCTGCGTGGGCTATATCCTGCATACCATGCACCTGAGCCTGGGTGAAAGCTTTACCGCAATGGGCGAAAGAGGGCTGACAAGGATATTTAACACCGATCCGAATGACAAGCTCTTTTTCGGGAAGCAGATCCTGGCAGGCGCATTCATCACTATCACCATGACCGGCCTCGACCAGGAGATGATGCAGAAAAACATCTCTGTAAAAACGCTTAAAGACTCCAAAAAGAACATGGTATCGCTGGCGTTTATTATGGTGATCGTTATTGGCCTGTTCCTTTTCCTGGGTGGATTGCTTCATTTATACGGCGCGCAACAGCAGGTAACTGCGGCCGGCGACAGGCTGTTCCCGGAACTGGCGCTGCATCACATGCCGCCGGTGATTTCCGTTATATTTATCATTGCACTCATTTCCGCCTTGTTTCCCAGCGCGGATGGGGCTATGACCGCTCTCACCTCTTCCCTCTGTATCGATATCCTGGATATGCAGAAGCGCACCGACTGGACAGAAGCGGAAAAGAAAAAATACCGGCAGCGTATTCACCTGCTGATGGCATTTATTTTCCTGCTTTTTGTGATGGTGTTTGAATGGGTGAATAACCAAAGCATGATAGGCGTTATCCTGAAAGTAGCTACCTACACGTATGGGCCGCTGCTGGGGCTTTTTGCCTTTGGGATCTTAACCAAACGCAAAGTGCAGGATGCCCTGGTGCCAGTTGTATGTGTGGCAGCGCCACTGCTTTGCCTGGTGGTTGATATTTACCAGGCCGGCATTTTTGGTAAATTCCAGATAGGGCTTGAGTTACTGATCATCAACGGGTTGTTTACCTTCATCGGATTGTTACTTATTTCCCGTAAAGATTAAATCATATTTTTCCGGATGCAGAGATACTGCTGCATCCGGAAAACCTTATACTTCCTTTGTTTTATTCAGGTGGTGCAGCTCCAGCACCGTTGTTTTCCCGTTATCACTTTCCCGGTACATCGGCACAAATTTCCTGTCATAAATAATTTCCTGGTAGGTATAGGAAGTGCGTTGCAATACAGTATTTGCGTACACATCATTAAACCCTCTTACCGTCACATAGATCTCCGCATCCGCTACTTCCATATCCTGTGCGGTAAACCCGAGGAAAGGACTGTTTTCATCGATGGGATGCACTACTGTCCAGTTCATTGACAATGTTTCTATTTTACTCCGCTCCAGTGCCAGGTTATAGAATTTATATACTGCCTGTCCATTCTCCTGTACCTGCAAGCCGGTGGTAACCAGCACTTCCACATTGGTGAGGGTATGATTTTCCTTGTAAGAAGCAAAGCGGAACATCAGCGCCGTTTTATCCTGGTAGGGAGCAATCAGTGCATGATCGCTGAACAGCAGGTGCGCACGGGGTTTGGAGAAGCGGCCATAAATAAGACCCGTGGCCACTGCAAAAGAGAGAAAGCCCGTCATAGCCTCAATGGCGGCTACCAGGTTTACCCCGTCGCCCACCGGGTTTACGCGGCCATATCCCACGGTGGTAAAGGTTTCTGTACTAAAGAAATAAACTTCTTTAAACTGCTCCCAGGTGGTTTTGCCGATGATCCCCTGGAACCCGCTGATGCCTATCCACCAGTAAATGCCTGTATATATCAGGTTAATAGAGAAATAAAAAAGAAGGATCACCAGGGCGAACTGCCAGGCAGGTACATTCAGCAATGCATGATAAATATTAAAACGTTGCATAAACGAACGCCCTTCCCGGCGGATATTAAAGCTGCCATCGCGGTTAATAAACCGACCGCCATAACCATTTGCATTGGTGCCGAAACCGGTGTCATTGTTTTGCCTGGAAAAAGGGTTAATTCTTTTCAGAAGCGCCATAAATGGATATTTGAGGCGTAAAGCTAAGAAGAAAATCGAGGATAAATATAAC
>NZ_DATCRD010000329.1:0-4135 GCF_036569185.1 Chitinophaga sp.
GTAAACTGGATATTCTAAGATATCACAGGATGTTTTATGTAAGATAGTTATAAGGTTAGATAGATTGGATATCCCGCCACAGTGCTACTGTGGCGGGATTTTTGCATTTATAGCGGTAACTTTACAAAAATTAACCTGTCATGCGAAATCTGAAACTTGTATTGTCGCTTTTTGCAGCCGCCATCATTTACAGCGGCTGTGTAACCACCCACCAGGGTGGTAATCCACATGGGCTACCGCCGGGACAACAGAAAAAGATCTACGGCACCAAATCAGCCAAACCCTTTGCACCCGGACAACAGAAAAAACAATAGCATTTTATACAAATTAAAAACCCCGTTACGCAAAGTCGTAACGGGGTTTTTAATTTATAGTATTACCTGTTCCTAGCTGTTCATGGAGATCAGGAATTCTTCGTTGTTTTTAGTACCGCGCATATGCTGCAGCATGAAGTGCATAGACTCATCCGTGTTCATATCACCCAGGTGATTACGCAGGATGTGGATACGTTTCAGGGAATCTTTATCCAGCAACAGATCATCACGACGGGTAGAGGATGCAGAAACATCGATGGCCGGGAAGATGCGTTTGTTAGCCAGTTTACGATCCAGCAACAGTTCCATGTTACCGGTACCTTTAAATTCTTCAAAGATCACCTCATCCATTTTAGAACCGGTATCGATCAATGCGGTAGCCAGGATGGTCAGTGAGCCACCATGTTCTATTTTACGTGCCGCACCAAAGAACTGTTTAGGTTTCTGCATGGCGTTGGCTTCCACACCACCGCTCAGTACCTTACCGGAAGCAGGAGCCACGGTGTTGTGCGCCCTGGCCAAACGGGTAATGGAATCCAGGAGGATCACTACATCATGACCACATTCTACCAGGCGTTTCGCTTTCTGCAGCGCGATGGCAGATACTTTCACATGTTTTTCAGCCGGTTCATCGAAGGTAGAGGCAATTACTTCCGCCTTTACACTACGTTCCATATCTGTTACCTCTTCCGGGCGCTCATCGATCAGTACCACCATCAGGTAAATTTCAGGATGGTTGGTAGCAATAGCGTTGGCTACTTCCTTCAGCAACATGGTTTTACCTACTTTAGGCTGCGCTACGATCAGTCCGCGTTGTCCTTTACCGATAGGCGTAAACATATCCATGATACGCGTGGAGTAGTTATTGGAAGTGGTGGTTAATTTCAGTTTTTCGAAAGGGAACAACGGTGTCAGGTAATCGAAAGGCACACGGTCGCGTACTTCTTCAGGTGATTTGTTATTGATTGTTTCCACTTTCAGCAAAGCAAAGTACTTCTCTCCTTCTTTAGGCGGGCGTACAGAGCCTTTCACGGTATCGCCGGTTTTCAGACCAAACAATTTGATCTGCGACGGGGATACATAAATATCATCCGGGGAACTGAGGTAGTTATAATCGGAAGAGCGGAGGAAACCATAGCCATCGGGCATCATTTCCAGTACGCCTTCACTTACGATAACGCCATCGAATTCTATATTGAAAACAGGTTCTTTCTTGTTAGGGAAGCGGTTCTTCTGTGCTGCAGGCGCCACGGGGATCTCTCCGGGCACTACAAAATCATCCTCTTCTTCTTCCAGCTCATCTTCTGCAGGAGGTATCACTACCACTTCTTCCTCTTCCGGCTCATCTTCGTCTTCTGTAAAAGAAGGAATAATGATATCATCATCATCATCGAAAGTGAGAGAAGGAATACTGTCCAGGTCTATCTCAAAATCTTTTACTTTAGGTTTGGCAGAAGCGGCTGGTTTAGCCTCTTCCTCATGATCTTTTGATTTAGTGCCGGCGGCTTTTTTGGCTGCGGGTTTCTTGGCAGCTGGTTTTTCTTCAGCGTGAGCAGGTTCTTCAGCAGCGTGGTTAGCTTCGTCTTTCTTTACAGGTTTGCGTTTACGTGCTTTCTTTTCGTCTCCGTTGGCTTGGTTATCTTCTGAGGCTAATACTGCTTGTTTATCAAGAATTTTGTAGATGAGGTCCTGTTTGTTCAGTTTTTTTGCGTTGGGAACGTCCAGTTTCTCTGCAATATCAAGCAGCTCAGGAACGAGCATGTCGTTCAGTTGTAAGATGTCGTACATCATCTGTGTTGTCAAATTTTAGAAGTGTTGTGAGGCGGGTACCACTGCATACCAACATACACCAATTACAAATAATTGTTTTTGAGTCAATAAATTTAATTAGCTTATTAAATTTGATAGGGAATGATTGAGTTTAGGAACTGCTGATGAAGATGGAAAATGAACTTAATCAGGCAGAATATACCGCAAGATTAAAACAAGTTTTACTATTATCCAAAAATATTTAACTGTAAAATGCCCCAAAGTAGCCTTTAAAAAGGCGCTTCTCCCTGCTGTATCCTGCTATCGGCCGCACCTTCAAACCCTTGCTCCTACCGGGGTAGCGCTTGTTTAGCCACCTTTTTTTAACATTTCCTTGGCAATCATAACCTGGAAAAAGGCCGGCATCCAGACTACTTACTATGAAGTTTTCCACTTATTTTTGCAATCCTAAAAATAAATATATTATGAGCCAAAGGGTGAAAGTCAAGCAAATCTTGTCGGACGACAAGGTGCATTACGAAGTTACAGTTAAGGGTTGGGTGCGGTCATTCCGCAACAACCAGTTTATAGCTTTGAACGATGGCTCCACCAATAATAATTTACAAGTAGTAATCAATACCGAAAATATGGATGCTGCGCTGGTAAAGCGCATCACTACCGGCGCGGCTATCAGCGCCACCGGCGAAATTATCCCGTCACTGGGTAAAGGACAAAAAGTAGAACTGAAGGCTGCTACCCTGGAAATACTAGGCGACTGTGATCCGGAAAAGTATCCTTTGCAGCTGAAAAACAAGCCCAGCCTGGAGTATCTGCGGGAAATAGCGCACCTGCGTTTCCGTACCAATACTTTCGGGGCCATCTTCCGTGTACGCCATGCACTGGCCTTTGCGATACACCGCTTCTTTAATGAACGCGGATTCGTATACCTGCATACGCCTATCATCACTGCTTCCGATGCAGAAGGAGCGGGCGAAATGTTCCGTGTAACCACACTGGACATGAAAAAGCCGCCGCTCACAGACAACGGCGATATTGATTACAGCGAGGATTTCTTTGGTAAATCCACCAACCTCACCGTTTCCGGGCAGCTGGAAGGAGAACTGGGCGCTATGGCCTTTGGCGACATCTACACCTTCGGCCCAACTTTCCGTGCTGAAAACTCCAACACTGCCCGCCACCTGGCAGAGTTCTGGATGATTGAACCGGAAATGGCCTTCTATGAACTGGAAGATAATATGGACCTGGCCGAAGCATTTATCAAGTCCGTGATCGGTTATGTACTTGATAACAATCGTGACGACCTCGACTTCCTGGCCGGCCGCCTTGCGGAAGAGGAAAAACAAAAGCCACAACAGGAACGCAGTGAAATGGGACTGATCGAAAAACTGGAATTTGTGCTGCACAACGAGTTTGTACGCATCACCTATACAGAAGCCATCGACATCCTGAAGAACAGCAAACATAATAAAAACAAGAAGTTCCAATACCTGATCGAAGGCTGGGGCGCCGACCTGCAAAGCGAACATGAACGCTACCTGGTAGAAAAACACTTTAAGAAACCGGTGATCTTAACCGATTATCCTAAAGAGATCAAGTCGTTTTACATGAAGCTCAACGACGACAACAAAACCGTACGGGCCATGGATATCCTGTTCCCCGGCATCGGTGAAATGGTAGGCGGTTCACAGCGTGAAGAGAACTACGATAAACTGGTAAAACGTATGGAAGAAATGCATGTACCGGTAGATGAACTGAGCTGGTACCTGGATACCCGCCGCTTCGGCACCGCACCGCATGCCGGTTTCGGCCTGGGATTCGAACGCCTCATGCTGTTTGTAACCGGTATGACGAACATCCGCGACGTGATCGCATTCCCGCGGACACCGAAGAGTGCGGAGTTTTAGCGAGTTGGCGCCTTCGGCGCCTGTAAATTGTCTTGGAGCAGGATTAGGCTGATTATACTGATTGAACTGATTTTCCTGCTGTTTGTTTTTAAATGATTTGGGGAGATTGAAGCGGATTTTGTCTGACTCAGGATTTAGATGATTTCG
>NZ_DATCRD010000330.1:0-47527 GCF_036569185.1 Chitinophaga sp.
GAACTGGACCCGGTAGCGCAAAAGAATATCCTTCTTTCCACTGAAGACTTTGAAAAGAATAAAAAATACCCCGCCTCGTTTGTGGCCGACCTATCGAAAGCTACCAACGAGAGCTATCACGCCTGGATCAAGGCGCGCAAAGCGAACGACTATTCCCTCTTCGCCCCTGCGCTTGCCCGTATGGTTGAACTGAAAAAACAGGAAACAGGTATTCTCGGTTATGAAGGACATCCCTACAACGCCCTGCTCAATGAGTATGAAAAAGGCGCACATACCGGTATGCTGGATACCATTTTCAACGAGGTAAAAACAGCGCTTTCGCCGCTGCTCAGCCAGATAGAACAGCAACCCGCTATTAACAAGGACTTCCTTCACCTGCATTATAACCGCGATGCGCAATGGAAATTCGGCATCTCTCTTCTTGAAAATATGGGATATGACCTGAAAGCAGGCAGGCAGGATGTTTCAGAACACCCCTTCACCACCAGCTTCAACCCGCTTGATGTAAGGGTAACTACCCGCATCGATGAAAACGATTTTGGTAATATGACATGGAGCTGTATCCATGAAGGCGGCCATGCCCTTTATGAACAGGGCCTACCCACAGAACAATATGGTCTTCCCTGCGGTGAAGCCACCAGCCTGGGTATACATGAGTCGCAGTCGAGGCTGTGGGAAAACAATGTAGGCCGCAGCCTGCTCTTCTGGCAATACCATTACCCCCGCCTTCAGCAACTCTTCCCTGAAAATCTCGGGAATGTGCCCCTGGACGCATTTTATAAAGCCATTAATAAAGTACAGCCCTCTCTTATCCGCACAGAAGCCGATGAGCTCACCTATCATTTCCATATCATGATCCGGTATGAAATTGAAAAAGGGCTGATCGATGGCAGCATTGATGTAAAAGACCTGAAACATACCTGGAATGAATACTACCGTCAATACCTGCACGTAACCGTACCGGATGATGTACACGGCGTATTGCAGGACATCCACTGGTCGCACGGCAGCTTTGGCTATTTCCCTACTTATTCACTGGGTAGTTTTTACGCTGCACAGTTCTTTGCCGCGGCGCAAAAACAGGTACCCGGCCTGGATGCAGGCATTGCCGCTGGTAATTATGAGCCTTTGCTGACCTGGTTGCGTACCAATGTTCATCCATTCGGACGATTGTATACATCAAACGAGTTATGTGAGAAAGTAACGGGAAAACAACTGGCATTCGGGGAATTCCTGGAATACGCGAAAACGAAGTATAGTGGGATATATGGATTGGGATAATAGACTAGTAAACTATACATCAGTTATAATTCGCTCTGCAAAGAGGGATTATAGCTGATGTAGAATATCAATCTCCATTTTATCCTGATTAAAATTTTACATTTTTTCATCACTGCAAAATAACCGCAGTTCTTCTTCTTATTTTGAAGCCACGGGCATGCTAATATTATGTGTATGTTAATCTAGAGAAATCCCTATTAATAATCTCTTAAAAATTGTCAACCTATTAATAGTAGCATTTATTTTTCACCAATAATTAATTTATATGAACATCCCTTTTACTTGCCGTGTACACACTGCAACCGGCTTCATCTGCCTATTCACTTTTTCCGTGTTTACAAGTTGCTCCAAATCTGATAACTTCAAGGAACAAAATGGTATTGAAGAATTATCTGGGAAGCAATCCAGTATGATTGGTACCACCCCTTCTTTCCCAGGCATTGAAAACCTGACGGGGCAAGAATTATTTAGTGCGATCTATTTCATGGATGGAGCACTTGCCGACAATATTCCCTCCTTGAGTACCTATAAAGCGGACCTAAATGATATGGCTGCCACAACACCACAAATAAACACATTAAGGCATGAAATAAGCATAGAAGTATGTAATACAATTCAGACACAACAACCTACTTTCTTTAGTACCTTTAAAACAAAGATTTCATCTCCCAATCTTTATACGGTAAAAGAAGCTCTGATAGAAGGAGCCAACCTAGTACAAAACGCCGGATTAGCATCTGTTAAATACAGGAATCTGTTTAAGTTAGGTGCTACTGTTCTAAATAACCCTACTGCTACCGCGGAAATAGCAAATATTATTGCAAATGATTCCTTGTTAAATCAAACTGGAGCGGTAGCAACATTCAATGCAGCTACTCCACTAGTTAATGGAAGTATCGATGATCCCTCGCTTCCACCTATGCTCGGTACTAGTTTTTCTATTAATCTTCCCAAAATACAGTTATCGACCACCAGCAAAATTCAGTTGGATAACGTGGTCACACAATACCAACCTCAGTCTGCAGAACTATTTGTGTGTACTCCTATGGCGGCTGTATGCGTATACTATGCCTTGGCTGTAGCCCATTCCATGGCAGCCGTATCTTATAATGCAATCGGTGCAGTAAATCTAGTCGGGTATTTCACCGTGTTACTGAAAACCAAAGCCTGGTTTCTCAAAGATGCAAGTATTCCACAAATTGATCTACGACTTGAAATTCTTGCACTTGATTTAAAACGCCTTCATGATAACCAGACTATATAATAATGAGCAAAGTACTTATCAGAATGATCATCAATTCTTTCTGGGTGGTTTGCGGTACGATAGTAGTGTTAAGTTCTTTTAACACTACTATATACCTCAATGACACCTTAGTAAGAAATACCAGATATCTCTTCCCTGAAGGATGGGGATTCTTTACAAAAGATCCCAAGGAATCATTAGTGGATATTTATTGTATTAATGAGCAAGACAGCACCTTAAATGAACTTGATCTCTCAAACACGAGTCGAAGGAACTGTCTTGGATTATCCAGAGAGGCCAGAATGAGAGGATATGAAATGTCGATGTTAGTCAGCCAACTTTCACAACAATGCTGGACAAAGGATACCACATTAGATATTAGGACTCACCTAATGGACTCGGGATATGTATTGAAAACACCTAACAGGTTTCAATATATGACAAGCGGGCTGTTTCTTCTAAAAATGCGTCCCCCTGTTCCCTGGGCCTGGTCCTCAATGGACCAAGAAAAATATACCCCTTTTAAAACATTAAAAATTGTAGTGCATGAATAAATACAACATTCATACTAATACATTGGGGCTTGGAAGATCTGTTTTGGCGATGGGAAATCTTCTTACATTAGTATTCAGCTCATATTATGTATTATTCCCAGAATACCATTTTGATAAAATTAAATCAGGTATTCGAGGGATTGAAAAAATAAATCTTTTCCTCCTGTTCGACTATGCTTATATTAGTATACCGTATTATATTTCAGTGGCTACTCTTTTACTAGTCATTATTGGATTATATCCACGAATCACCTGCATATTACATGCCTGGGTGGCATATAGCATCTATAATACGCTACTGATCATTGAGGGTGGTGACCAAATTACTGCTATATTGACATTACTACTAATTCCCATTTGCCTGATTGATAGCAGGGTCAATCACTGGAAAAATAACGCGACTCATAATGCACCTTACTTTTTCAAGTACTTTGCATATGTTGCTTTGATCTTTATTCATTTTCAAATGGCCCTTTTATATCTTGATGCCGGAATAGAAAAATTGAAAGTACCGGAATGGACGGAGGGTACTGCCGTATACTACTGGTTCAACCATAATATATTTGGCGCTCCCCATTGGATAAGAAGTATGGTAAAAAATCTATTTGCCCAACCATTACCAATGATCATCATCAACTGGGGAGTTATCGTGTTGGAAATACTACTGTTTATTGCGAATTTTGTAAAGATGCGGTATAAATATCTACTGTTTATCGCTGGCTTTTTGTTTCACTTCCTGATTTGTGTTGTACACGGCTTACCCACATTCTGGCTTGCTATGACAGGAGGACTAATATTATACTTGTGGAGAGTAGATTTTACTATCCGGGAGAATATTCGGTCTATGAGACGATTACTAATGCCCAGAGGATCGAATTTAAAAACACTCTACTTGTTATTTTACAGCAACTATAAAAAAGATAATCAATCGACTGAAGGTAAAATAGCTTGATCAGTAATAACAATAATATTCCATGACTCAAACCAGCAATAATATGCCAGATATCTTTAAAGAGCAATCCTCTGTATTCAGACCCATTTTTCTTCTTACTTTTATACCAGTGCTGGCTATTTTGATTGCCCTGCTAATAAAAGGTATTAAACATAACGACCTTTCAGATATTATTCCCGCCTCTCTATTTATTCTGATCAATCTGCTTGTTATACTGATATTAGGCATGAGCAAACTAACATTGCTCATAACAGAAACAGGCATCAGCTTCAGTTACCGACCTTATGTCGTAAAAAACACGACTTACAACTGGGAACAGATTGCGTCTGTACAACTATTGCAGATTGATCTTCTCAAAGAATTTAAAGGATGGGGGAAAAAATACAGTAAACAATATGGTTGGGGTTACCTAACCAAGGGAGACTATATCATCCACCTGATTTTAAAAAATGGTAATAAAGTAACGCTCAGCATCTTAAATCCACAAAAGGCGGCATTACTTATTCCATCGTACTTACATTTACCGGTTTCCCGGATACTATAAATATCTGGCGGGGGACTAAAAAATGCCTTACCATTACTTTTTAGTCCCCCACTTCACTGGAGATTTTATAGCGACATCAGCTTCTCCAATTCCGCCAATTCCATTACCCCCTCCTTTCTCGCTATTTCCTTTCCATCTTTATAAAAAATAAATGTGGGCAGTTTAGCTGCATTTACAGACTTCATCACATCCTGGTCATTTCCACCATCCACAAAAACTTTTTTTACCTGCGGATGTTTCCGGAAGAATTTTTCCAGCACCGGCTCCATTTGTTTACAGGGAGGGCACCATGCAGCGCCTACATCCGTCAGCACATATCCCTTTGCCTGCACCGCCTTATTATAATCAGCTATACTGAGCTGCGGTTTTTTCTCTGCCACACCATCCAAGGGTTTTCCAGCCTGCTTCCAGGCGTTGATACCGCCTTCCAGTTCTACAACATCCGTAAAACCGTTCTCCCTCATCCATTTAGCAGCAGCGCTGCTGCGGCCACCGCTCAGGCAATAAATATATACCGGCTTCTTCTTGTCGAGATACTGTACCCGTTCTTTGAACTCTGCTTTCTTCGTATAATCGGCCTGTAATGCATGTGGCAGATGACCGGTACTGAATTCTCCTGCAGTACGCACATCAAATACCTGTACATCCGGCTGACGGATATCCTTATCAAATTCAACGGCGTCTACCACCTTTTCCTGTTGTGCCATCGCAGTAATGCCGGTAAGCATCATCATAACGGCTAATAGAACTCGTCCCATATCGTTTTTATTTTCGGCATAAAATTAATAAACAACTCTGCTCCCTGCCTGGCCGGATGAGAATTATAACAGGGCTGCAATGTTTTAATATCAAATAAGTGCGAAAACAGTTTCCTGTACTCTTCCTCCGTGCCTCCGAAAGGCGGGCCTTCCTGCGGAAAGCTTCGGTTAAACAAAACTCCTGCCAGATGACCACCGGGTTTGATCAGCGAATACATATGTTCCACGTAATCCGCTCTGAGAAAAGGAGGCAGCGCGCAGAAAAAAGTTTGTTCCAATACCAGGTCATAACTGCCCTTATGATCAAAAAAATCTTCCTGCAGCACCTTCACACGGGTACGGGCAAACGTTTTTTGCAACTTCTCTACCAATACCGGTGCAATATCCAGCACAGTTACATCGCCAAAAGCCAGCCCGGCCAGGTAAGCTGCTTCGTAGCTGTTGCCCCCACCGGGAATGAGTATACGAATATCCCTGTCCACCAGCTGATCAATATACTCCTTTAATGGTGGCGATACCATTCCCATATCCCAGCCGGTATCTCCTTTAAGATAGCGGTCATTCCAATACTGACTATCCATATCCCGAACTCTTTTTATGCTAAGTTACGGCCATTCAGCCACATACATAAATGCATCGCTTTTCCAAACATTATTGTTATTTTTATGCCTTGAATGTACCTGTGAAACGGCCTTAACGCCAACCTATGCCATGAAAAGCCTACACAATTATTTGCGGATTGTCATAAGACACATTTTGCTTTGGCTGTTGCCGACAATGACTGTTGGCGCACAATCGGTTACCATCAATGCGGATAAAAAAGCAGGCTGTCCTCCTTTCCTCGTAAACTTCACCGCTACAGCAGATGCAGGCTACCAGCAGATAGAATGGGACTTTGGACTTGGCGCCAATGTTACCAACGACCTCACCCCTTCCAAAACGTTCCAGGATCCGGGGATCTACCATGTTAAGTTAACAGCCACCTACGGCGGCACTGTCATCGTAAAACAACTTGATATCCAGGTGTACAATAAGCCAGTGGTCAATTTCACCATACCCAATACTACCGGGTGCGCGCCCTTTATGGCCACATTCAGGGACCTTTCAACGCCCGGGGATGGCAGCATTGCGGACATTACCTGGGATTTCGGCGATGGAGGCGGCGCCGTTGGCGCCAATGTAACGCACACCTACACACAGGCAGGTACCTATAATGTGCTCAGCGCAGTTACTAACAGTTACGGATGTACGGCATTTAAAGGCCCTGAACCGGTGAAAATACAAAGCGCGCCTACGCCTGCTTTTTCGGCAGATAAAACCCAAAGCTGCACTACGCCATTTGCTGTTACCTTCTTTAATAATACCATCAACAACTCCCCCGATCCGGTAACATATACCTGGGACTATGGCGATGGTACCACCGGAACCACTAACCAGCATACCTATACAAGGGAAGGACGGTTTACCGTAAAGCTAACCGCCACCACTTCAGGCGGATGCGCGACCCCGCTCACCAAAACAGATTATATCGTTATAGAAAAAGTAAAACCGGCGTTTACGTTTTCTGCGCCCTGTGCAGACCAACCGGTTAACTTCACTAATACTACACAACCGGTTCCCGACCAGGTTACCTGGGCATTCCCGGACGGCACCACGCAAACGGCTGTCGATGCGATAAAACAATTTACCACGCCGGGCGACTATACCGTGAAAATGCAGGCTACCCTGGGCA
This sequence comes from Chitinophaga sp., assembly GCF_036569185.1. Lineage (GTDB taxonomy): Bacteria > Bacteroidota > Bacteroidia > Chitinophagales > Chitinophagaceae > Chitinophaga. Next base: position 7,065 of record NZ_DATCRD010000330.1, read on the forward strand.
GCTGCATGGAAGAAGTACAGCAAACCATTCACATCAATCCCTCTCCGCAGATCAACCCGGTGGCTATGCCTCTCAGCGCCTGCAATACGCCTTTTACCACGCAATTCAGCGCACAGTCGGTTAATGCTACTTCCTGGAACTGGAACTTCGGAGACGGCACTACTTCTACCCTCGAAAATCCCGTTCATACTTATACCCGCGAAGGGAGTTTTACAGTTAATCTTACTGCATCCAACGCTGCCGGCTGTAGTAAAACCATCACCCTGCCGGGATATATCAACATAGCAAAACCTAACCTCAGTATCTACCGCAGTATTACCGAAGGCTGCATTCCTTTACCTGTGGATTTCTACGCAGAACTGGATGTTACAGATCCCATTGTGGGCTACCAGTGGAATTTTGGAGATGGCGCCACTTCCACCGCGGCAAGGCCGAATCATATTTTCACTACCCAGGGAACTTTTTCTGTTACCGTTACGGTAACAACAGCCAGCGGATGCACTGCCAGCGGCGCCACCATCATTATGGCAGGTACCAGGCCGGTAGTGGATTTTTCTGCCACCCCTTTGAAATCATGCGCGAAAGATCCCGTGCAGTTCACTAACCTCTCTGTTCCCCGCGGTACTTCCTGGATATGGACATTTGTACAGGATAACAGCAACAGCACGGAAGAAAATCCTAATCATACATTCAATGAAATCGGTAACCACGATGTTATCCTCGTGGTAAACAACAACGGATGTATTGAACAGTTAATAAAAAGAAACTACATACAGATCATTCCACCTATCGCGAGGTTTGAAACAGCGCCGGATTGCGTGGATCCCTATCACCGGAAATTTACGGATAACTCTACCTTCGGCCCGATTCCCACACCGGTAAAAACATGGTTGTGGGAGTTCGGGGAGAACGGCGCCACTTCTACGGATCAGCACCCGGATTTCAGGTACCAGACAACAGGTATGAAGCAGGTACGCCTTACCATCGATAATGGGATCTGTACTTCCACTACTACCCAATCGGTTAACATTATCGATGAAAAACCACTCATCACTCCTGATAAACCAAGAATATGCAGGGGTGAAAGCATTCACATATCATTAGGAATCCTTAACAACGCAAATATCAATGAATACAGTTGGGATTGGGGAGATGGCAGCCCTATCCAAAATATACCAGCCTACAATTTTGATCCCGCCAACGGTATCACCCATACTTATAACCAAACAGGTACCTTCACCATTAAGCTCACCATTACCGATAAAAACAGCTGTACCCGAAATGCACCACCGGTTAGCATCGATGTAAACGGCGCCACACCTGATTTTGATTATACAGGTAAAAGATGTAAGGATGAGATCTTCAGCTTTACTGATAAATCCACTGTAAACAGCGGCAACAGCATCCTTAACTGGGAATGGGACTTTGGGGATCAGAGTAGTAAAGAAAATTATACCACGCAGCCAATTGATATAAAGCATACCTATACTAACGCGAACGATTATACGGTTTCGTTAACGGTAACTGATCAGTTCAGCTGTGTAGTGAAAGCGCAGAAGGTGATCCGTTTCGACAGGGTGAAGGCCGGTTTCATGGTGCCCTCCAATATTGCGTGCCTTGATAAATCTTTCACGTTTGTGGATCAGTCGCAAGGCGCTGTTCAAAGCTATGCATGGGATTTCGGCGACAATACCACCGGCTCCGGCAGCAGGCCGGTAAAAGTATACAGCGTACCGGGCAAATACAATGTAACCCTGAAGGTGACCACTCCTGCCGGCTGTACCGATGAAATCACCAAAACAAATGTGATCACCGTTCCGGATCCAAAAGCTTCTTTTACTATACCGGACGACCTGGACCTGTGCCCACCGGTGAAAGTATTGTTCACCAATACCTCAAATGATTTTGTGAGCTCCAGCTGGAATTTCGGGGACAATGGCACTTCTTCCAAAAACGATCCGGACGTACATATTTATGCACGTGCCCGTACCTATGATGTTGTACTGACGGTATACTCAGAAGGAGGTTGCTCAGGCACCGCCACCCTTCCCATCACCATCAAAGGACCTGACGGCACTATGAAAACCACGCCAACACAGGGTTGTGTGCCTTTAGGTGTAAGCATCAGCGCCACTTCTGTTAAAACGGATAGCTATATGTGGGACTTTGACGATGGTACCGTGCTTACTTCCACTACGCCGGTATCTCCCGCCCACACCTATACGAAAGCAGGTATCTATTATCCACGCGTGTCATTACTCGACAACCAGGGCTGTGTAGTAAAAGCACAAGGAAATGATAAGATCATCGTGGATCAGGCAATCGCAGATTTTGTTACCAACGACTTCCAGGTATGTGGCGGTGGTGAAGTAACATTTACCAATAAAAGTAAAACGTTAACGAAAGATTCGCTGGGACTGGATTTCACCAATAGCTGGGATTTTGGCGTACCAGGCAATCCTGGTAATAATGCTACCGGTGTAAATGGGTTGTTTAATTATCCCCAACCCGGCACCACGAATGTGAAGCTGATAGTAACCAGCGCATATGGTTGTATAAACGAGAAGATATTACCGGTAGTGATTCCCCCTCAGCCAGTGGCAGTCATTGCGCCTATTGCACCACTTTGCGTATCAGGTAAGGTACAGTTATCCGGCAGCGACAGCAAAAACATTGCCGGCACCAAATGGCTGTGGAGCCTGGGTACCGGGCAAACATACGACGTGCCTGCTCCGCCGGAAATATTATTAAACAGCGCCGGCACCATACCGGTGGCATTGAGGATTACCAATGGGGATGGCTCCTGTCCGTCAGAAGCTACAGCGGAGATGATCGTGCATCCATCGCCCATATTGAACCCTTCTCCCGTTACCGCTACTATCTGCCGTGGTGCAGCATTACAGTTACAGGCAAATACCACCGGTAATGTAACGGTAAACTGGACGGATTATAATATCTCCGATGTAGGCAGCGTATCGCCGCAGGTTAAACCGGATATCGATACAGTATACCATGTTACAGCTACTAACGAATACGGATGTACGAATACAGGCGAAGTAGCTGTTACTGTTACACAGCCTTTCAGGATATATGCCCAGGATGCGGAAATATGCGCCGGCGAAAGTGTAAAAATGAATGCAGGCGGGGCCCTGCGCTACCAGTGGATTCCCGACAGGGGGCTGAACCGGGCCGATGTTGCCGACCCGGTGGCCAGTCCTGATGGCACTATCACCTACCAGGTAGTGGGTTATAATAACAGTAGTTGTTTTACAGATACAGCCCTCGCAAGAGTTTACGTACGTGCGTTGCCGGTAGTGAATGCCGGCCCTGACATGGTAATTGCCACAGGTTCTGTTATTCCGTTGCCTGTAACCGGAAGCGAAGACATTATCAGCACCGAATGGACGCCGGTAACAGGCCTGAGCTGTTACAACTGCCTCACGCCAACGGCTACCCCAACAGATGATATCACTTATCATGTAAAGGTTACCAACCGCTTTGGCTGCGAAAGCACCGATGATATAACCATCAAACTGGTGTGCAATGAAGGCAATATATTCATCCCCAACACTTTTTCACCCAATGGTGATGGTCAGAATGATATATTCTATGTGCGGGGCCAGGGTATGCAGTCCATCCGCGTTTTCAGGATCTTCAACCGCTGGGGACAGCTGGTATTTGAACGCAGCGGGGTGAACACCAATGACCCCTCTGCCGGATGGGACGGGCGTTATAAAGGCTCTCTCCTGAACCCGGATGTATTTGTATACTATGTGGAAGTGGTATGTGATAAAGGCGCGGTAAACCTGCTGAAAGGAAATATCACCCTGATCAGGTAAAAACACTGCCCAACGGATTTTTTGACGCCGATGTTGTTGATTTGCAGGCTTTCCACCGCATTTTCATCTCCCGGTACTGAAAATTCCGAAAATCAAAAAATTTATATATGTATTTTTTATTAATTTGTGTAGTTATTTAGTCTATGGAAAACCTGTGCACCCTATGAAATACCTACAGGCAAAGTGTTTTTGGACCTTACTGCTCATATCCCTTTTGCAGGCCAACTCCTTACTGGCACAGAAGGCGGACTTTACCTATACCGCTTCCCCGGGTAGCCTGTGTACACCCGTTACACTTACGCTGAGAAATACAAGTACCGGCACTCCCCTTACCTATAACTGGGATTTTGGTGATGGCAGAACATCACATGAAGAGCATCCGCAGGTAACCTATACCAGTGGCGGCCCGGTAAAAATTACCCTGGAAGCAGTGTATAAAGTAAGCGGAGGAACAACCACCAGCACTTATTGGAGAGAGCTTGTAGTGGGCGCTACTCCCCAGGTAGTTTTTTCGGCAGATGTAACAAAAAGCTGCAAAGTATTCACCGCCAATTTCACGGATGCTACAACAGGCGCGGCCAGCCGGACCTGGGATTTTGGCGACGGCACTGCTCCGGTTACCACCAGTAATGCCTATATACCTCATCAATACACCCGGGCCGGCAAATATGATGTAACCCTCACCGTTACTAACAGTAACGGCTGTACGGCCACATTGAAGAAAGCCGCCTACATCGATATTTCATTACCGCAAATCACTATGGCAACACCGCTCTCCGGGTGTGTGCCTTTTACGGCTGCATTTGCAGCCACTTCTACCAATGATATCAATGATCCGGTAGTATCATGGACCTGGAACTTCGGGGACGGCAATACGCAATCCACTACCAGCGGCAACGTAAATCATACCTACCCGCAAACCGGTACTTATAATATAGGCGTTACCGTTACTACGCAGGGACAATGTGTGGTAACCACCTCCTTCGATAAATTTGTACATACCGGCAATCCACCTTCCAATGTGAGCTTTACCGTATCGCCGGAAAGCACCTGCGTGGGCGACCCGGTAAGATTGCTGGCCAACGCCGGCTTCGCCGATACCTACAGCTGGGATTTCGGGGACGGACAAACAGCCTCCGGCAGCAGCAATGATATCCGGCATTCCTTTAATGCCAACGGTACACTTACCGTGCAAATGAAAGCCGGCAGCAATGGCTGTTTCACTAATGCAACGCCTGCCACTGTAAATGTAACCGGACCGGTGTCACAATTTTCCGTAGTGCGTGATTGTGCCGATAAAAGTAAATTCATCTTTACCAATAACTCCACCGGCACCAGCGCCAGCACTACCTACCAATGGGATTTCGGCGATAACTCTCCGCTGGTAAACACCCGAGATGCGGTGCATAATTATACAACACCGGGTAACTATACCGTTCGTCTTACTATAGGGGAGATAGGCAACAACTGTAACCACAGCAGTTTCCAGACGGTATATTATTTCCGGGCAGATTTTACGGCCGGCGTTAGCTCCATCTGCCGCGGCAGCAAAGCCACATATGGCGTACTGAATGTGCCACTGGGACTGGTATCCAGCTATACCTGGCAGTTTGGCGACGGCACCACGTTTACCTCCACGGATCAAACCTATGTAAAAACATGGGCCACTGCAGGCACCTTCGATAACCAGCTCACCATTCATTACAACGATCCGGCTTATTGCGATGATATAGTGTATAAACCGGACGATATTGCTATTCTTGCACCACAGGCCGGTTTTACCACCGGCCCGGTTACCTGTGCAGGGCAGCCGGTAAGCTTTATCAACCAAACGGTTACCTCACCCAATATTCCGATTGCCAACTGGTATTGGGACCTGGGCAACGGCCAGAGCTCCGCTGCACAAACGCCGCCAGCCAGTAAGTACAGCACTTCCGGCGGACAGGCAGTAAAGCTGGTAGTAACCGATGCCCGCAACTGCAGGGACTCTGTCACTAAAACCATCAATATTTATCCTACCCCGGTGGTAAAAGCATCTGCCAGTCAGCCAAAGATCTGCGAAGGCAACAGTGTTAACCTGAACGCTCTATCCGACGGCACTGTCCAATGGCTCACTACCAGCCAGCTCAGTTGCGTGTTCTGTACAGACCCCGTTGCCTCACCCCTGGTAAATACCCGTTATCATGTTCAGGCATCTAACGTATACGGATGTACGGTATATGATTCTACCGATATAATAGTGGTACCAAAAGTAAATCTTACCGTTAACAATGATACCATTGCCTGCTATGGCACCTCGGTACAACTGAAAGCAACAGGCGCCGCTATTTACAACTGGACGCCCGTTACCGGTTTAACCAACAACACCATCGCCAACCCGGTAACCACGCCGGTAGCAGACATCACTTACCAGGTAACCGGCACCAACGATGCCATTTGCCCCATGAGCGCGCCGCTGTCTGTAAAAGTGGCGGTAAAACCAGTGCCACAGGTAGATGCAGGTAAAGACCAGACAGTAATGGTGGGAGATGTGGTGCGGCTCATGGCCAGCGGCAGCCCGGATATTGTAAAATGGAAGTGGAGCCCTGACGATTACCTGGATAACACCAGTTCCCCCTATGTTACAGCCGCAGTGCGCAAACCCATTACCTACAGTATTACCGGCACTAACCAGTACGGTTGTACGAAAAGCGATATCATGAATGTAGACCTGGTTTGTAATACCGATGTGGTATTTATTCCCAATACTTTCAGCCCCAATGGCGATGGGCAAAATGATATATTCTACCCGCGCGGAAAGGGTATCAGCCTTATAAAATCGTTCCGGATTTTTAACCGCTGGGGACAGGAAGTTTATCACCGTGAAAGGATCAATATAGATGATATCAGCACCGGGTGGAACGGCTCCTTTAACGGCAAGCCGCAACCATCAGATGTATATATCTACTTCATTGAAGCATATTGTGATACCAATGAATTTTTTAAGATGAAAGGCAACGTAACATTACTCAGATAATTATTTAACCTGGCTAACATGAAAACCATATACCGCGTATTACTGGCGATTGTTTGCATCACGAATGCAACACCACTGTATGCCCAGGATATACATCTTTCGCAGTTCTATGAAACGCCTATTCTCCGCAATCCTGCACTGATAGGGATCTTCAACGGTGATGTACGTGTACAGGCCGTGTACCGCAACCAGTGGAACAGCGTTACCATTCCCTACCAGACCGGTACAGTGAGTGGCGAAATAAAGTTCCCGGTAGGCCGCAGCAACGATTATGTGACCACAGGCCTGCAGCTCACCTACGACCGGGCAGGCACCTCCAAATTGCAGTCTACACAAATCTTCCCCGCCATCAACTATCACAAATCCCTTAATGAGGATAAAAGCAGTTTTCTTTCCGTGGGGTTTATGGGCGGATTTGTACAGCGGCAGTTTGACCCTACCAACATGACGTTCAACAACCAGTACACCAACGGGCGTTTTGATCCGGCCAGCGCCACAGGAGAGGAAGGCAAACTGGCGCTGAAAGGCTACAGCTACCTGGATGCCGGTATGGGATTAAGTTACAACAGCGTAATAGGAGAAGATGTAAATTATTTTATCGGGGCCGGTTACTTCCATTTTAACCGCGCTAAAATATCTTTCTACAACGATCAGAATATTGAGCTGCAACCAAAGCTGACCTTCAATGCAGGCATTACAATACCGGTAGATGAAAGGGTGAAGGTGATTGCCCACTACAACCAGTTGCACCAGGGCACCTATTCGGAATATATTGGCGGTGCATTAATCGGGTATGGACTTATGGACCAGGGCCTGGAATCGACCCGCGCTATTTATGGCGGGCTCTTCCTCAGATGGAACGATGCCATTATCCCCACCATCAAAATTGATATGGATAAATACGAGGTAGGAATGAGTTACGACACCAATATTTCCAAATTGAGAACTGCCAGCCAGACATTTGGCGGCTTCGAAATTTCACTGGTTTTCAAGGGATTTCTGAACAGCCGGAACTCAACCTTAGAAAGCGTAAACTGTCCCAGATTTTAAATTATTATAAATCAATTATTTATAAAAATAAACTTCCAAGCGTTAAAAATTACATAAAATATGCGGAAATGTTAACAAAATGGCCTGTGGTTTGTTATTTTTATATACGGACATAGGTGCTCGGGCGAGCCAAATTTATCAAACAAAAAATTAGGAAATATTTGAAAAAAACTTTATTTTTATAATACTATGTGGAAAACCTCTACCCTGATTCTCATAATGGTTTTCAGCCTTTTTACCAGCATAGGTAAGGCTCAAAGCGATAAATCCCAACCAAATACGGATGGGGGTAGCAAAATTGTGAAACTCTATCCCAATCCAGCTACTACCGTCATAACATTTGAAGTTCAACAGCATAATAACGATCGCCTGTACGATCTTATTGTATATAATTTCCTCGGAAAAAAAATAGATCAGTTAAAAGGCATCAGTTCTAAAACAACGGTAAGCCTGGACAATTATTATAACGGTTTATATATTTTTCAGTTACGGGATCAGCGGGGCAACCTGGTGGAATCCGGGAAATTCAATGTAGTAAAGTAGATATATCTGGCATCAAAATAAAAAGGAAAAGTCACGATTTACATCGTGACTTTTCTTTTTTTAGTATCTGTTCTCATCAGGAAACTTCCACGATCAGGAATTTCAGATAAGTAGTGTTCTCAATATTTCTCAGGATAGGATGATCCTGCGCCTGCGTCTGGAAAGTTACCTGGCGCAGTCTTTTCTTCGCATCCTTTGCGGCGGCGTCAATGGTTTGCAGGAACAGGTCGGGCGATACCAGGTTGGTGCAGGAAGCCGTTACCAGGAAGCCTCCGGGCTTCAGCAGTTTCATCCCGCGAAGGTTGATTTCCTTATAACCCGTTACCGCCTTCGAGATATTTTCACGGCTTTTGGTAAAAGCCGGTGGATCCAGTATTACCACATCGAATTTCTTCTCTTCTTTTGTCCATTGCTTTAGCTGATCAAACGCGTTCACCGCCTGGAACTTACAGATATCCTGCAGGTTATTCAGTTCAGCATTCCGGCGGGCGGTATTCACAGCTGTTTCGGAAATATCGAGACCGAGCACGCTTTTGGCGCCGTAAAAACCTGCATGGCAGGAGAAAGTACCGGTATAACAAAAGGCTTCCATTACATCGGCGCCCTTTACAATATGACGGATCTCGCGGCGGTTATCCTGCTGGTCCAGGAAATAACCGGTTTTCTGGCCATTCACCACATCCACATGGAACTTCAAGCCATTTTCATTAATGATAAGGTTGGTGTCGAAAGGCGCACTGAGAAAGCCTTTCTGCTGGGTCATTCCTTCCAGTTCCCTTACAGGTACATCGTTTCTTTCGTAGATGCCTTTGGGTGAGAAAATGCGGTTGATGGCATCCACGATGGCATCTTTCCATTTCTCCATACCCAATGCGAGCGTTTGTATAACGAAGTAATCATTGAACTTATCGATCACCAGTGCCGGCAGATCATCGGCTTCGCCGTATACCAGGCGGCAGTTTTCCACATATCCCAGTTTCTGCCGGTATTCCCAGCATTTCAGGAGGCGGCGGTAAAAGAATTCAGGGTTGATCTCCTCATTCTTATCACGGGTGAGCAACCTTACGAGGATCTGCGATTGAGGGTTGATATAACCACGGCCCAGGAAGAAACCTTTATGCGTATATACGTCTACAATATCACCGGCATTTACATCTCCTTTTATTTCGGCTACTTCATTGCCGAAGATCCAGGGATGCCCTTGTAATACCCTGTTCTGTATCTGTTTCTTTAAAAAAACTTTAGTCATTTATTGTATTTCGAGGGGCAAAGGTAGCTATTTAGCGGTTAGCCTTTGGTTTTTCGCCCCAATTCTGCCTTTTTGTCGGCAAAACCGCTGTTGGCAAAGAAATTGACTGGATACCTGCGCAGACAATTATTACTTATTATGACAGAAAACGAAAAAGACATGCAGACAAACGGTCAGGCTAACGCTGGTAGCGAAAACGAGAGCATGCCAGAAGAAAATATAAGCAATAGTTCGAATACGAATACTGAGTCAGAGGAAGTGAGTGAACTGGAGAAGAAAGAAAAAGAAGTAAGTGAGATCCGTGACAAATATCTCCGGTTACAGGCGGAATTTGACAATTACCGTAAACGTACTGCCCGGGAACGTATAGAACTGATGCAAACAGCCAGTAAAGAGGTTATCATATCTTTGCTGGATGTATTGGATGATACCAACAGAGCCGTAAAGCAATTGGAAAATACTACCGACGTTGCTGCCGCTAAAGATGGCGTAATGCTGGTTTTCAATAAACTGAGAAGCACCCTACAGGCAAAGGGGCTGAAGCCAATGGAGAGTATACACACCCCATTTGATCCGGATCTGCATGAGGCTATTACCGAAATTCCCGCTCCTACGCCGGAGCTGGTTGGCCAGGTAGTAGACGAACTGCAACCGGGTTATTACCTGAATGACAAATTGATCCGTCATGCTAAGGTAATTGTGGGCAAATAAAATGACGATGTGGCATAATAACCTGTGCCAGCGCTGACGTAAAACAATATTTTTTACCGAAACAAAGGCCGGTGCTTGCACCGGCATTAAGTGATTTTTATAATGTCTACCAAGAGAGATTATTACGAAATTCTGGCTGTTGCCAAATCTGCTTCCCAGGATGAAATTAAAAAAGCTTACCGTAAGGTGGCGATGCAGTTTCACCCTGACCGCAACCCAAATAACAAAGAAGCAGAAGAAAAATTCAAAGAAGCAGCTGAAGCTTATGAAGTATTGAGCGATCCTGATAAAAGGGCGCAATACGACCGCTTTGGCCATGCCGGCATGAATGGCAACCGTGGTGGCGGATATGGCGGTGGTGGAATGAACATGGACGACATTTTCTCCAACTTCGGTGACATTTTTGGTAACGATGATATTTTCGGCAGCTTCTTTGGAGGCGGTGGCGCGCGTGGTGGCGGAAACCGCCGTGGCCGCGGTACCCGGGGCTCCAACCTCCGGGTGAAGATCCGTCTTACCTACGAGGAAATCGCCAAAGGCGCCAACAAGAAAATCAAAGTAAAGAAATATGTACCCTGCCAGCATTGCGGTGGCCTGGGCGCAAAAGACAAAAACGCATTCCAGTCCTGTAATACCTGCGGCGGTTCCGGCCAGGTAAGAAAAGTTACCCAGACTTTTCTCGGACAAATGCAAACCGTGACCACCTGCCCTACCTGTCATGGCGAAGGACAGATCATCACCAGCAAATGCGGCCACTGTAAAGGTGAAGGCCGTATGTACGGTGAGGAAATGGTGAGCATCGATATCCCGGCTGGGGTTCAGGAAGGTATGCAGCTGAGCATGAGCGGTAAAGGTAATGCCGGCGAAAGAGGCGGTGCACCCGGCGATCTGCTCATCCTGATCGAAGAAGAACCACACCCGGAACTGCAACGCGATGGGCTCAATGTGGCTTACGACCTGCACATCTCTTTCCCTGATGCTGTATATGGCACCTCCCTGGAAGTACCGACCATCGATGGGAAAGCCAAAATTAAAATTCCCGCCGGTACACAAAGCGGTAAAATATTCCGCCTGAAAGGCAAAGGATTCCCTTCGGTTAACTCATATGAAAAAGGCGATCAGCTGATCCACGTGAACGTATGGACGCCACAACATGTAAGCGCTGAAGAGAAGGAAATGCTGGACAAACTACAATCATCCGATAACTTTAAACCCAACCCTGAAAAATCTGAAAAAGGATTCTTCGAAAAGGTGCGGGACATATTTAGCTAATGCAGCGAAGGGGATCGCCTTCGGCGATTGTCCTGGAGCAGGATTACGCTGATTATACTGATTAGCTTGATTTTTACTTTTGGATTTTATAAATGATTAAGGGAGATATAAGCGGATACTCGCTCCTATCTCCCTTAATCATTAAAATCGGTACATAATCCAATCAAACAAATCAGTATAATCAGCGTAATCCTGCTCCAGGACAAATTTCCCGCGCCGAAGGCGCACTCCGCTCTAAACTCCACGCACGATGGAACAAAAAATGCAGATGTTCGAAAACCGGCTGACGAAAGTTTTCCGGCATACCTCCAAACTGGCCAGGCGGCAAAACATCACCTGTTACCGGGTGTATGATGATGATATTCCTGAATTTCCTTTCAGCATAGAAATATATGAAGATCATGTTTACATCGCAGAATACCACCGAAAACACGGTATGGAAGAAGATGCCCATGAAGAATGGCTGGATACATGCCTGGAGCTGATCAGCAAAGTGCTGGATGTAGCCCCCAATAAGATTTGGGTAAAACAACGACAGCGTAAAGAAAACAGGAAAAGCCAATACGAAAAACTAAGCCTGGAAAGCCACATCCTGACGGCCCATGAAGCAGGTCTTCAGTTTAAAGTAAACCTTTCGGATTATCTCGACACGGGCCTGTTCCTCGATCACCGCATTACCCGTGGTATGGTAAGGGAAGAAGCCAAAGATAAAAAGGTGCTGAACCTGTTCTGCTATACGGGTTCCTTCTCTGTATATGCTGCTGCCGGCGGCGCTGCTGAGGTAACATCCGTAGATCTTTCCAAAACCTACCTGGCCTGGGCGGAAGAAAATATGAAACTGAACGGGTTCGATAACCCTAAACATACTTTTGTACATGCGGATGTATTGCAATACCTGGATACCCTCAAACTCAACACCTACGACCTCGTGATCATAGATCCTCCCACCTTTTCCAACAGCAAGCGGATGAAGGATTTCCTCGACATACAACGGGATCATGCAGACATGCTCAATAAAGTATTGCTGGCTACCAAAAAAGACGGGGTTGTTTACTTCAGCAACAACTATCGCAGGTTTGTACTGGAAGCCGATAAGATCAATGCCTCCGGTATCAGGGATATTACTAATCAGACTTTACCTTTTGATTTTCAGCAGAAGATGATCAGGAAATGCTACCGCTTAATAAAATAAGGGGATCAATGCTTTCCCTTACGCAGCATTTTTACCATCTTCAAAAACTCCTGGCGGTAATTGCCTTTGTCGGCTCCCAGTGCATGACGTGCAATATCGTTCACCATTTCAGCATTGCCTTTACCGCAATAGGACGATTTGCGCAACACCATCCCAAATAAAGCAACGGCTGCTGCAAAGCGGCAATCATCGGATGTCTTGTCAAAACTTTCCAGGGCAGCGGGGATAACGCCGGTCAGATGCTGTATCACAGTATCCTGCGGATCACGCCAGGAAATTTTCACCTTAGCCAGTACCGTATCATCTGCAATGGCTTGCGGCACAGGAACAATTTCATACAATGCCACGGAGCAATGCCCGCTGCCAATGATTCCCCCGCTGAATTCCCCTTTCACCGAAGTGTCGGCCGGGAGCACCTTGTTCTCATAACCAATAAGCCTATACGATTTTACGAGCGCTGGATTAAACCATACTTCTGACTGCACATCGCGGGCAATGGTGAACAGGGTGCTGCCGAATTCACGGGCAAATATCTTATTGGCTTCTTCCAGGTCATCTATATAAGCAAAATTACCATTCCCTTTACTGGACAACGACTGCAGCTTTGAATCCTTGTAATTGCCCATGCCAAAACCCAGGCAGGTAAGCAATACGCCACTTTCCTTCTGCTCAATGATCAGCTGCTCCATTTCATCGTCGCTGCTGAGGCCTACGTTGAAATCGCCGTCGGTGGCCAGTATCACGCGGTTGTTGCCACCGGGAATATATTGCTCTGATGCGATCCGGTAAGCCAGTTTTATGGCGGCTTCCCCTGCGGTGGCGCCGCCGGCGCTGAGATTATCTATTGCATTGAGGATCTTTTCTTTCTGATCGCCGGGAGTAGCAGGCAAAATAACCCCTGGCTCGCCGGCATAGGCTACTATCGCCACTTTATCTACCGGGCGCAGATTATTGACCAGGATACGGAAAGCTGCCTGTAACAAGGGCAGCTTATTGGGCGTCCCCATGGAGCCGGATACATCCAGCAGGAAAACGAGATTGCTGGCGGGGAAGCTGTCTGTTTCCAGCGCCCTCGCCCTGATGGCCACCTGCAGCAACCGGTGTGCGCTTTCCCAGGGGCAGGTAGTATAATTGCTGTACAGCGCCATAGTTTCGCCGGCTAACGGTAACGGATAATCGTAGTGAAAGTAATTGATCATTTCTTCGATGCGAACGGCATCTACAGGCACGGATTCTTTCAGTCGCAGGAAGCGGCGGATATTGCTGTAGGCTGCCCGGTCCACATCCAGCGCAAAAGCCGATACAGGATGGGTGGCAACAGGCACAAATTTATTCTCGTAGGTAGCGCCGTAAGTTTCATTGTAAAAAGCACGGGTACCCATACCGGTATTGCCGTAATTGGGGTTACTGTTATGCTGCAGTTTTGAACGGGCTTTGGCAAGCGCCACGGGGTCCGCATCTTTTCGTAGAGGCGACAGCGTTATTAACAGCCTGTCGTATTTGCGCACCGTTACCTGTTTCGGCTGGTAACCGTTTTGTGCAAGCAATAACGTGGCAGATGCCGTGGGGATAGCAATTTTAAAAAGACCGAAAGCGTTTGTGACTACATGGACTGTGTCATCCATCACCTTCACCTGTACTCCTGCAATGGGGCGGTGGGATAAACTGTCTTCTACCGCTCCCGACACCCAGATTGTTTGCGCCTGCAGCCCTCCACCCCAGAAAAGAAAGAGTAAAAGGTACTTGAGCATGTATTAAGTTAAGATTTTTTCCGGGCAAGCGCCCGGAAAAAATAATTACAGCCCTGCTTCTACCAGCTGGTAAATGGCTGGCAGGTTCCGGCCCAGGCCATCATAATCGAGGCCATATCCCAGGAGGAACTTATTGGGAACGGAAAAGCCCAGGTAATCAATTTTGATGGGATGCACCATTGCCTCCGGTTTTGTGAGCAGGGAAGCCACCAGTAATTTTTTGGGTTGCTGATGCTCCAGCTGGGGCAGGAACTGGCTCAGTGTTTTGCCGGTGTCCACGATATCTTCCAGGATCACCACGGTGCGGCCGAAAAGATCTTCATCCAGCCCGATGGCCTGCACCACGTTACCGGTAGATTTGGTGCCTTTATAAGACGCCAGTTTAATAAAAGAGATCTCCGCCTCAATAGTGAGGTATTTAAACACATCTGCGGCAAACATAAACGAGCCGTTGAGGATGGCTATAAACAGGGGACGCTCTCCCTTCAAGTCTTTGTTGAGCTGTTCCGCTATTTCCTTTATCCGCTGCTGCAATGCCACTTCATCAATATAGGGTTGGAACTCCTTGTCATGCACTTTAATCACTGACATAATATTGCTGCATTTCTTTATTTAACAATCATCAGCAAAAAAAGATCGCTGCTTATTTATTTACCAGCAAACGCTGGCCGATTTTAATATCTGATCCCTGCAGGTTATTCCATTCCTGCAGCTGGCTTACCGACCTGTTATACATTTTGGCAATGCCATACAATGTTTCTTTCGGCTGCACATCGTGGTACTGTGTACCGGATTTCTGCACCGGCGCCGGTGTAGCCGGGCGTGGAGCAGGTTGCGGCATGGGTGTTTTTGGTGCAACGGGGCTTCCTGAAGTGGTTACCTGACCGGCTTTCTTCAGATCTTCTATCATAGCTACCGGCACGCCACCCTGTTGGGCAGGTTTGGTTTCCGGTACAGCAGCTCCGCCGGCTGTATTTTTAGCCACTTCTTCTTTAATATCATCCAGCGCTTTGCGGGGAGAAAAATCTTCCGGCGGCTCCTGGTCCTCTTCTTTCAATACACGGGTGTTTTTGGCCAGTCGCGGTGCAGCTGAAGCAAAGCCATCCAGCGTTAACCGCTGACCAGCTGCCGGTTCTTCCCCTTCATTCATTTTATTACGGCGGCGCAACCATCTCAACTGTACCCCTTCTGCCTGGGCTACATCGTGCATGGTTTCGCCGTTTACAACATTATGAAACTCCTTGTTTCCCCTTTTGCTTTTCTTTTGCAGGAAGATGATCATATCCTTTGCAGGCGGATTATCATTTTCCAGGTCGTTGTAACGCACCAGTTTACGGAGGCGCATATTACGCTGGTCGGCCAACTGGATCAGGGAGCTACCTGCCTTTATATACACTGCTTTACGGCCGTTGATTTCAAAGATCCCTTTGGGATAACTGCGGGTTTGACCGGCAGTGGAGGTGTTGTTATGATTTTTTCTTCCGGGAGATGTCCTGGTTTCCTTTTCGGTTACTTCCGCGTACATGGTACCATCAGTCGCAGCACCGCCATCAGACGGGTCTTTCCCCATGGCAATCAGCGTGTATTGTTGAAGGTTATAGTCTTCAATTATTTTGATCAGCTGTTGCGGATAAGTTTTATTAGTGGCATACCCGGCCTGTTTCAAACCATAGGCCCAGGATTTATAGTCTTCCCCATCAAACTGGAAAAGAAATGCATAGCGGGGATTGGCATGCAGGAAATCAGAATGGTCGCGGTAAGAATCTTTGGCGGATTCATATACACGGAAGCATTCCTGGGCGGCATCGTCATCGTATTTGATGGTTTTGCCGGTCCAGGTATTTTTACATTTAATACCGAAGTGGTTGTTTGATTGCAAACACAGGGTACCGTTGCCGGACTGTGTTTCTACAATCCCCTGTGCCAGTTTGATGGCGGCAGGCACGCCTGAACGGCGCATTTCCTCGATAGCTAAGTTTTTATAGGTGGCGATATACTGCTGCGTTGTGATATTCTGTGCCTGCAGTACAGTAACGAAGCCAATAAGAAAACTGACTACCAATAAGAATTTTCTTACTTGCATGTATGTTCGGATTTAATGGGCGTTTTATTTCTTCCTGATCAGCAATACACCATCCCGGATGGTAATTAATACCTGTTCCGCACGATCATCTGCCAGCACTTTTTCACAAAAGCTCACCATGGCCTTTGCCTGGCGGCCCTGTTCATTTTCAGGCGCCAGTACCTGGCCGTGATACAGCACGTTATCTGCCAGGATAAATCCGCCAGGGCGCAGTTTATCCCAAACCAGGTCGTAATACTGTTCATATCCGGATTTGTCGGCATCAATAAACACCAGGTCAAATACTTCGTCCAGTTGTTCAATGACATCAGCCGCTTTACCGATATGCATTTTTATGTTGTCTGCATTCCCGCTTGCCGAAAAATACTGATGACAGAGGGTTTCCAGTTCTTCGTTGATATCTACGGTATGTAATATTCCCCCGGGTACAAGGCCCGCTGCGAGACAAATAGCCGAATAACCGGTATAAGTGCCAAGCTCCAGGATGCGGCGGGGACGGATCATATGGCTTACCATACTGAGAAATTGTCCCTGTACCTGTCCGCTTAACATATGTGGCTGTTCTACCTTCAGATGTGTTTCCCGGTTCAACTGATACATCAATTCACTTTCCCTGCTGGTGTATTTTTCTGCGTAGGCTTCCACTGCTGCCGGTATAAGCTCCATATATTAAAATTTCTGCAAAGCTAAGGAAAAGCGGCTAACTGTGAACCTGTTGCCCTGAAACAGAAAAAGCGGATATATCCATAAACGTTATTCTGCCGGGTTTTATTCTATCCGGGCCTGCGTTCATGTATATCCGCTTTTCTTTCCGGAAACGGAAATTATCAGAAATTCGGTCTTAGTTTATTGGTGGTATAGAAAACACGGAAGTATTCCACCACTTCGTCTGCCGTATCAAACAGCTGCAACAGGTCGAGGTCTTCCGGGTTAATATTACTCTCTTTCTCCATCATTACATTGCGGATCCAGTCGAGCAAGCCGCTCCAATACTCTCTTCCCACCAGCACCATAGGGGTTTCATCCATCTTCCTGGTTTGAATGAGCGTGGCCACTTCAAAGAATTCGTCCATGGTACCAAAGCCGCCGGGCATCATTATGAAACCCTGGGAATACTTGGTGAACATTACTTTGCGGACAAAGAAGTAGTCGAAATTGAGACTATTTTCCGGATCTATATAAATATTGGGATGCTGTTCGTGAGGCAGGGTAATATTGGCGCCTACTGATTTTCCGTGCGCTGCCTGGGCGCCCCTGTTGGCAGCTTCCATTACACCGGGGCCGCCGCCCGTGATAATACCAAAGCCTTCTTCTGCCAGCCTGGTGGATATTTCCTGGGCCAGGTCGTAATAACGGTTTCCCGGCTTTGTACGGGCCGATCCGAATATGGAGATACAGGGTCCTATTTTTGCCAGCTTCTCAAATCCTTCAACAAACTCCGCCATAATCTTGAATATCTGCCAGCTGGAATGCGCTCTTGTTTCCGTCCAGTCTCTTTCTTTAAGATTCTTTATACTACTGTTCATGCGACTGCTTTTTTGTTATGCTAAAACATGTTCCCGTGAGGGCACGGGGGATGATGTAATTTATATAATAATTGGCTTACAGTAATGACAGTACGCATAAAAAAAGCAGGTAACTATATAGAAACCTGCTTTACATTTAACACGTTATGAACGTGCAGCGTTGTTAAATAAACATCGCTGCAGAAACGTTGCTAATGCTGGCAATCAAAAAAATAAATAATGTTGAAATTTATTCAGATAGTACTATCGTTTTAATCAACAGATGTTCTCATAACGCTTAATCTGCATTAATTTATTAATTATTTAAGCAATAACCTAATTTAAATTTATCGAGGTTACGCAAAGGTATGCATACCCGCCACCACTTCTTCTGCGAGGCCGAATGATAAGGTCATACCGGCTCCGCCAAGACCGTTTACAATGGTGACATTTTTTTCGGGAGAGAACACCAGGTCTGTTTTTCCGTTGGTTAGTTTTGGATAGATGCCATGCCATTGTTCCTGGATGGTATACTCCGGCGCCTGCAGGAAAGTATGCATATACTGCAGGATGAGGTCATTGATAAATGCCTTGTCGAATGGTTCGAAGTCCGGACCATATTCATGTGAATCGCCAATGGTAAGCTCACCTGCTCCATTTTGTGAAATCAGCAGGTGGATACCCCATTTCACATACTCCGGCATTTCCGCTGCGAAGCGTTGTTTCAGTGGTTCCAGGGTTTTACAGCTTTCAAAGGCGGCATAATGCCCCAGTGTTAAACCGGCGCAGAGCGCAGGCCCCAGCTGCCAGTTGCCCGGTTGCGGAACAGTGCGCATCATCTGCAGTTTACATTTCTTCAGGGGAGCGGCTGCAAACTGTGCAGGATACAGCGTTTCAAAATCCGCACCGCTGCATACAAATACTTCATCCACTTTCCAGCGCTCGTCTTTTGTTTCAATATAAGGCATGCTGATACCATTTACGGCGGTACCAAAACGCACCGTTACCTGCAGGCGCCCTTCCAGGTACTTTGCAATAGCGGCGCTGGCCTGGCGCGGGTTTACCGTCATTTCGGAGGCACTCCACAATGCGCCTTTCAATCCATTTGTTTTAACAGCGGTCGTATATTTTCCTATTTGCGAAGGAGATACCAGTTCACAGCTGTAACCATTACCGGGAGCGGCCTGTACAAATTCCTCCAGCACGGCCAATTCATCGTTTTCGTATGCCAGGTGAAGCGACCCTGTTTCCTGGCACTGCAGGCCGGTTGCTGCGGCCAGCTCTTTCCAGGTACGGCGGCTGCGCATAGCGCGGTCGTGCATTTTACCGGCGGTTTGCCCTATAGGCCATACCAGCCCGAAATTACGTATGGAAGCACTGATCGCTTTGCTGTTACGCTCAAACAGCACTACTTTTTTTCCCTTTGATGCCAGGTGATACGACATGGCCAATCCCACTATACCTGCGCCTATTACCGCTACATCTGCCTGTTGTTGTTGCATGATATAAAAATGATAGATAGTATGATTAAAATATAGATAAGAGCTCATCCAGCGAGGCCACCAGGTGAGTATGCGGCCCTTTGGCCAGCTCCTCGCGGGTGTATGCACCGGTGGTAACGCCTATTACATAACGGCAACCTGCATTGGTGCCTTCTTCCAGGTCGGAAATAGTATCGCCGGTTTTAGCGACCGATTGTATACTGCGGATTTCCAGTTCTTCCATGATCCGGTAGATCATATAAGGATAAGGGCGGCCAAAAGGCACTTCATCACTGGTAGCCACGGCATCAATAAGCCCTTTCTGCTGCCAGCCTACCCTTTCCAGGATCACGTTGGTGATGGCCCTGTCGAAACCCGTATCCAGCGCCACTTTTATCCCTTTAGCCTTCAATGCGGCAAACACGTCCGATACCCCGTCTTTTTCCCGTACTGCCGGATGTGTGGCATAATGCGTTTTCATATCGGCCACGAAACGGCTGTGCAGATCGCCAATAAAGGTTTCATCACTGTAACGGCTGTCTTTCTGCTGTTGCAGCAGGTAGCGGATAGCATAGGGTTTGGCGTATCCCATCACTTCATTTACCTGGTCGATCGTTACCGTAACTCCCGCCAGTCCGATTGTTTGCTGCAATACCTTTGCTACATTGGATTCATCATGCAGGGTAGTACCTGCAATATCAAAAACTACTAATTGTATTCCCATCGTTCCTGAAATTTAATACGCCGCAAAGATAACCACTTACTAAAAATAAGTTTAGCATTTATAAACATTTAACATGCGGTTAATATGCGGAGGGGATCGCCTTCGGCGATTGTCTTGGAACGCTGATTTTGATGATTTCGCTGATTACGCTGATTTTAATTTTGGATTTTAATTTTTTGGATTTTTATAAATAGTTAAGGGAGATATATGCGAATAGAATCGCATGTATCTCCCTTCTATTTATAAGTCCAAAATTAAATCAGCGTAATCAGCGAAATCATCAAAATCAGCGTTCCAAGACAATTTCCATCGCCGAAGGCGATCAAAAGCCCAGTCCTGCTCCTACCCTGTATACAAGGTTGTTGTTATAAGGGGAACGGCGGTCCTGGATCACATCGTATAAAATGGAAATACCGATACCTACCCTGCCGCCTACGCTTTGAGTGTAACCCGCGCCCACCAGCAGGCTGGGAACGCCATAGTTGGTCTTATAGGTTTGCTTCTCCGCGTTTTGCGGGTAATAAGTAGTGTTCTGTGTGATGAAATTATACTCAGGCTGGATATGTATGAACACCATTGGGAGCGGATATACACGGCCCCAGATACCACCGCCGAAAATGGTATACTTATCGCGCTGTGTTACACGATCGTATTCCCACCATTTATTCTGCCCGTATTGCGCGTTAATATTCACACCGGCGGCAATGTAGTCTGAAAAACGGTACCCCACCAGCGGGGAAATATCTACATTGGTATAATCGCCAAACACCATTCCCAGCGAACCTCCCAGTACCAAACGGGAGGGGTCGAAGCCTTTACGGGTTGCGGTGTCTGTTTTATAATACTGGGCCTGGGCCAGCTGCACGCCAGCCAGGAAGAAAAAACATATGAGCAAACGTTTCATGAGCGCATTTATTAATTTAACTATTTACCGGCAGAAAGGTTTAACAATCGAAAATTTTACCCCGGTTTAATATATTCTTCGGATCAAAGATCTGTTTTATTTGCTTCATCAGCTGCATGGAAGTCTGATCAAAAATAATATTCATATAGCTTTTCTGCACCAGGCCAATACCATGCTCGCCTGAGATGGTGCCACCCAATGTTTTCACCAGCTGAAAAATTTCCCGTATACCTTCCGTGAGGGTGCCATTCCACTGTTCTTCCGTGAGCGTGCCACGGATAATATTCACGTGCAGGTTGCCATCACCGGCGTGGCCATAGCATACCGAATGGAATCCGTACCTTTTACCGATCTCTTTTACCCCTTTCAATAACACCGGCAGTTCTGCACGGGGCACTACCGTATCTTCTTCCTTGTAAACAGAATTGGCCTTTACTGCTTCTGCCACCCGGCGGCGCAACTTCCAAAGCTCTTCTTTCTGCTGGGAATCTTCCGCAAACAATATCTCCCCGATATCAAAACCTTCCACTACACCGGCAATACCTTCCATTTCCTGCATCAGCACTTCAGGATAGTTACCATCCACTTCAATGAGCAGGTGCGCCTGTATATCGTCTTCAATTTTTACTGCACTGCTTTGCACATATTTAGTAACCCATTCAAGCGCGTCACGTTCCATAAACTCCATGGCAGAAGGTGTATAACCCGCGCGGAAAATAGCGCTCACCGCTGCACAGGCGCTTTCAGCAGAGCGGAAAGGTACCAGCATCAGCAAATCTGATTTGGGTAATGGAATTAAGCGTAGTACAATTTTAGTAACGATGCCCAGGGTGCCTTCACTACCCACTACCAACTGGGTAAGATTATAGCCGGTAGCATTTTTCAATACATTGGCGCCAGTCCAGATCACTTCTCCACCGGGCAGCACCATTTCCAGGTTCAGCACATAATCCTTTACTACACCGTATTTTACGGCTTTGGGGCCGCCAGAGTTTTCTGCAATATTGCCTCCAATAAAGCAGGTACCGCGACTACTCGGATCGGGCGGGTAAAATAATCCCTTCTCTTTTACAGCATTCTGTAACTCTTCCGTGATCACGCCCGGCTCTGTAACGACCTGCAGGTTCCTTTCATCAATAAGCGTGATCCTGTTAAACCGTTCCATTGAAATAAGCACGCCCCCAAACTGTGCCAGCGCACCGCCACTAAGACCAGTGCCGCCCCCACGGGGCGTTACAGGCAACAGCGCATCACTGCACAATTTCATGATCCGGCTTACCTGTTCAGTAGTATCAGGCTTTACCACCACTTCGGGAAGATAATGCAGGTCTTCAGTTTCATCCTGTGCATAACGGCTCATACTTTCCTCATCGGCCAGCACATACTGGTCGCCTGCTATTTCACGTAATGCCGCTACATGAGCGGCAGTTACTTTATTAAACGTTGTCATGGAACAAAAATAATCATATTGCCGGTCAGGTGATAATATCCCGGCAGTTAAAAAGAAGGGCAGATCGTAGATCTCCTCGCATTGTTAAAAGTGCGGTTACTGTAAAGACCTGTATACACAATACCTATTTCATAAGCGCCCCGGCGGTTATTGGCGGCCGACAGGCTGGAAGTAGTGATATCGTAGTTAAACATCAGCTTTATAGCATTGATCTGGTAGCCCACCAGGAAAATAGCCGCATCATTGGCGCGGTAGTAAACGCCGCCATAGAGCTGCTGTACGCCATCGCCGGAAAGATTGTAAGCGGCGTTGGCTCCCAGCATCAGTTCCCGTGCGCCGGCCTGCGTGGCATAATAAGCAGCGGGGTTCAGGATCACCTTATCACTCATTTTCAGGCTGGCATTTAAGAACCCGATATAACGGCGGGGCACCACGTTGTTGCCATCGAAAAAGGTTTCCCTGGGAGTGTTGATATGTTGTACAGAGAAGCCTGCATTTACATAAATATTATCTGTAGGGAAATAAGCATAATTCAATCCTGCCTGCAGATCGAAATAATTGACACTGCTTTGGGTGATAGGCTCGCCGGTAGGGATCTGTGAATCAAAGAACTTACCATTCCACTGATCAGCAAAAGTGAGCTTGGTGATATCCACCCTTTTGCCTGCGGAACCTACATTAAAGCCGGCAGACAATAAGCTGCTGAACCCCAGCAGCTGGTGATAAGCGATAGAAGCATATCCTTTGGTAGAAGTCAGGTTCCCTGCGCCGGCCACATCGCGGAGCAATACGCCGCCAATGCCCACCCAGCCATATTCCAGCTGGTCGCGGAATAACTGGAAATCGCCATATGCCGACATCGTTCTGTATGGGATCGGAACGCTGGTCCACTGATCCCGGTAGTTAATGCCAATACGGTAATTGCCGTCGGGAATAAACCCGGTATTGGCTGGGTTAGTTGTCAATGGCGAATTAAAGAATTGTGAGAAATGGAGGTCCTGCGCATACGCCCCACCCATTGAAACAATTAGCAAAATTGCCAGACATGTTGATAATTTAACGATCTGATTCATGGCTCATCATCTTAACAAGGTTACACTTCCTGATCTGCTGCCTTTTGTGCCATCCGTAAACTCAAGGTTTACGATATATGCATAAACATCCATGGGTTGCAGGTTTCCCTTAAACCGGCCATCCCAACCGATTTGAGGGTCTGAACTTTCAAAAACCAATTGTCCCCAACGGTTAAATATTTTAAGATTGAATTTAGTCGCTCCAAATGCTTTCACGTAAAATACATTGTTCTTGCCGGTTGGTGCAAATGCATTCGGCACATCAAACAATGGTACCACAATGGCACTTACTTCCTCACATTTTGTATCCGTACATCCTTCAGCGTTAGTAACCGTGAGGCACACATTATACGTACCTGTTCTCAGGTATTGATGGCTGGGATTGGCCAGGGAAGAAGTATCCCCGTCTCCGAAATTCCACAGGTAATGTATCGCATTCGCGGAAGAACCGTTCAGGAATTGTATCGGTGTATTTTCTATGGCTTTGGTGGGTGAAAAATCGAAGTCTGCTGTAGGCGGCGCCGCTACATTTACTTCTTTCGTAATCACATCCCGTTTATTACAGGTGTTAGGATCGTCCACTTCCAGCGTTATTTTCCAGCGGCCGGCTTTATTGAATTTATGTACCGGGTAAGGATCGTGTGAAACGGAACCATCATCCTCAAAGGTCCAGGTAAATGTTTCACCGCCTTCGGTAGTATTATCCATCTGTAATTCCGTGCCCACACAAATAGTTCCGGGATCAGTAAACTGAGCTACCACGTTCTGGGCTACACGAAGTGTGTAGGTAATTGTTTGCGGTGCATTACAGAAATTGGTGTCCACCAGCGTAAGGGTAGCGTTGTAAATGCCTGCGTTTTTGTAATAATGGATCAGCGGGAAGGTATCTATCCCGGTATAGAATGGCGGCGTGCCATCGCCATAGTCGAGGATAAATGAACTATCCCTGAAATCGGCCGCCGGTGTTGATTCGTTGGTGAACATATACTTCAGGCTGTCGCAGGGATCCTGGCGTTTCGCTTCAAACTGCAGTACTGCCCTGTTGTTGCCCAGTTTCACGGTTACATAAGCAGTATCTGAGCCGTTACAACTTGAGGGATCATACTTTACCATCCTTACACGGAAAGTGCCCACCTTGTTGAAGGTATGCTGTACGGTATCTCCTTCAGGGCCCAGGTTCAGGGTGGTGTTATCGTCGGGGAAGAACCACTGGTAAGATTTACCCGGCAGGCGGGTAGTATCCACAAAGGTGATTGTTTCCGGTACGCAATAGTTGGTGCGACGGTCCAGCGTTTTGGCGCCTGCTTTCACCCCATCGAGGTTAAACGCAATTTTCAGTGCGCCGAAGTTACAGGCAGCCGGCGGCGTGCTGGAGTAAGCGCCCGGTGTAGTAGGGTACCGTGGTTTGAAGCCGCTTTGGCTCACATTACACCAGGCGCAGATACCCTGGTAAATAATACCATTACGATCAAAGCGGCTGGTACCGCCATCCACGTGCTCGTACAGGCCGGAGCCACCGAAGTAGCTGGCATACAGCGGTCCCTGGGTAGGACTAAACCTCACCGCATCGCGCTGCAATACATAGAAATAAAAATCCATCCCGTCGGTACTGCGTTGCAATCCATCGCTGGTAGTGGTTAGACCGCTAGTTCCGGAGTTTGGATAATGCAGGGAAGTATTGATACCTCCGCCCCATCCGGACACATACACATTTTCGCAGCGGTCTACCAGGAAAGCGGTGGGAGAAATATTGGGGGAAGAAACCATGTTTCTTTTCCGGCCGAAGGTGGTGGAATACACGAAGGCGGACAGGTTAGGTTGTAATTTGGCAATAAACTGCAGACCGTCTTCATTGTACCCGTCGGCGCTGACTTGTTTGATAGGCCATGCCCCTTCCGTGGTGCCCATTACATACACAAATCCTTTTTTATCCAGTTGGATACCATATACCTGGTCGGCAGCAGGGTTATCTGAACCCAGGAAAGTGCCTTGCGTGATGCTTCTTCCATCGCCGGAAATATGCACCACGAAGCCATCGCATACGCCGCCGCGGTATTGCGGGTACAAGGTACCGGCCGTTGCGGGAAAGTCGTCGCTGGCGGTGCCGCCGGCTACATACAGGCTATTGAGGCCGTTCAATGCAATTACATAGGCTGCATCTTCTTTGGAGCCACCCAGGTAACTGGCCCATACCAGGTCCTGGCAGAGCGGGTTTATTTTCATGATCACCGCATCCTGTGAACCTTTGTTAGTACCCTGGAATACGCCGGGAGTTACCGGGAAATCATTAGAGCGGGTGCAACTGGCTACATAGATATAACCTGCATCATCCACTACCACTTCGCTGCGGGCATCGTCGCCATAGTTACGCAGCAATACCCAATCGCCTCCCTGGCGGTCGGCCCGCATGTTCACGCCATCGTCTCCGGTGCCGGCGATGATCAGTGACCCGATGATGGCGCTGCCTGCTGCATTTATTTTAGTAATGGCGATGTCCCAGCCTCCGCGTGTTCCTTTTACAGCTGTATTGGGATAATCGCTGGAAGTGGTTCTGCCGGAGATCACCAGGTTGCCCTGCTGATCTACAAATAAGCTATGTGGTTGTTCTACACCGCTGCCACCCATGTAGGTAGCGTATACCAGACGGGTGCCGTTGGGGTTGAATTTTGAGATGGCGATATCAAACTGCCCGCCTCCATATACGCTTTGCACTGCCCCGGTTGTTACGGGATACCCCGGATTAAACACGATACCGCCGCCGTACAAATTACCCGCATCATCGTAAGTAGCCGTAAAGCCCCAGTTATCAGAACGTGCGCCGGATACGGTAGAGAACACATAGATCGGGTCTATCACCAAAGGATAAGCAGGGTTGTATTCCCCGGATATTCTGAAACCCAGTTTATTACCATTCAACTTATAAGACACCTTAACGGTTACACGTTGATTATCGATGTACTGGTATGCAAAGGGCAGTTGCTCAATCACGTCTCCCACGGAAGTATGCACATACAGTTGTCCTTTCTTCAGTTCCATACCGGTAGCGCCTTCGTATACCATCTGGATATTATCGGGATTGGCGCCGGGATGCACAATCAGGTCGTACTTCAGCTGGGAGCCTTCTGAATAAACATGCGCATCGATGCCGGAATAGAGCGAGTTATAGTTAATCCCCTGGAAGGAACCTACGCCGGTGGCCCATTTGGTGCGGTCATTACCAATGAAGTAGTTGCTTTTGGCTTCCTGTTCTTTTTCGGGAGCTATTTGTACATCGGGATTGGCGTTCACGAAGGTAACACTGTAAGCATGCCCGCGAACATCAGGGATTTTGCCGGGCCGGGGAGGCGGCTGGCCATTGCCTGGCTGGGGCTGTACCGGTTTAACGCTGCTTTTGGGAACGAACACAGTATCAGCGCGGTGGGAGTGACCATGAACATAATCGTTGAGATTCCACAGGTCTTCCTGGTTCATCATCAGGAAAGTGAATCCTGTTTTTTTGAGAAAGATAGCGGCGCCATCCAGTTCTGTCCGGTAGATGATATCTCTATCCCACTGGCCTTTGTTCTCAATAAAATTCAGAGGCGTGAAGTTTGCACGTTGCTGCTGCGCCTGGGCGGATCGTCCGGTGAACAAAAAGCAAATCATCCATCCAATAAGGCCGGTCGGGAAGGTAAATTTCAACGGGATCAGATTTATTTTATTCTTAAAAACTAATATAATACTATTAAACGCAGAAGCCACTCAAATTGTTACGGTCGGGACAAGCACAAAAAACTTCTGAATTGAGGTACGATAGGCTAAATGGGAAACAAGGTGAATCTCAGCTTCAGTAGCTTTCATACTTTTTTAATTCATCCATCAGTTAATAAACGTAAAAACCATCAGGAAATTTTACTCCAGATAGATTTACTTCTCTGGGCGGCCAAAAATTCTTTTAATGCCTGATTCTCAGGCAAAAGCAGATCAGTGTCTTCTTCCAGGATCTTTTCAGCGCTGGCGCGGGCAGCATCCAGGATCGGTTTATCTGCCACGATGTCGGCCAGTTTAAAGTCCAGCACCCCGCTCTGGCGGGTGCCTTCAATATCGCCAGGGCCTCTGAGCTCCATGTCTTTCTCTGAAATAATGAAGCCGTCGTTGGTTTGCACCATTACGTTGATCCGTTCCCGGGAATCCTGGCTTAATTTGTTACCAGTCATGAGTATACAAAACGACTGTTCCGCTCCGCGCCCAACCCTTCCGCGCAGCTGATGCAGCTGCGACAGTCCGAAACGTTCTGTGCTTTCTATTACCATTACTGAAGCGTTGGGCACATTCACCCCTACTTCTATTACCGTGGTGGCTACCATGATATTGGTATCGCCGGTAACAAAGCGATGCATATTGGCCTGCCGCTGTTCTGCCGGCTGGCGGCCATGCACCATACTGATATAAAACTGCGGTTCCGGGAAGAAAGCCTTCACTTCTTCATATCCTTTCATCAGGTTTTCATAATCCAGCTTCTCGGAATCTTCGATGAGCGGGTATACAATATAGGCCTGTCTTCCTTTCCTCACTTCTTCCTTTATAAAATCCATCACCTGCGGGCGCTGGTATTCTGTACGGTGAACGGTGGTAATAGGTTTACGCCCCGGGGGCATTTCATCGATCACCGACACGTCAAGATCTCCGTAGATGGTCATAGCCAGCGTTCTTGGTATAGGCGTTGCCGTCATCACCAGGATATGCGGCGGGATGGTATTTTTTTCCCATAGGCGTGCCCGTTGTGCCACTCCAAACCGGTGCTGTTCATCCACGATGGCCATTCCCAGGTTCTTGAACTCCACTTCTTTTTCCAGGAGGGCATGCGTACCTACGAGGATATCTATGCTGCCATCGAGAGCGCCGGCCAGTATCTGCTTCCGGGCTTTGCCTTTGATGCTGCCGGTAAGCAGGGCTACTTTTACATCCATCCGTTCCAGCAATTCAGAGATCCCTTTAAAGTGCTGCTGCGACAGGATTTCAGTAGGCGCCATCAAACATGCCTGGAAGCCATTATCTTTTGCCAGCAGCATGGTGAGCAGGGCCACCATTGTTTTACCACTGCCTACATCTCCCTGCAGGAGACGGTTCATCTGCCGGCCGTGCATGGTATCTGTACGTATTTCTTTCAATACCCTTTTTTGTGCGCCTGTTAAGGAAAAGGGAAGATGATTGTTGTAGAATTCATTAAAAGATTCGCCCACTGCGCCGAACACAAATCCATGCGACTGCTTGTGTCTTTTGAGTTTCAGTCTGCATATACGGATTTGTGCAATAAACAGTTCTTCAAATTTCAGGCGTCGCTGAGCCAGTCGCGCGTCGTCTTCACTGGCAGGCATATGTATCCTGAAATAAGCCATGGCTCTGGGCATGAGCCGGTACTGTTGTAATACATCCAGCGGGATATTTTCCCTGATTTCCAGGGGAGATAATTGTTCCAGCAGGTTCTTGGTCAGTTTTCCTATAGCCTTGGCCGTTAGTCCGCGGGCTTTGAGTTTTTCTGTAGTATAATAAACCGGTTCCAGGAATTGTTTGCCGGTAGCGGTTTCTTCGGTGAGAAGATCCAGCTCCGGGTGTGCCAGTTGGGTAACACCGTTGAACACCGAGATCCTGCCGAACACGAGGTAAGCTACATTTTCGCGGAGCGATTTCTGCATCCATTGCCAGCCCTGGAACCATACCAGGTCAATGGTGCCTGTTTCATCTTTAAACGTAGCCACTAATCTTTTGGACCTGTTCTCGCCCATTACCACCATATTCACGATCTTTCCCCGGATCTGCACAAAATCTTCATAGCCGCTGAGGGAGGCTATTTTATCGATCCTGGTACGATCCACATAACGGAAAGGAAAATATTGCAGCAGGTCGCCGAAGGTATACACTTTAATTTCCTTACGCAGCAGTTCTCCTTTCTGCGGGCCTACTCCTTTCAGGTATTCTATCGGGTTTGATAATATGGCGGTAAAAGTAGAAATGGCTATTCCGTTTTTGGTGAACAACAAAAATAAAAAAGGCAAATGGTAAAAATTCACCACTTGCCTCTTTTACTAAAAAAACAATTATTAAAACTATTCGGCTATTGCATCTACTTTTCCTTCCACGAACTGTTTCATCCACTCGGTGGTAACAGATTTTGGTCTTTCCAGGGAAAGCCCGAGCGCCCTGTCCCAACAGAGGGAAGCCAGTACGCCTAATGCGCGAGATACGCCAAACAATACGGTGTAGAATTCATATTCAACAAGACCGTAGTGTACCAGCAATGCGCCGGAGTGCGCATCTACGTTAGGCCATGGGTTTTTCACTTTACCCAGGTCCTGCAGGATAGGTGGAACGGTTTCATACACCTGCCATACAATTTTCACCAGTTCATCATCGGGCAGGTGTTTTTTAGCGAACTCCATTTGTGCGGTAAAGCGGGGATCTGTTTTACGCAGTACAGCGTGGCCATAGCCTGGTACTACTTTACCTTCGGCTAAAGTTTTGCGTACATACGCTTCTATTTGTTCGTTGGTTGGAACGCCGCCGCCCAGTTCTTCACGCATCTGGAGGATCCATTTGATCACTTCCTGGTTAGCGAGGCCGTGTAAAGGACCTGCCAGGCCGTTCATACCGGCTGCGAAAGAGAGATAAGCGTCGCTGAGTGCAGATCCTACCAGGTGCGTCGTGTGTGCGCTCACGTTACCACCTTCGTGGTCGGCGTGGATCACCATGTAAAGACGCATCAGTTCCTTGAATCCTTCATCGGAGTAACCGAGCATATGCGCAAAGTTACCGGCCCAGTCGAGCATGCCATTCGGCTGGATATGCTGGCCACCTTTGTATTTGCGGCGATAAACATATGCAGCAATACGTGGCAGGCGGGCTATGAGGTTCATGGTATCCTCGTACATGTAGCTCCAGTAATCTTTTTTATTTATTCCTTCAGCGTAAGCGTGTGCGAAAGAGGATTCTGTTTGCAGCGCCATGATACCCACGTTGAACATAGTCATAGGATGCGCGGTGATGGGGAGCGCTTCAATAGCATCAAAAACGTGGTTGGGTACATGAGAACGGCGGCC
Organism: Chitinophaga sp.; assembly: GCF_036569185.1. Lineage (GTDB taxonomy): Bacteria > Bacteroidota > Bacteroidia > Chitinophagales > Chitinophagaceae > Chitinophaga. The sequence goes on from NZ_DATCRD010000330.1 coordinate 37,984, forward strand.
CCACATACTGGACAGATATTGTACATCTGCTTCTGTAGGCAATTCTCCGATCAGCATCAGGTAAAATAAGCCTTCAGGTAATGGCTCTGCGCCACCTGGCGCTTTAGGTAAATGCTCCCTTAATTCCGGGATGGAATATCCGCGAAAACGGATTCCTTCATTGGCATCCAGCAGGGAAGTTTCTGTTACCAGACCGGTAATGCCGCGCATACCCTGATAAACCTGTGCCAGTGTTACGTCCTCAATTTTCTTGGTGCCGTGATTCTTTACCAGGTCTTTTACTTCAATGTTAAGTTCATCTGCTTTAACCTTGAACTTCTCTTTTATGTACCCCATTTTACTGCTATTGTTATGTAATGAAAACAAAATCGATCAATAGTCAAAAGTAATGATTTGTTAACGAAGTTACCACCATTTAGTGGTATTTAATGCCAAATTAACAACGATCCGCGAGTGAAAAGTCAAAGCAATATTGACGTAGTAAGACTCTTTAATAATATAGCTACAAGTATCTTACGAATATAAAATAATATACACTTATACAGACGTTAAAGAAATGTAAAATTTTCAGAATGAATTGAAAATTTTGAAAGAAAAAATCTTTGAAAAAATTATTTCCGGGGAGATTTCTCCGGAGAAAACTTTTTGGGAAAGGCCGGGAGAGGCTAATAAAAGAGAGGAAAGGAAAAAATGGACAACAAGCAAATTCGCAAACCGGCTAAAGATATATGTCAGGTACCTGTCCCATACTTCTCAGTAACTTAGGACTCGTCTATGTGTCGTACTCCTCATACACTCTCCATACACTTCCCATACACTCGGCATACACTTTCAATACACTCCCCATACACTATCTCATCACTTCGGCGCCTTGCGGTACAGGTAAAACGCCAGCCCGCCAAACAGTATATTCGGGATCCACACCGCCAGGAGCGGGTTCAGATCGGCCTTAACAGAAAACACTGTGGCGAATTGCAGGAATATAATATAGCTCGCACTGATAACGATCCCTACTGCCAGATGCAATCCACTTCCTCCCCTCACCTTTTTCGCAGCAATAATCCCCCCGATCAGGGTGAGGATCACCACGGCAAAGGCAGCTGAAGTTCTCCTGTAGTACTCTACCCAATACGTATTAAGCCCTTCCGCCCCGCGGATGCTTTCCCTTTGGATATACCGCCGGAGATCAGGAGTGGTCATGGCCTCCTGGAGATTTTTCTCTTCTACGAGGTCCTTAGGCACCAATGGTATTTTAAGCAGGGTGTCCTGTTTGCTCACCCAGGTTTCCTTCAACCCGTTCATGGTGCGCATGGACACATAATCCAGTTTCCATTTCTTCGAAGTGGAGTCCCAGCTGATACGGTCGGCTTTCAGCTTGAAGGTCATGTTTTGTTTATCCACTACAGACAGCACGAAGTTGCTGCCGCTTTTATAGTTGGGATCGTAGGTACCAAAGGTAACGTAGGTGAAGCTATCGATACGGGTGGTACGATCGTATTGCGACTTTTCGTCGTCGTGACTATGAAGGTATTTGTTTTCAAAGCTGGTACGGATGCGGTTGGCGTTGGGCACAACCCAGTAGTTGGCCAGCCAGAGCACCCCGCCGAAAAGGAATGCCCCCACCCAGTAAGGGCGCAGGAAGCGCCGGAAGCTTACGCCGGCAGCCAGGATGGCAATAATTTCCGAACGGTAGGCCATCTTGGAAGTAAAAAAAATCACCGACAGGAATATAAACAGCGGGAACAGTAAAGCCAGGATGTGGGGAATAAAACCAAAATAGTAATCCACTATGATTTCATGCAGCGACAGGTGGTGCTTCATGAAGTCGTCCACCTTTTCCGTAGTGTCTATCACTACAGAAATCAATAGGAATATCATCAGGGAGTAAATGAAAGTACCTATGAGCTTGCGTAAAATGTACCAGTCAATTTTAGTCATGACCCCAAAGATATTAGTTTATTTTATAGTCCGGACTTTTACAATCGTGTTTTCAGCTGTTCGATCATCCCGGTTTTCCAGGTGGAAAAAGTGCCGGCCAGTATTTGTTTACGGGCTTCCTTCACCAGCTCCAGGTAAAATGCCAGGTTGTGGATACTGGCTAATGTCATGCCTAAAATTTCGCCGGCTACAAACAGGTGACGCAGGTACGCCTTAGAGTAGGCATTGGTGGCAAAACAGGGACTGTTGGCATCGATCGGGCTGAAATCAGTAGCCCATTTCTTATTACGGATATTCACTACGCCGTTCCAGGTGAACAACATCCCGTTACGGCCGTTGCGGGTGGGCATCACACAATCGAACATATCGATACCGAGGGAAATGTTCTCCAGGATATTCCAGGGAGTTCCTACGCCCATCAGGTAACGGGGCTTATCTGCCGGCAGGGATTCACATACCAGTCCGCACATTTCGTACATTTCATTTTCCGGTTCTCCCACGCTAAGGCCACCAATGGCATTACCGGCGCAGTTGCGGGAAGCGATATATTCAGCGGAGGCTTTACGGAGGTCTTTATAAGTGCTGCCCTGTACAATGGGGAACAGGGTTTGTTCATGACCATAGGCAGGTTCGGTATCATTGAGGCGTTTGATGCAGCGGTCGAGCCAGCGGTGCGTGAGCTCCATCGACTTACGCGCATAGCGGTATTCCGACGGATAGGGCGGACATTCATCAAAGGCCATGATAATATCGGCGCCAATGGTGCGCTGGATATCCATCACATTTTCAGGAGTGAAAAGATGGCGGGAGCCATCGATGTGCGACTGGAACACCACGCCTTCTTCCTTGATCTTACGGTTGGCGGCCAGGGAAAACACCTGGTAACCGCCGCTGTCTGTAAGGATAGGCCGGTTCCAGCCATTGAATTTATGGAGGCCCCCGGCGAGTGATAATACTTCCAGGCCGGGTCTCAGGTACAGGTGATAGGTATTGCCAAGAATGATCTGGGCCTGCACATCTGCACGCAGTTGTTCCTGTGTAACAGCTTTTACACTGCCCACAGTGCCTACCGGCATAAAAATGGGCGTTTCTATTTCCCCGTGGGCAGTGGTGATTTTCCCGGCCCTGGCATTACTGCCACTGTCTGTAGTAATCAGTTCAAAATTCACTCGTCGATATTTCAGGCCGCAAAGATATTGAAATGAAGTGAAGAACAGCGCGGGGGAAGAAGCTCCCGGCTTCGTTACCGGGATGCCCCTGTCCAATGTTCATAATTAATTCTTTTACAGATAATAAAAATATTATATTTTTGCCAGCATTATGGACCATCTGGGTGAAATTGCCTTATACTTTTTTGCTGCCGTAGCAGGGATACAAATCATTTATTTTCTCTTTGTGTTCTCCCGGGTAGCTTTCTATAGACGTAAATTTGACCTGGACCACACACCGGACGGGCCTTTTTCAGTAATCATCTGTGCCAAGGATGAAGAATTGAACCTGCAAAAGAATTTGCCGGGGGTATTGCAGCAGCGGTATCACCAGCATATGAAACCGGAGTACGAGGTGATTGTGGTAAACGATAACTCTGAAGACGATACCAAGTATTACCTGCGCTCCATTGAGCCGGGTTATCCGCATTACCGGCATATCGAGATCAAACAGCCCGCGAAATTTATTCCCGGCAAGAAATACCCCCTGTCTATCGGTTTGAAAGGCGCGCGATTTGAAAATGTATTGCTTACAGACGCCGATTGCAAGCCGGGCAGCACTTACTGGCTTTCCCTGATGAGCCAGGGATTTACAGACAAGAAGGAAATTGTACTGGGATACGGCGCCTATCATAAGAAGCCGGGGTTCCTGAATAAGATCATCCGCTATGAAACTTTCTTCAGCGCCCTGCAGCACCTTTCCTTTGCCATGAGCGGCATGCCCTATATGGGCGTAGGCCGCAACCTGGCCTATAAAAGAGAGCTTTTCTTTAAACATAAAGGTTTTACAAGTCACCAGCACCTGGCCAGCGGCGATGATGACCTGTTTGTAAACACCGCAGCCAACCGGAAAAATGTGGGCGTGGTGATCGACAAACAGGCTTTTACTTACTCTGAGCCTAAGCAAAGCTGGAAGAGCTGGTTCCGGCAAAAAACCAGGCATATGTCTACCGGCAAGCATTACCGCTTTAGCCACAAGTTTGTGCTGGGGTTGTTTTCACTCACGCATTTCCTTTTTTACCCCGCTTTTATTTTTGCGCTGTTTTTCCCACCACCCATCCTCTGGTATGTGCTGGGTATTTTCGGAGGCAAGGTATTGATACAGTCCATTATTACTTATGCCGCCATGCGCAGACTGGATGAAAGCGACCTGTTTAAATTCAGCTGGCTGATGGATATTTTTATGGTATTGTACTACATCATCTTTACCCCTGCGTTGTTCTTCCGGTCCAAAAACAAATGGTAACCCTGCTTATTTGCTTTTGCTTTACTTTTGCCGCATGGAAATTATTTTAAAGTATTTCAGCGACTTTACACCGGAACAGCTGTCGCAATTTGAGGCGCTACAGGGATTATACCAGGAGTGGAATGAAAAGATCAATGTGATATCCCGTAAAGATATAGATGCCTTGTATGAAAAACATGTATTACATTCTCTCAGTATAGCTGCTATTGCAGATTTCCAGCCCGGCACCCAGATACTGGACCTGGGCACCGGCGGCGGGTTTCCCGGTATTCCCCTGGCCATCTTTTTTCCCGAAGTACAATTTCACCTGGTAGATTCCATTGGTAAAAAAATCAAGGTGGTGGAAGGCGTGGCGGAAGCGCTGCAGCTGAAAAACGTCACTGCAGCACATAGCCGGGTGGAGGAGATCAAAAACCGGAAATTTGACATCGTGGTATCCCGCGCGGTGGCCCCCCTGGGTGACCTGTGGCGCTGGAGCAAGCATTTAATGAAGAAATCTACTGTTCCGGGCAAGCAATTTGAAAAAGGGCTTATTTGTCTGAAAGGTGGGGATCTGGCCCAGGAAATTTCAGACAGCGGATTAAAACCACGCCTGGTAAAGGTGTATGATATTTTCCCTGAAGAAAGTTTTAAGGAGAAGTTCGTGGTATTGGCTAAGAGCTAAACCAGGTTCCGACGCGGCGGATGCCTGAGTATTTGGGCATTTACTAAATGCTAAGCCCATGGCGGATGCCTGAGTGTTTAGGCATTTACTTAGCGCCAAAACCTGTTTCCAATGTAGAGTGACGGATGCCGAGGTGCTCCAGTTCATGGCGCAGTGCTTTTTTCAGGGCTTCCGTGCCGGCGGCATCCAGCTGCGGATCTATGGTTACCTGGGCTGTTAGAGCGTTTTCAGTAGTGCTGAGCGCCCACACGTGGATATGATAAATATCCTTTACCCCTTCCAGGGCCAGGGCCTTTTTCCGGATCTCCTGGAGGTCAATATCTTTCGGCACTCCATCCATCGACAGCCGCAGGCTGTCGCGCAGCAGGCCCCAGGTGCCAAATACAATGACTACCATTACAATAATACTTAGTAAAGGATCCAGCCAATACCATTTTGTATAGATGATCATAATGCCGGCCACCACCGTTCCAAGCGATACCAGGGCATCGGCCGCCAGGTGAAGGTAGGCTCCTTTAATATTCAGGTCTTTTTCTTTGTCTTTGAAGAACAGCCAGGCGGTAAATGCGTTGATAAGGATACCGATACCTGCTACCACGGCAATAGGTGTTCCCGGCACTTCATAGGGCCGGCTGAAACGGCGGATGGCCTCATACCCGATCACCCCAACCACAATAAGCAAGAGCATGGCGTTAAACAGGGAGATAAGAATTGTACTTTTGCGGTAGCCGTAAGTATAGCCGGGGTTGGAGGTTATTTTGGCCAGGCGGAAACCCAGCAGCGACAGGGCCAGGCTGGCCACATCACTGAGGTTATGCCCTGCATCGGCCATGAGGGCCAGGGAGTGGGTAAGGAAACCGGCAATAAACTCCGCTGCTACAAAGGCCAGGTTGAGAGAAATTCCCCATATAAAAGCCCTGTTAACCTGGGCATTATTTAAAGGAGGGGTATGAGCGTGGGCATGATCATGCATAAACAACAGATTTCCTTGTCGTAATTTAAGAAGATTTTTTTTCGTCCTTATAAAATATCCGTTCTGTTGTTTCGTCATCCTTATTAAGATGAAACAACTGGTCCTTACAAATAGCATTATGGCCATAGAGCAAAACGAACGCATACAGGCAACCGTGAAGCAGGAGCGTAAGCGATTGCTGCACTTTATCCGGCAACGGGTAAGCAATGCGTCGGATGCTGAGGATATTTTACAGGATGTTTTCTACCAGTTTACCGAATACCTGCGCCTGGGCAGCCAGGTAGATTCTATTACCGGTTGGCTGTTTGCCGTAACCCGGAACAAGATTACCGATTGGTTCCGTAAGAAGAAAGAAACTCCTTTTTCTGATTTCACGCGCGAGATAGAAGGCGAAGAAGTGCTATTTCTTCCCGAACTGCTTTCCGACAGGAATATGGAAGCAGACACCCCTATGGCGAAAAAGATCATGTCGGAAGCCATTATGGAAGCCATCGACGAGCTACCGGCCGATCAGCGGCAGGTATTCCTGCAGCACGAACTGGAAGGGAAATCCTTTAAAGAAATGAGTGAAGAAACCGGCATCGGGGTAAACACCCTCCTGTCACGCAAACGTTATGCAGTACTATTCCTCCGGGAGCGCCTGGCGGAGCTGTATAATGAATTACTTAACGACTGATTTAATTATTAAGATATGAGAAACAATTTTGGCAGAAGAAGAGGTGGTCTGCAGGTACTCAAATTTGTAGTACTCGGCGCACTGTTCATTACAGCGGTAGGATTTGCTACCATGTTGTTATGGAACTGCCTGATCCCCGAACTGTTCCACGGCCCTGTGATCACTTTCTGGCAGGCATTGGGACTATTATTACTGGGCAAGCTGCTTTTCGGGTGGCACCACAACCATCACGATAAATTTGGCCGGGGCCGGGAATGGAAAGCCCGCCTGAAAGAACGGATGGCCAATATGACACCGGAAGAACAGGAAAGGATGCGGGAACAACTGCGCAACCGCTGCAGAACAGGCTTTGAAGGCTGGAGACGCGACGATTGGTACCGTGAACCTGACCGCGGCTACCGTGACCAGGAACGCAGTGACCGCGACCGCGAAGCCCCCCGGAACGACGAAAAAGAATCACGCTAAAAACATTGTGCGATGATAGGAATATTCAAAACCAATATAGGCAGCCCGGAAGAGCGTCAGCTGATGATCCGGGCCATTGCTTCCAGTTTTCCGGTAGGCGCCTGCCATGTGGACCTTGATGATTGCGACAAAGTATTACGCATTGCCGATCTGCAGGTGGAAGAGAATATTATTATAGAATTCGTCCAAAAACAAGGCTTTGAATGCGCTGTGCTGGAATAAATTAAGTTTTTCTTCATAGTTGATCAATATTCCCGGGCTACATGACCATTTTATTATACATAAATTTATTTTATATATAATTTGCTATTGGCCGGCTCGCAAATCTGACGTAACTTCAAAAGAGAATGCAGTGGCCCGGGTATATTGATACAAAGCCAGGTATTGTGTATTTGAAATCCTCTAAATTTTGTTTCCTATGTACCTGAACCATCACGAGATCAGATCTCTGTTAAATACCAGTTTCGACAACTTCGTGGATTTTGTGAATACGTTGCCGGATATACGTTTTACCGCCTCCCCTTACGGTAAGTGGTCTGCCGGCCAGCAACTGGACCATCTCATAAAATCTATCCGGCCGGTAAGCAGCGCATTGGGATTTCCCAAAGTGACATTGCTCTATTTTGGCACCAGTGCTATTCCGTCGAGAACGTATGATCAACTGGCAACGGATTATCAGCGGGTATTGGACTCCGGCGCAAAATCGGCCAGGGCTTACCTGCCGGGCGTGATCTACCCCGCGCAGCGGCCTGCATTGATACAAGGTTTTCTTCTCCAGAAAGATAAATTAATCAACAAACTGGCCGGCTGGTCGGAAAGTGACCTTGACAGGTACCGGCTCCCCCATCCCCTGCTTGGTAAACTTACCATCCGGGAGATGATGTACTTTATTGCTCATCACAATGAGCACCACCTGGGAAAATTAAAAGACCAGGAATTACAGGGCCATACCTGGGAAAACCAATTACAGCAGCTGATATTTTGATTTTTTAGTAAATTGTCGCTACCTAAAAAATCCTCATGGCTACAACTGCGTTAGTCATCAGTGGCGGCGGCTCCAGGGCAGCTTTTGCTGTTGGCGCTCTGAAACACTTATATTCACGACAACCAGCCATTGATTTCGACTTTTTCTGCGGCACCGGCATCAGCTCATTAATTGCGCCCCTGGCAGCTTTGGGCGAAATAACATTACTGGAAAAATTATTCACCAGCAACACCACCGCCGACCTGGTAAACACCAGCACCATGCTGCAACGCTTCCCCCAAAACAATTCCCTTTACAACGCCACCGCCCTTACACATAAGATCACCAATATTTTTACAGATACCCGTTTCCGTGCATTGCAACAACTGAACAAGGAAATATTTGTTGGCGCCCGTTGTCTTCAAACCAACCGCATCACCTATTTTTCTCCTTCAGGCACAGATACAGTAATGAAAGATTACGATGTAATATCCCTGCACGATAATTACACTTTCCGCGAAGCGATGCAGGCATCCTGCAGTATGCCCGTGTTTATGCCACCGGTGGAAGTAGCCTCCCTTCCTGACCAGGTACAGCAGTTCACCAACGCCGGAGGCGCTCACTACCACCCCGTAAAACTGGCTATAGAAAAAGGCGCCAGGGAGATCTTCGTAATCCTTCTCACCCCGGAAATACCCGGTGAAGATGATATCTTATTTAAAAACCTGCTTGATATCCTGGAACAACATGTGGATAACAACACCAACGAAATAGCTGCTACAGATATCCGGGTAACACAGCTGATCAACAACGCACTCACCTATCTTGAGACAGTAAAGAATAACCTGAAAAAAGCAGGCATCAGCGCCGCGGATATAACACGGTGTTTTGATGCACCCGCTGCCAATCCTTTCAAGGGAAAAAGAAAGGTGAAGTTACATATCATCCGCCCGGAAAAGGCGCTGGATGTGCATATGGGGGGACTGGAATTTATACCGCAGGTAATGAAGGAAATGATGAAGGAAGGAGAACGGAGAGCTGCAGATTTACTGCCATAGCTATAAAAAAAATACCGGGACACTGCTTTTTAAACAATATCCCGGAGTATCACTTTTAAGACACCGCTTTATTATTACTTCTGTCTACATCCGCCATACGCTGGCTGGGATCTATTTCCAGCTCTTTGATCTCTGAGAGGGGCGTATCCAGTTCCACTTCATAAACGGGGTTAGTCCAGTACCAAACGGGATCGACTATACGTTTTACGTCCGGGTACTCATTAGGTTTTTCCCCATACATGATTGACAGCGGGATATAATGCAGCACTTTGTTACCGCTTTTATCAGTTACCATAAAATCAATGGGCATAGGCATATATCCTATCCTGCGTAAACGCACCATTGTTTTATT
>NZ_DATCRD010000331.1:0-12654 GCF_036569185.1 Chitinophaga sp.
ATTCATAGAATCATTAATCATATGCTAAATAAATTAGCATATACTACTTTCGATAAAAAATCACCGAAATGCAAAAATACTAAAGAAATTAGTGAGTTTTTCGCCCAATTTTAGCGGGCTCAGGAAGGAAAACGAAGATAATGTTTTTTTATAAAAAAATTCTTTATTTATATGTGTTTTATGTATTACCTATTTAACCGGTCTCCCCCGTTTTAAAAATTATCTCCGTTAAAAGTTTCCCAATTCATCCCCGATTTTTTGATAACTAAATGCTTTGCTGTAGGTTTACAAAAATTAAAATACCTGGTCAGCCGATGAAAGTGTTCCGATTATTAGCCGCTGTTTTTCTTATCTGGGGAGTAGCAAGCTCCTGCGAAAAAAACAAGGATATTCAATTTGTAAGAGTAGCCGGTATTACTATGGATGAGCTGGGTATGTCCAAAAGCATTGTACGGATGACCCTGGCATATTATAACCCGAACAATTATCGTCTCCAGTTAAAAGATGCCAACTTCGACCTGTTTTTTGATGACACCCAGGTAGGTCACTCCCTCCAGGATACCACCATTTCAATCCCGGCAAGGGACACTTTTTACTTCCCGGTGAAACTGGAAGTAAATATGGGCAACGTATTTAAAAATGCCCTTACCGCTTTCGCCAATAAAGAAGTAACTATCAAGGCCACCGGAAACTGCAAAGTGGGTAAAGCAGGTATTTTCCTTCCCTTCCCTATAAAGTGTGAAACCAAACAAGCGCTGAATTTCTTTTAGTCCTGCTTCAATAATGCAATAATTTCCAGAATATGCCCGCTTTCGCCCGTACTCCTTAACGGGGACAGCCGTAATTCTTTTCTTACACGATTCAGATCTGCCAGCAAATCATCTGTAAGCTGGTGATGCTGTGCCGCTGCCTGGTAAGCCAGCGCTGTTTTAAGCGCAGATGCCTTTACGCGGAAAGTATGCGGACTATAGCGCCCCGGATGCACATGTATATAATGGGCCTTTTCTTCCGCCAGCCGCAGCACCCATACAGAAGTATCCGATAAAACCATGGTGGCATAACCGTCACTTTTTGCCAGGAATGCCTCATAAGCTGCTTTTGTATCCACCCCTGCCAGTTTCAATTGCACCCTTATCTCATCAAAAATTGCCTCCGGCGCCAACGGACCGGCATACATATCCATCTGCGAGCCACCAAGAGAAAGCAGGCGTGTATTTATCTCAGCAGGATCTGATTGGGCAAGCATTTGCCGGAGTGCGGAAAGATGATGCTTCAGTGGATTAAACAGTATCGGAATAACAGTAAGCTTTAAAGAATGAGTTTTCAGATAATGTGTATAGAGAAAACCATTTTGCCATTAGCATCTTCCATAGGAAATCTCATTTTGAGGGCGTTATGCTCCGGTCTGAACGACCGGCTTCATAAGTACAACCGGAAACAAATCAGCCTTTGGCAAACCTGGCTCATGGCCATACACCAAAGGCTGAAACAGTATAATTAATGCTTTTTCTTCGGATCCATTCCACCGCCATCTTCCGGTTTCTTGCAGCAGGTGGGCAGTTTGGCGTATGATTCAGGATTGGCAGTTACATTATCCGCATCGTAACCCGCATTGGCAATACCGGTTTTGATATTCTCAATGTTGGTACGGTCGGTATAGTATTTCACCGTAGTAATATGCTTCTTGAAATCCACTTTCACGGATTGAACCCCTTCTTCCTGCGACATATACCTTTCAATACGGTTCTTGCACGACTCACACTGCACAGTTGGCGTGCTGATCTTCGCTGTTTCCACAGCCTTCTGCTTTTGTTGTGCCATTGCCACGCCAACGCCGGCAAACAGGAACAGCACTACTAATTTTAGGATACGCATAGTTATAATATTATTACCCGAATATACAAAAAAAGTGATATACAATTTAACTACTTACCCCACTGATCCGGTGCGTTCCTCCAGGCCTGCAGTGTAGCAATTTCATCGGCAGATACGATCCCTTTTTCTTCAGCAAGCGCAATCATTGCGGTGTAATTGCTGAGTGAATAAAACGGTACACCGGCGGCCTCAAAGGCCTTCACCGCTACATCAAAGCCATAGTTAAAAATAGATACCATGCCGATCACTTCCCCGCCAGCTGCACGTATGGCCTGTACAGCCTCCAGGCTGCTTTTACCCGTTGAAATCAGGTCTTCTATTACCACCACAGGTTGCCCGGGCTGCAATACGCCTTCAATCTGGTTGCCCATGCCATGCTCTTTGGGTTTGGATCTTACATAAATAAACGGCAGCTTCAGCTGATCCGCTACCAGCGCTCCATGTGGAATACCGGCGGTAGCCACTCCCGCAATCACAGCAGCATCAGGGAAAGTTTCAAACACCAGGTTGCTCAACTCTGATTTAATATAGTCGCGCACATAAGGGAAAGATAAAACCTTCCTGTTATCGCAATAGATCGGTGATTTCCAGCCGGACGCCCATGTAAAAGGCTGTGCAGGGCTTAATTTAACGGCCTGCACCTGCAGTAATTTTTCTGCAACTTGTTTTTCGCTTACTTTATTCATACAAGCGCCAAAAGTACTATCATTTTGGAATAAACAACATCAATTTTGGAATAAACGACTTCAATTTTGGATTAAAGGACTTCAATTTTGGATTAAATGACTTCAATTTTGGAAATAAACAGCGCACATCTTAGCATAACATTATTTTACCTGAGAGCTACGGGAAACAAATTTAAGCAGAGCCCCATGAACCGGTTTTACATCTTCCCAAATTCACAATTCGTAATTACATTTGCGGCATGCAAGCAAATATTACGATCTACCTCAACGAACGCCCGCTCCTGCTGAGCACCGACAGCACCTCTGTTCCGGCCCGCTTCAATGGCGCCAAAGTATACGATAACCCGGATACCAAAAAGATGGAAAACGTATTACAGAAACTGGAAGATGGGAAAAAAGACGCAGCAGTGTTTATTGCACCGGATATAAAGCAACTCTTCAAAAAAGTATCCCTTCATTTCACTACCCTGGTAGCGGCAGGGGGCCTGGTAACCAACCCGGCAGGCGAAGTACTGATGATGTTCCGTCGCGGTAAATGGGACCTGCCAAAAGGGAAACAGGATCCGGGAGAAGATCTGGAAACCTGCGCATTAAGGGAAGTAGCCGAAGAAACAGGCCTGCACAATGTTTCACTGGAACATAAGATCACGGAAACGTTCCACTACTATCCCATGAAAAATAAAAAGGTATTGAAACATACCTATTGGTACCGGATGTTGTTTACCGGCACTGAATTAACTGTTCCGCAGATAGAAGAAGATATCCAGGACCTGCAATGGATCAAACCGGAAAACGTGGATAAATACCTTAAATACTCCTACGAAAATATAAGAGAGGTGTTCAGGGCGGCAGATATGTAATACCATTTATCTTTTAGCCAGGATAGCCACTGTAAGCCTGCTTACACATACCAGTTTATGCTGGTCGTCCGTGATACGGATATCCCATACATGGCTGGTGCTGCCTATATGCAAAGGCCGGGCACAGGCATGTACATAGCCTTCTTTCACGCCTTTTATATGGTTGGCATTGATTTCGATGCCCACGCAGATTTGCTTTTCAGGGTCAATGATCAGGCCCGATGCCATGCTGCCCACCGTTTCCGCCAGCGCCGCAGAAGCGCCGCCATGCAATAACCCATAGGGTTGTTTGGTCCTGTGGTCCACCGGCATCATCATTTTCAGATAATCCGGACCTATTTCGGTAAATTCCATTCCCAGGTAAGTAGCCATGGTGGCGCCTCCCATTTCATTTAACTGGTCCAGCGAGATCTTGGTATTGTGCCAGATCGTTTTCATAATAACTGCTTTAAAATTATTGCTTCAAACGTTTGATGCCTTCCAATACTGCCGGCGGCAGGAACGGTGTTACATCTCCTCCATACTTGTAAATATCCCTCACCAGCGTGGAGGCGATACTGGAATACCGGGGCACCGTTGTCAGGAAAATAGTTTCAATCTCCGGCGCCACTGTGCGGTTCACATCAGCAATCGCTTTCTCATATTCAAAATCACTCACGTAGCGGATCCCCCTCAGAATAAAACGGGCGTTTAACTGCCTGCAGAAATCAACGGTTAACCCGGAGTAAGAGGCCACCTCTACACGCGGATCATCTTTATACATCTCCCTGATCCAGCTCATCCGCTCTTCCAGTGCAAACATAGGCGTTTTACTGCTGTTTACGCCAATGCCTATCACCAGGCGGTCGAACAGTTCAAGTCCGCGGCCGATGATATCTGTATGTCCCAGTGTAATAGGGTCAAATGTACCTGGGAATAAACAAGTCCTCATATGAGTGTAATTGAATTGTTGGTAATGGTCAGCGTTTTAATTCCTCCCGGTTAATAAATATGGAGAACACTGTTGCCCCATAGTTCCTTTCAGAGCGGTAGTAGGAATAATCCTGAAATTTCCTGTGCTGCGTATGTTCTACCACCAGCCAGCCTTCGGGGTTCAGCAGCTCTTTTTCAAATACCAGCAGGGGCAGCTGATCCAGCGTTTCCATCATATAAGGAGGATCAGCGAAAATGAAATCAAACTTTTCCGTACACTGCTGCAGGTATTTGAAAACATCCATTTTCACCGTTTTAAGGTGCTCTATTCCCAATGCCAGCGCAGTTTTGCTAATAAAAGCTGCCATCGCCGGGTCTTTCTCTACAATGGTCATATCTGTTGCGCCCCTGGAAGCCAGTTCAAAACTGATGCTCCCGGTACCGCCAAATATATCCAGTGTTTTTAAAGATGGAATATCCAGGTTATTTTCTATGATATTAAACAACCCACCTTTGGCAATATCGGTAGTAGGCCGGGTATGCGGCATTTTTGCAGGCGGTTGTATCTTTCGTCCCCCACTCGTTCCTCCTATTATACGCATAGCGCTAACGCATATAAGTTATGAAAATAATAGCCTGGTATTTCCTGCATTTTAGTGATATAGCTGAAACCAGGTAGCCTTTGAATCCACTCCAGGTGTGGTATGAACTTATACATTTCCTGGTATACACCGGCGTCAGTAGCTACGGCTCCTCCCAGTTTCACCTTCACCAGCTGCTCATTCAGCTCCAGCTGGCGAAGCACGCTCACCAGGGCGTATACCACATCGAGGCCCGACTGGTAATCGCCTTCCTGCTGGATCAGGAGCTTACCGCCGGCATAAACCGTCATTGTAAACCGTTGCTGGTCCACTTCCACGAAGGCAATGCCGTCTTTCGCCCGGAAGTCCAGGTCCATCGGGTACGACTGCAACAGGGCGGAATTGGCATGTATCACCAGGTCTGTAGAAAACTCCTTCCGTAAAAAACCAAGCAGGTCTTTATCCACGCTGTATACATTCACTATTGGTAAAGACGGCAGCAGGTCCGACAGTACCGCTTCCTGCATTTTTTCCGGTACGGCCAGGTGCAGAAAATCCTTTTTCACCGACGGCGTATAGTACATATGCGGCACCAGTACGCCTCCGCCGGTATTAAAGGCCAGCAGGATAGATTTAAAGGCAGTAAATAGCAGTTTGTCGGTATCAAATACCTGTTCTATCATCTCCAGGTCGGCCAGGGCCAGCTTCCTGGGAGTAAAATGATAGGACTTCAACGCCAGGAATTTCTTCGCAGCAGGATCAAACACTACATAGCTGAATGTTCCGTTTCCTACCAGTACCAGTAAATTACAGGCAGTGAGATCAGTTTCCAGCAGGGTTTCATCGTCTACTGTAAATGCAGGATGGATGTTATAAGCCACGGGCATATTTAACCTTTCAAATGAATTACAATAATACTCTTTTTAGTTAATTGGTGAGGGCGTTTTGTTGTTTTATATAAGGGAGATGATCGGCAGATAGACCTATCTTTGTCCCTATACCCACGATTCATGCAACTGGAAGTCAACACCCGGCAGATTATCAAAATAGCAGGACCTATATGCCTGGCACTTATTATCCCTCAGATCAACCACATTACCAATACCGCCTTTGTAGGGCGCCTGGGCGAGTTTGAACTGGCCGCCAATGGGATTGCCGGGATCTATTACCTGGTGATGTACATGATTGCCTATGGCCTTAACAACGGTATGCAGGTACTTATTGCCCGCAGGGCCGGCCAGCAGCAATATGCCGGTATCGGGCAGTTGTTTTCCAATGGTATACAGGTGGGGCTATTTTTCTCAGGGCTGGCCATACTGCTTACATTACTGGCTGCTCCCTGGTTCTTCTCCAAAAGCCTGCACGATACCCATATCATTTCTGCCGCGGTTTCGTTTATCCGTATCCGTATATGGGGACTTCCATTTCTTATGCTGCTGAATATGGCCAACGCATTTTATATAGGCAGCGGGCATTCAAAGGTGCTGGCGGTAACTTCTCTCTGCCAGGAAATGATGAACATTTTTTTTGACTATACGCTCATTTTCGGAAAGCTGGGGTTGCCTGCCATGGGGCTCAACGGCGCTGCCACCGCTTCGGTAATTGCCGAGATCACCGGTTGTGCCGTAGCGTTCAGTATCCTGTTTATCCGGCGGTATCACCTGCAGTACAGCCTTTTCAATTACCTGCGGCTCAACCAGGGCATTATCCGGAATATACTGAATGTATCTGCCCCGCTGATCGTCCAGTTCCTCTTCAGTATAGGCGGGTGGTTTGTATTCTTTATTTTTATTGAGCACCTGGGCGAGCGCCCGCTGGCAGTATCCAATATGCTCCGCAGTATCTTTGGTTTCTTTGGCATCTTCACCTGGGCGCTGGCAGCGGCCTGTAATACCATGGTGAGCAATATCATCGGGCAGGGGCTCCCTGAACGGGTATTTCCCATTATCCGGAAAATTGTGGTTATCAGCGCCGGATGTGCTATAACTATGTGCATTGTGGTTAACCTGTTCCCCTATACGTTACTTCATATCTATACTAACAGTGCCGACCTGATCACCCTGGCTATCCCATCCATCAGGGTGATTACCCTTAGCACTATATTAATGGCAGTGGCTGCGGTGGTGATGAGTGGCGTGGTGGGTACCGGCAATACACGCATTAACCTGGTAACAGAAATAATAGCCGTTCTCGGCTACCTACTGTATTGTGATATCGTTATTGAAAGAATGCGCAGCGAGCTGCACTGGGCCTGGGGCGCAGATTTCATCTACTGGATCATTATCTTCGGCATAAGCTATTGGTACCTGCGCAGCGGCAGGTGGAAAGGAAAGGAGATCTGAGTCAGACAAAATCCGCGCTATTGCAGGTCGTCCAGCATTTTTTTACAATCCGCTTTAACGCTGGCATCGTCCTGGACGATGTTACGCAGCGTGAGTGCCTTCTTCAGCACTTCAATGGCTTTTTCCTGCTGATCATCTGCTTTATAGGCGCGGGCCAGTTCGTAATAGTTGAGGATAAAAGCGGGATCGAGCTGGCGGCACTTTTCGTAATTGGCAATGGCATTTGCCAGCGAACCATCAGGCAGGCCACCAAAGAGCATTTTGGCGGCGCCTCTTTCAAAGGCGTTCAGGTTGGCCACTTCAAAATTCCATTTGCCTAAAACATGATAGCCCTGTGCCAGGGAAGGATTGAACTTGATGGCCAGTTCGGCGTATTTTTTTACATCCTTGGAAGCTGCTACTTTATCTTTTGCGCCGGAAATCAACGCCATACGCCCCATGGCAATGGCCATGGATAAATTGGATTCAGGGCTATTGGGATTTACCTTCAGCGCCTGCTGGGCATAACTTTTAGCGAGATTGAAATAACTTATTTTATCTTCCTTGTTTTTCTGACGGTTGCCGATGCGGGAACATAACTGGCTGGCCTGGTTCAGGGCATCCAGCTCTGTGGGTTGTATTTTGAGGATTTCCTTATCTTTTTCAAATGCTTCGCTTTCCTTCATCTGCTTTTCCAGCTGCCTGGCCTCATCCATCATTTCACTGACACTCTGGGCCTGCACACACAGTACCGCTGATAATAATAAGCAAACTGCCATGATCCGTTTCAACATAGGACAGGTTTTTACAGCTAAGAATTTGTTGATTAACTTATAGCTATAAATTTACGGAAACATCATACATATCCCAAAAAATAGTGCTAGTAGTCTTTCTCCAACGACACGAGCGAATTGCGGATGGGAGCGCCCATAGGAGGGTTCATTTTACGAAGGGTAACCGTACTGTGCTGGATGCCAGGATACCGTTGCTTGAGCGCATCGGTTAATTCATATACCACTTCCTCCAGTAAAGGCCGCGGAACCGCCATTACTGCCTTCGCTATTTCATAGATACCCTGGTAATTAACCGTTTCAGACAAATCATCCACGGCCACGGTACCGGGTATACGAACTGCTACATCCAGCACGAAATGGTTACCAATAATGGTTTCTTCCGGGTACAACCCATGGTAAGCGTAGAAAGTGGCTTGTTCGAGTGCGATTGTAAGCATAAAAGGAAATCAGGTATAATGAATAATGGATCTGCAGGAAATGTTCCTGCAGATCCATTATTTGTTACACAATTTTTTATTGGTGGTGTTCTTTTGCTGATAAATATCTTTCTGCATCCAGGGCGGCCATACATCCGCTGCCGGCGGCAGTTACCGCCTGGCGGTAAATTTTATCCTGTACATCACCGCAGGCAAATACGCCTTCTACGCTGGTGCGACTGGAGCCTGGCTCTGTAACAATGTATTCCTGTTCATCCAGGGTCAGGTAGTCTTTAAAGATAGCGGAATTAGGCTGGTGCCCGATAGCTACGAAGAACGCGCTTACCGGTATTTCTTTCTTTTCACCTGTTTTATTATTCAGGATACGAAGACCTTCCACTTTGTTTTCTCCCAATACTTCATCTGTTTCAGAATTCCAGTACACGATAATATTGGAGGTTTTCAGCACACGGTCCTGCATTACTTTGGAAGCGCGCATTTCGTGGCGGCGTACCAGCATATGCACGGTACTGCACATTTTAGAAAGATAAAGCGCTTCTTCTGCTGCGGTATCGCCGGCGCCTACAATAGCCACCTCTTTACCACGGAAGAAGAACCCGTCGCAAACGGCGCAGGCGCTTACGCCGCTACCATTCAAACGTTGCTCGGAAGGAAGTCCCAGCCACTTGGCGGAAGCGCCGGTAGCGATAATGATCGCATCAGCGGTGATTTCCTTCTCTTCGTCGATCGTTACTTTATAAGGCTGTTTACTGAAATCCACGGAAGTGGCCATGCCATAGCGGATATCAGCGCCCATGCGGACTGCCTGTTTTTCAAAATCCACCATCATTTCCGGGCCCTGGATCCCTTCGGGATAACCGGGATAGTTTTCAACTTCAGTAGTGATGGTTAATTGTCCGCCGGGTTGAATACCCTGGTATAATACCGGTTTAAGGTTGGCTCTTGCAGCATAGATAGCAGCGGTATAACCGGCAGGGCCGGAACCGATGATCAATAAATGCACATGCTCTTGTTGCTTGTTTTCCATTTTGCTTGCTGTATGTATAATTACCTGCTAATAATAATTGTTTTATAGGTTACTGTATAGCCGCCCCAGTAGCCTAATGCGCCGGGTACATTCCCTAATATCTTTGTGGGCGACGAAAAAGGATTACCATTACTGTTGAAAGCGAAATCGAGTGTTCTCCAGAAATCCCAGGTTGCTTTGTCAATATTACAAAACTTCAGGGTAACGGTATCTCCGAGTTCAAAGAAATCATCCTGTCTGTCATCCGGATCGAGGTTCTTATTTACGCCGGCGTCCACAGGAATTTCAAATGTTGTGCCGTTCACCAGCTTATCATCTATCACAGAATTCAGTCCCGGC
The DNA here is from genome assembly GCF_036569185.1 of Chitinophaga sp. Classification (GTDB taxonomy): domain Bacteria; phylum Bacteroidota; class Bacteroidia; order Chitinophagales; family Chitinophagaceae; genus Chitinophaga. The sequence goes on from NZ_DATCRD010000331.1 coordinate 9,833, forward strand.
AGGAATACCTCGCTGTTCCGCTTTGTAAAATACCTTCCATAATTCCCAAATGCAGGAGCATCCGTTATCTTCACCCATAAGCGGGCTTTGGTGGAATCGTCTACTGTCACCAATGTCCACCAGATGGAATCCAGCTGCATGCCCCGCGCCGGTATAGTTGTCACGGATTCATATGCCTTATTGTCAGCGTTCACGCGCAAGGTATAGGTACCGGGTACTTTCCCCGTGAAATTGCCTGATGGCTGTGAAAGGTCCGGCAGGTATGCAAAGAACTTCATGCCGGCGGTATCTATCGACTGTTCTTTCAGCGTCATGGTCTTGCTGCCATCGGAAACGGTAACAGTGGCATTATGCACAAAGGCATTTGATAACGCGGCCGGATCTATCTGTGAAAAATAGTTAAGGCTATGTGTGAGTATTACCACCGGGTAAGATCCGCTTTCAAACCTGCCTTCCACTACCAGTTGTGGTTCCTGCACCGGCAGGGCAACACTGATATCTTTCTCGCAGGCGGCAAAGAGCATTGTGACCAGTATAAAGAAGAGCGGCATACGCATGAGTGCAAAAATAAGGGCTGTTCACTAAATAAGAACACCGGCCATGTATTTACAAGGCCGGTGTTCTTATAGAATAAAGAGGATTAGTAGATTTATTCTTGCGTTAGTGTTAACTCAGCGAATAAAGGTATTTTATCCCAGGTACGATTTCAGGGCGCCACTATAGCGGGCTTTTTGCAGCCTCTTAATAGCGCGTTCTTTAATCTGCCTGATTCTTTCTTTTGTCAGATCATATTTCTGACCGATTTGTTCGATTGTTGCGCCATTTTCACCATCCAGACCAAAATAGGCATTCACAATTTCAGCTTCGCGAGGGCTCAGGGATTTTAATACCCGGCGTATTTCCTCACGGAGTGAATCTCTCATCACGTCGTCGTCAGTAATATCTCCACCTTCCAGCAAATCGCCCATGGCTACGTCTTCTGCTTCGTGCACAGGTGCATCCAGTGACATGTGACGGGTGTTGCTCTGGAAGATATTGTTAATTTCTGATTCAGACATCTCCAGGATTTCTGCGAGTTCCTCGGTAGAAGGTTCACGCTCGTTTTCCTGTTCAAATGCCATGTAAGCTTTGTTAGCTTTGTTATAAGTGCCAATTTTGTTTTGCGGGAGACGAACAAGACGACCCTGTTCGGCCAACGCCTGCAGAATGGATTGGCGAATCCACCATACTGCATAAGAGATGAATTTGAAACCTTTGGTTTCATCGAAACGCTGCGCCGCCTTGATCAAGCCGAGATTGCCTTCGTTAATCAGGTCACTCAGGCTAAGGCCCTGGTGCTGGTACTGCTTCGCAACAGAAACAACGAAACGTAAGTTTCCTGTAGTCAATCTTTCAAGAGCCTTTTGATCGCCCATTTTAATGCGTTGCGCCAAAACGGTCTCTTCCTCAGGTGTTAACAAAGGGATCTTCGAGATTTCCTGCAGGTATTTTTCTACCGCCTGCGAATCACGATTGGTGATCTGGGTGGCAATTTTAAGTTGCCTCATATGAAAAATTGTATTGGTTTATAAATAAATAACAGCGAAAGAAATTTTTTGTTCGAAACTTTTAAAATTATTAACTTACAAAGTTTCCCGCGCTTTATTGTTTTGTTTCGAAATAAGTCTGCAAAGATCGTGCTAACCAATCACTCTACCAAATCCTTCTTATATTTGCCAGCCATATAACAAAGTACAGTTTTAAAACGGAATTTTATAGTGCTTTAGTCCCTCCGCGGTGCTGGTTTATACAAATTTTAACAATTGATAAAGAATCATATTTAAATTAACATCTTAACTAATTTAATTGTTAGGCTGTTGCAAATTTTTCAATAAAATGATTGACTTTAGAAGCGACACTTTTACACGTCCCGGCCCTGGCATGTTACAGGCGATGCTGCAGGCAGAAACCGGTGATGACGTTTTCGGTGAAGACCCCAGCATCAACAAACTGGAAGCCATGATGGCAGCATACTTTGGCAAACCGGCAGCCTTGTACTGCCCTTCCGGCACAATGAGCAACCAGATCGCTATTAAAGTACATACGTTGCCCGGGGATGAAGTGGTTTGCAGTAATCTTGCCCACGTATATATTTATGAAGGAGGCGGCATCGCTTTTAATTCCGGCGCCCAGGTACATGCCCTCATCGGCGACCGCGGCATGATCCGCGCCACCCAGGTGGAAGCCGCCATCAACCCCGACGATGTACATAAAGCCCGCACCAGCCTAGTTTGTCTTGAAAACACTTCCAACCGCGGGGGCGGATGCTGCTACGACTGGGACGAAATGGTAAAGATCGGCGAGGTATGCAAACAACACGGACTGGCACTGCATCTCGACGGCGCCCGCCTTTTCAATGCGCTGGTAGCCACCGGCCAGGACCCTAAAGCATACGGGCAACTGTTCGACAGCATCTCCGTTTGCCTTAATAAAGGAATGGGCTGCCCCATGGGCTCCGTTCTCCTTGGCAGCGAAACCTTTATCAAAGCCGCCAGGCGTATCCGTAAAAAATTCGGGGGCGGTCTCCGCCAGGCAGGCTTCATGGCTGCCACCGGCATCTACGCCATGGAAAACAATATCGCCAGGCTCGCGGAAGATCACCTCCACGCCAAACAAATTGCCCAGGCCCTGCTGGAAAAATCCTTCATCGGCCATATGCTCCCCGTGGAAACCAATATTCTCATCTTTGAAGTAACCGGCGACTGGTCCCCACAACTCTTTGCCGACTATCTCAAAAAACAAGGCATCCTCGTTATGCCCATCTCTCCCTCACAGGTAAGGAT
>NZ_DATCRD010000332.1:0-23141 GCF_036569185.1 Chitinophaga sp.
ATATAGAGCTGGGCGGAGTTCAGTCCTTCAATGCTGACGCGTAAAATTTCGCCTTCATCCGCCATTTTTTCCAGTTCCGTTTTTACCAGGTTGTCTTTTGCGTAATGGGCGCGCCAGGATATTTCTTTGGCGTAGGCGATCCCCAGGCATTGCAGTGAACGCCGTATAACGTGCCGTGCAAATTCTTCCGGGGTTGGCATGGTGGTATCAACGTCGTCAGGGACCAGGTTGATAGGGAGGTCATATACTTTCTGGAAGTTTTTCTGACGGGTGCACATGAGACTTCCGTCGAGGAAGAGCCTTTCCAGGGCGAGCTTTGCCGGCCGCCAGTCCCACCAGCCGGTGCTTGCTACCGGGCGGTCGTTTTCAAAGTCCTTTACCATGAGGGGGCCTTCCCGCGCAACTCTATCGAGCACTTTGTTCATCAGGTTAATCTCTGGTTGAGTCAGGGGTTTTCGCCGGGATAAAAAACCTTCTTTAATGGGGAGTGAAAAGCGGAAGTCGTGCATGGGGATATATCCCGTGCCGTAGGTAAAAAATTCAAAGATCCTGCCATCGGCTTGCAGTTCATCAATCCATTCGGGTTTATAGTCGGGTACACGTGAAGCAATGGCATGGTGATGTGCCCGCTCCACCACATAGTTGGTATCTATCTGTACAAAACCAAGGTGGTCGATGAGTTTGTAGACAGCCTCGATCCCTTTTCCAAACTGTGCCGGCTGGGCCAGTCCTGCTGCATGAAGGATTATTTTCTTTGCCTGTGAGCTGGTGAAGATATGTTGCTTCATAGTCGAGGCAAAATAAGGAATATTTTAGTATCCTTTCATCTTCACAACCAGCAAGCCATCCGGCACATCGCCGGGGTGCAGTGAGGAGAGGTCTACCAGGCAGTCTTTCCCCTTCTGCTGCCATTTAACAGCTTTACTGCTGCCCAACACGGTGGCCACTGTGCCTTTAGCCGGCGTATAATCGCGGATCAATACCTGCTGTCTGTATTCAGGAACAAAGCAATACAGTGCGCCCGGCTTCTGGGTAAAGAACAACTCCACGTTGGCGTGCTGGTCTGATTTCTTTACCAGGTTGGAGATATTGTAGCCCGACATATAGCTGGCTTCCTTTGCTTCCGGGCGTTTGCCTGCACTCCACTGCTGGCTTACCTTCCAGGGTTTGGAATCATAAATGGCCTCGCCGTTTACTTCCAGCCATTTGCCTATGTCCAGCAGTTTCTGCTGCATGATCACGGGAATGCGGCCATCGGCAGTAGGGCCAATATCCAGCAGGAGGTTGCCGCCCCTGGATACAATATCTACCAGCATCAGTACCAGGTCGCTGCTCTTCTTATAATCGTCGGCTGTTTCCATACGGTTATAGCCATACGATTGCCCGATGCCCTGGCTCTCTTCCCAGATCACCCCGGGCTGCATACCGCTGCCGTATTCGGAAGTAAGATAGGTGGCGCCGTTGTTCTTACCACGGGTATTATTGCCCCAGCGGTCGTCTACCACTACTTCGTTCTTCACCGGCGATTCGTTGAACAGCCAGGCCAGTAAGGAAGGGCTTTGCCAGGCGGTATCGCTCATCTCCCATTCCCCGTCTGAAAATATAACCGAAGGTTTATAGCGGGTTACCAGGTCTTTGAACTGGGGCGTCATTACTTCTTTTACATAACGCTGCCTGTCTTTCAACCAAAGCGGGTTAAACCATTCATACAGGGAATAGTAGTATCCCATTTTCAAGCCTTCTTTACGCACTGCTTCTGTGAGATCGCCCAGCAGATCACGTTTAGGCGTTCCCGTAACGGCGTTCCAGGAATGGCCCCATGATTCGTTGGCTTGTTTATTATCCCACAGGCAATAGCCTTCATGGTGCTTGGATGTAAGTACTACATATTTAGCGCCCGAGCGGCGGAACACCTGCGCCCACTGTTGCGGATCGTAGAGGGATGCGGTGAACTGGCTTTCGAAATTTTCATAGGGCGTGCCCTTGCCATAATTCTTATCATGAAAAGCCTGCACTTTATCGTGGGAACCTTCTTTGGTGCCACGCAGGTTATACCAGTACCATTCAGAATAACCGCCGGGACCTACCACGGCATAGGAAGGTACGGCATACACGCCCCAGTGAATAAAGATGCCGAACTTGGCGTTGCTGAACCACGCGGGAATCCCCCGTTTGTTGAGGGAGTTCCAGTTGGCTTCATACTGTTGGGCAAAAACCAGGGAAGTGCTCAGTAACAACAGGAGCATTCCTATACTGCGTTTAATCATAACAGGAAATTTAGATCGTAATGATCCTCAAAATTAATCATTGCGCCCGCCTGTAGTAATGGTATTTTCTCTGAATATAATAAATACTTCCCCGTCGCCACATATACCGGTGTTGCCGGCGCATTTACCGGGGATGTCTATTCTTTCCACCCGGAGCCCGTTAATGCGGCTAGCTTTATAAAAATCAGTAGCTTTATCCATACAGCAGATGGAAAAAAATATCTCCGTAAAAAGAATCACGATCGCGCTGCATATACTTATATGGGGTGTGATCCTGTTGTTGCCCTACATAGTGTCTAACGCATCCAGCGGCTACCGCATGGGTAGCTTACCTGGCCTGTTCTTCAGCATTTCGGGGATCATCCATATGGCTATCTTTTATATTCACGCCTTTGTATTATATCCCCGGTTATGGAACAGGCGGTACTGGTGGCTCTATCTTCCCGCGGTAGCTATACTGGTAGGATGTTCGTTCCCTTTAAAGTATGCCATCATGGCGCACTGGTTTCCCGGTGTGGTGCATGATGTGGCAGCTTATAAATTTGTCTTTGGCCCTTCGGTGGGTATTTATTTTATCAGCCTTATATACTGCCGCGTAGCAGATATGCTCCGCGCGGAACGCCGGCAGAAAGAGCAACAGGCGGAGCAGCTCAGTTCAGAGCTGAAGTTCCTGCGCTCACAGGTAAGCCCACACTTCCTGTTCAATGTGCTTACCAACCTGGTGTCACTGGCCAGGAAAAGATCCGATCAGCTGGAGCCAGCCCTCATCCGGCTTTCCGACCTGATGCGTTACATGCTGTACGATACGGGAAAAAAAGTGTTGCTGTCGCAGGAGATCCTTTATCTCAACAGCTATATTGCATTGCAACAGCTGCGTTTTGGCAGCGAAGTAGCGGTTAATGTGGAGATGGCCGGCAGCGAAGCGGCAAGGAATTATACCATAGAGCCTATGCTGCTGATCCCTTTTGTAGAGAACGCCTTTAAGCACGGTACCGGCTATACGCCGCATCCTGCTATTGATATACGGCTGGCAGTAAAAGAGGATGTGCTTATCTTTGATGTAATGAATGAATACGACAATGACCCGGATGCCAGCAAAGATGGGAATTCAGGCATTGGTTTGGCAAATGTAAAAACAAGGCTGCAGCTGCTTTACCCCCACAGGCACCAGTTGCAGATCAGGGATGAGCCGCCATTGTTCCATATCACCTTAACGCTAACACTCTCATGATACGTTGTATTGCCATAGATGATGAACAGCTGGTAAGAGAACTGCTGGAAGATAATATCCGGCAGGTGCCTTTCCTGCAACTGGTAAAAACCTGCCGCAATGCCATGGAAGCGCTGGAAGTATTGCAGCAGGAACAGATTGACCTTATTTTCCTCGACATACAAATGCCCCGGCTGAACGGCCTGCAGCTGTTGCAATCACTGCAACAGCCTCCTATGGTGATCCTTGTTACCGCTTATGAAGAATATGCACTCCAGGGATTCAACCTGCAGGTAGTGGATTATTTACTCAAGCCCTTTTCCTTTGAACGCTTCCTGAAAGCGTGTAACCGTGCCAGTGAGTTGTTCCGTCTGAGGAAACCGGTGGCGGCGGAAGACCATTCCTTCTTTGTACACGTGGAATATACCCAGGTAAAGATCCACACCGCGGATATTAATTATATAGAAGGATTAAAAGACTATATCAAAATACATTTGTCCGGCAACGCCAAACCCGTGCTCACCCGCATGACCATGAAAGCCATGGAAGAGAAACTGCCCGCCGGGGCTTTTATCCGTACCCATAAGTCCTATCTCGTGGCGGTAAAGAAAATCACCGCCGTAAAACGCGACCTGTATGCATAGGCAGTATTGAAATACCCGTCAGTGAATTTTATAAAGAAAATGTAAACAGGATGCTGCAATCATAAAGAGTGCCCGTTTTGTCGCTACACTTTCCCCTCCCGTCTACTCTCCAAAATTACAGTAATACATCCCGGTAGCTTTGCGGTTATAATACTAACCGTCATGAAAACAGGGCTCATCTTTATCATATTGCTTCCCTTTGCTGCGCAGGCGCAAAGCAAACAGGATACTACCATAAAAAGTAAACGCCCTCTGCAGGAGGTAGTGGTAAGCGCAGGTAGCTTTGAGGCCAGCGACCGTGCCAAAGGAGCTTCACTTACGCCTATTGATGCAGTAACAGTAGCCGGCAGCAATGCAGACATTTCCCAGGCACTGCGTTCCCTGCCGGGAGCGCAACAGATAGGCGAACAATCAGGTCTTTTTGTACGCGGTGGTACCGGCGATGAAACCCGGCAGTTCATTGACGGCACCCTGCTGAAAACGCCCAACTACCCCGCCGTTCCCGGTGTGCCGCAATATGCAAGGATCAACCCCTTCCTGTTCAAAGGCATCCTCTTCAGCTCAGGTGGTTATTCCGCCCTATATGGCTCCGCCATGAGCAGCGCGCTCATTATGGAAAGCACCGACCTGCCGGAAAAAACCTCCGCCAGCTTCAGCGTATTCCCTTCCAACCTGGGCGCAGGCTTTCAGCACCTGGCTACGGATAACAAAAGCAGCTATGGGCTGAACCTTAATTACAGTAACCAGTCGCTCTACAACGGTGTAGTAAAACAGGCGCCGGATTATTTTGCAGGCCCCTCCTATTCAGACGGCAACTTCAACTTCAGGATACGGACCGGTAAAACAGGCATGCTCAAACTATACAGCAACTGGAGCTACAGCCATGTAGGTATGCGCAAGCCGGACATCGACAGCGCAGCGCTTAATGCAGGCTACGAAGTACGTGGCTGGAACAGCTACAATAATCTTAGCTTCCGGAGCTACCTGGATGATAACTGGAAGATGGAACTGGGCGCGGTGTACAGCTATAACCGGGAGGCTTCAGCTAACAGCCTCACAGATGCGAAAGGCAATAACGCCTTTTCATCTCTCCCTTATAAAACAGCCAGCAGGGATATTCATACCAACTTTGCACAGGCAAGAGTAGTGTTCACCCGTCTCTTTTCCAAAGGCCAGGCGCTGCGTTTTGGCGGGGAACATTTTTATACGCACGACAAAGGCTTGTCAAACGACAGCATCATTGCCTTAACAGACCACCTCTCCGCCGTCTTTGCGGAAGGCGATATTTACCTGGCCCCTGATCTTGCCGCCAAAGCCGGCCTGCGGATGGAGTATTCATCAGTACTGCGTAAACTGGTAGCAGCGCCAAGAATAAGCCTGGCCTACCGCCTGCCGGATGCCAGCCAGTTCAACCTGGCCTATGGCATTTTCTACCAGGAACCGGCCAGCGACTTTCTATACCAGCAACGGCATCTTGATTTTTCCAGCGCTACCCACTATGTGCTGAACTACACCAAAAAAGTAAACAACCGCTTTTTCCGGGCAGAGCTGTATTACAAGAAATACCACAACCTGGTAAAAACGGTACCGGCTTTAAGCAATAACGGAAACGGCTATGCGCAGGGCCTGGAGCTTTTCTGGCGGGATAAGAAAAGCATCAGGGATCTCGACTATTGGGTAACGTATACCTACCTGGATACCAAACGCGATTTCCTTGATTATCCTTATGCGCTCCGGCCTTCGTTTACGGCGCCTCATACCACCACAGTGGCTATCAAAAAGTTTTTCCGCGATATCAGCACCAGCGTAAATGTTTCCTGGGCGCTGGCTGCCGGTCGCCCTTATTACAACATCCATGCAGGTGGCATTGGCGACCAGGGCACTACCAAAGCGTACAACATTGCTAACCTGCATATCGCTTATCTCTGCTCGTTTTTCAAAAACAGTAAATGGAAAGATTTCTCGGGGTTCGCCATGGGAGTTAACAACCTCTTTGGTACCAAACAGGTGTTCGGCTATCAGTACAGCGCCAACGGGCAGTTCAGGGAGCCAATAACGCTACCGGCTACACGCGGTTACTTCATTGGCGTATTTATGAGTTTCGGTATAGACCGTACCGACGATTTTCTTAATAACAATTTATAAAACACTAAACACACATTAACATGAAAAAACTGTTTATCTGCGCATTACTGGTAATATCTGGCTATTATGGCGCCATGGCGCAATCCGGCACTTTACAGGAAGCCGTTAACAAACTGGACCAGGCACAAACGGTAAAAGACTACACCGCACTGGAAAAAACATTCTCCGGCATCACGGCCCAGCCGGCATGGCTGCCGCCTTATTACGCAGCCTTATGCAATGCAAAGATCGGCTTCCTGTTGCAGGATGATGGCGATAAAATAGAAGCATTCTCCAGTCGCGGCGAAGCCCAGGCGCAACAGGCACTATCACTGCTGGATAGTAACACGCAGAAAAAAGAACTGGCGGAAGTATATACTGTGCTGAGCATGGTGTACCGCACCAAGGTATTCATCAACCCTATGACGTATGGCCGTAAATATGGCGTACTGTCGGGACAAATGCTGCAAAAGGCGCAAACGCTGGAACCAGGCAACCCCAGGGCGTTATATGTAGCCGCATGGGTAAAGTACTATACACCTAAAATGTGGGGCGGCGATAAGGAACAGGCAAAAAAACTGGCTACGGAAAGCCTGCAAAAGCTGACCAATCCCGGAACAGATGTATACCCACACTGGGGCCGGGCTGATGATCAGCAGTTACTCAGTAAAATTAAATAACCTTTAAAAAGAATGATCATGGGATTTGGAATTGTTATCCTGCTGCGCGTGCTGTTTGCTGCCAGCATGGTATTTATTATCGGTTATGTTTTCGGTGGGTTTTCAAAAAACCCTTCTCTCCGTACTATCACTAAGATAGCATCTATACTGGTGATCGTATTATTTATTGCGGCCAATGTGATACTCACCCGCATGGCTATACGGCAATGGAATAACAACGGGCATGGGTGCGACCGGAACCATGAGGTTAAAACGGAAGTACAACGACCGTAAAAAGCAACAGGGCCAGCCATTTCAGCTGGTCCTGTTCTTTTACATCAAACCTGCCGATTTTAAAGAAGTAGTTACTTTGGTGATCAGTTCATGGGTAATTCTTTCATAGGCATCATCCGACTTATTGCTCACCCAACAGCTGAGCGCCACCTTTACAGCAGCTCCTTCAATACCGCTGTACCAAACCGTTTTAGGCTTATCGGGCACTACATCTTTCATTCCTTTTACTATATCTGTCATCATCTCCTCCGCTTCTTTCAGTTTATCAGACAGGGGAATGGTGAAGGTAAGCGCAATACGGCGCAATGGCGTAAGCGAATGATTAATGATAGGCTTCTGGAAAATATCCTTATTGGGAATAATCACATGCAGGCCATCTGCCGTGATCATGGTAGTGGATCTTAACTGGATGGCATCCACGGTGCCGGTAAAGCCGTTGGTTTCTATAATATGTCCTACATCAAAAGGTTTTTTAAAAGTGATAAAAATACCGGAGATGAAATTGGCAGTGAGGTCCTGGAAAGCAAAACCAAGTGCCAGTCCTATGATACCGGCGCCGGCCAGCAATGAGGTAACCGCTTTATCCAACCGCAGTATATTCAACGATATAAATAAGCCCAGCAATAAGAACAGCCCATAAAATAAACTGGATACCAGGCTTGAAATAGCCGATGATTCAGACAACCGCCGGGAAAAGCCATAGGTGATTTTCCGGGTGAAGCGCGCCAGCAACAGGAACAGTGCAAAAATGATCGCCGCCAGTACAAGATTAGGCGTCATTTTCACTGCTGCTATCAACCAGTTATGCAGTTTATCGAAGATCAGCTCACTATAGCTGGTAAATTGCCCGCTCATATACTATAGAATAAAATGCACAATACCTGTAAATATCTCTACAGACTTATACTTCATATAAAAAAAAGGCAGGTGAATAACCGGCCTCAGACAGGATTGGTTTGGCTACGTTAAATACTTTAAGGCCGTTGATCTGTCCTTCCAGCTTTCCTACATGCGCATGACCATGGAAAGCCGCCACTACTTTACGTCTTGTAAGCGGCTCCGCCAGGCGGGAACAACCCAGGAAAGGATAGATCTGTTCAGACTCTCCTATTACCGTATCCATCACAGGCGCATAATGCATTAAGGCGATCTTTGTAATATCCGGGTGCTCCTGGTCCAGCCGCGCCAGCGCCCTGTCGAGCCGCAACGCTTCATCTACACCGGTTTGCACAAAAGCTTTCATTTCTTCTTCCCCGAACATGGAAAGCATATGCCCGTCGAATCCACCGCCAAAGCCCTTTACGCCGGCGAATCCTATACCGTTGATCATGGTGCATTCCCCGTCCAGGATATGCACATCACGGGCTTCCTGGATGATTTGCCGGATCAGTTTGTGCCTCCCTTTTTCGTAATCATGATTACCTAATACCGCTATTACCGGGATGGTACATGCCGCCAGTTCGCCGGCCAGCACCTGCGCTTCCGATTCATCGCCGGTATCTGTAAGGTCGCCTGCAATCAGCAACACATCCGCCTTTGAAGACATCTCCCTGAAGTAATCTGTCCACTTGCCTTTATCGCCGGAGCCTATATGCAGATCCCCCACTGCTGCTATCCTTGTCGTTTTCTTTCCTGCTGCCATATCAAACGGTTTTTATGGTAGAAGATTTATAGTCCCATTCTTTTATATCGGTGGCATATTGTGTCTGGTCTATCACCGGTCCCCGGCAAACCCTTTCTGTTGGCGGTGGCAGCTCATACTGCTCCAGCGCCCGCTGCATCATTTCCGCGAAAAGCCAGCGGGGAATAATACGGTGAAAATCTGCCGGGTATACAAACTGGAAATTGATCAACTGCTGCAACAACAAATGCCAGTGCTGATCCAGGCGGAACAGGATCCTTTTCCAGTTGAGCGGCTGGTACCGCAGGATAACATGGTTTACATCTGCCCCATCGTACCGCTCCCTGTTCTGTACATATATCTTGCACCAGATGAGTTCTTCCGGGGATATCAGCTTTACCGGCACCCCTTCAAAAACAGCATCCACTGCATGTTCATACCAGGTATCATCTACCCGGCAAATGTTATTGACGGTATCAAAAATAATGTCAATGAAGTATTCACCTTTGAACACCTTTGCCAGCCAGCGAACATCGGTAAGCTCTACTTCATAGCCGTCCAGCTTACTGAAATACTTCAGGATCTTCGGGTATTCTGTCCATTTACAAAAAATATCCAGGTCTTTGGTGTCCCGGTAAATACCCGTATAGTGGAACATGGCAAACGCACCTCCCAGCATAAATGCGGCGCCGCTTTCGTGCAAATGCAGCAACGCCTCCCGGTAAAAAGCATGCGCCTCACTGCTGTGTACTGCCTCCTCAAAAACCATGTGTCCGTTTAAATTTGCCATAGTTGCCAGTGTTGATAGATAAAGTAAAATCCAAACGTTATGCCATGCATACAACATGGTTTGCTTTTTGGACACCGGCTTATGTATACTCAACTTTTGTTACTTATAAATCCAGATACAATGGCTACTACTCAAACCAGGAAACCACGCAAAAGCAGCAGGACCACTACGCCGAAAAAAGCGGCGCCTAAGAAAGCAGCAGCTAAAAAACCCGGTACCATCGCTAAGAAAAGAAAGGTGACTTCATTCGATCAGTTCAAAACGTTTGGCGACAAACAATATACCGGCGTACAAATAGGCAGGGGGCACCATTGGCATTATGACCAGGGCGACTGGAAAGAAACCAAGATCACTCCCGATCTCTGGGAAATATCCTATGCAGTTACCAAACGTAGAACCGGGCATGCACCCGAAGGCAGCGGCGTACCGGTAGGCACGGCCTATCACTGGTATATCCTGGCGCATCAAAGCGCAGTGAAACTGGATGCTAACGATTACGCCACTACGATGACGGGGCTTAAATTTAAAATCGCCCATAAGCGCGCGGATAAAAATAAATGGAGCACTTCAGGCCCCACCCAAAGAAAGCACCTGATCGCCTTCCTGAAAAAATTTATTGCACAACTGGAAAGCGATGTGATCCCACTGGAATTTGAACTGAATGGAAAAAGCTATAAGGGAGAAGCAGTGCCTATATCGGAAACCTGCGCCAATGGCGTGTGTTACGAAGCGGAAGTAATGCTTAACGATGAAGCGATCGGGATTATCCGTTGCGCCAAAAGCGGCTGGAAGATGGACCTGGTAAAAGATAAGAAACTGATAGACGCTATAGGGAACTGTATCACACTATGGTTTGAATAAGCAGGGAAGAATTACTTCCTCCCTGCTTATCCTTTTATAATTTGTAGCCCGGGTTCTGTACCAGGTTGGGATTTGCATCCAGTTGCGCCTGTGGAATAGGGAACAACTGACGGAAAGGCTGATCAGCCGGGTGGAATTGCCAGGCGCTGTTCCATTTACCAAAGCGGATCAGGTCCTGCCGGCGGCAACCTTCCCAGATAAACTCCCGGCCTCGCTCTGCGAGGAGATTATCAAGCGTAAGCGTAACCAACGGTTTAGCGGTGTCGAAGTTGCGGGCCCGCACCTGGTTTACCAGGGTGAGCGCAGGACCCGCCTGGCCGGTACGCAGCAATGCTTCTGCCTTGAGCATGAGCGCATCTGCATAACGGAAAATAACAAGGTCATTATCCTGGTCTGAATAGGCGGTGTTTTTCTGGATCTCATATTTAACGATACGCACTCCTTCTGTTTGCGTAGCATTGGCCAGGTCGCCTATTGTACTGGTAAAGATCAGCGGAGCGCCCTGCTCCGTTTTCAGCGGAGTGCCATCCTGTGCGTACTGCTGTCCTTCAAGGAACATGGTTTTACGCTTGTCATCGTTATCGAACGACTCATAGAACGCTTTTAATGTACACCATCCATTCCACGGTGAGCTGGGCAGCCCGTAAGTATAACGGCTGTTGTAATGCAGCGTAAGATAGTGCAGCATCATGCCTTTGGCGTTGATGGCATCGTAGGGCACCACGAAAATATTCTCCTTTGAGTTTTCATTTTTAGTAGAAAAATTAGAGAAATAATTTGGCTCCAGCTGGTACCCGATGGCAGTAACGGAGTCGCACATACGAATACAATCGGCCCAGCGTTGGGTGCCGGTATATACTTCTGCATTGGCATACAGTTTTGCCAGGAGCATGAAAGCCATGCCTTTGGTAACCTTACCATAGTTCTTTGTATCCAGGGCAGATGGTAATACGGCCAGGTTGTCTTTGATCTCCTTTTCAATGAACGTAAACACTTCTTTGCGCGGCGTGTTCTTTGGCGGTTCCGTTTGTTCAAAGGAAGTAACTACCGGCACGTTACCAAATGCATCCATGGCAAGGTAATAATGATAAGCGCGCAGCACTTTCATCTGCCCGATGATCTGGTCTTTGGTGGGAAGCACCACGGAAGAGCCTTCCAGCTTTTGCAGGATAGCATTCACGGGGTTCACACCATCCCGGTAAATGAAGTTCCACATGTCGTTGATATACTGATGCGTGATGGGAAATTCATGGCTGATCAGCACGCGCCAAAGCCCGCCCTCATTCCAGTCCGCCCCACGCGATGGCACTGTCGTTTCATCGGTGGTCACTTCATTCATTTTCCAGTAGCTGTCGCGATACCCGCGCATTTTTGCATAAGCGCCGTTGGCAAATGCATTGAGCTCATCTTCCGTTTTGAGGAAGTTCTCATCCGTGCCCCTGTCATAAAATGTTTCGTCCAGTTTGGTGCAGCTGACTACCGAGCAGATCATGCCGGCCAGCAGGGTGTATTTAAAGAATGCTGATTTCATGTTGATGATTTTTATTTAAAGTTTACCGTAAAGCCTACTGCGAAAGAACGTGTTTTCGGATATACGTTACGGTTATCAATACCTGGCGCAAGACCGTCGATAGGCAGTTCAGGGTCCAGGCCGGAATATTTGGTGATCACGAACAGGTTCTGCCCGGAGATATACACCCTCGGGTTGGCAAACAGCTTGCTGTTGGCAGCGGGGATGCTGTAACCGAGTGAGAAGTTGTCCAGCCGCAGGAATGCGCCGTTTTCAATAAAGCGGTCGGATACATAGGTACCGCGGATATCGCTGTTCGCATACTTCGCCATGGCGTTGCGGCCTGGCAGGCGACTGAAGCGGTCGCTCAGCACAAGGTCTGTAGCATTGAAGATCTGGTAGCCGAAAAGACTGCGCAGTAAAAAGTTCAGGTCAAAGTTTTTATAGCGGAAAGTATTCGCCAAACCTGCCTGGTATTTTGGTAACCCGTTACCCGCTACGCGGCTGTCGCTACGGAAATCGAAACTGCCGCTGCCATCAATATCTTCAAACTGCTGGTTGCCGTTGGCATCAATACCGGTATAATGCGGGATGTAAAAAGTACCGATGGAATAACCCGGTACTACTTTCACGATCTGCACAGCAGTAAGACCGCGGGCGCCCACGGTACCATCATAAATGGCATCGCTTTTAAACTGGTCGTTGGCAATAGACAGGATTTCGTTGTAGTTGCGGGAAATGTTGAAGGAAGCGTTCCAGCTGAAGTCCTTACGGTCAATGATAGCGCTGCTGAGCGACAGCTCCACTCCTTTGTTGCTGATCTTGCCCACGTTGGCCAGCATAGATGGGAACAGGTAAGGCGGCGAAGGAACGTTGTAATTAAACAGCAGGTCTTTGGTGCGCTTATCGTAATATTCCAGCGTTCCACTGAGGCGTCCTTTAAACATGGTGAAATCAAACCCTGCGTTAAACTGCGCGGCGGATTCCCAGCGCAGGTTGGGGTTTTCATTTTGGCCGATCTGGTAGGAAGTTACCCAGCGGCCATTGTCCAGCACTTTACCACCTGGACTGTAAGTAAGCGGTGATTTATAATTCTGGATCTCCTGGTTACCGGTAACGCCATAGCCTACACGAAATTTCAGGTCCTGCAGCCAGCTGCTGTTCTGCAGGAAAGGTTCCTGTGTAATACGCCATGCCAGTGAGGCGGATGGGAAGGTACCCCATTTTTTATCTTTACCGAAACGGGTAGAGCCATCGCGGCGCACCGTACCGGTGAGCAGGTATTTATCGTTGTAGCTGTAAAACACGCGGCCGATAAAAGACACCAGTGAATTTTCCTCAGCGCCCGAAGCTACTGCCGGTTGATCGCCCTGTCCTGCCCCGAGATTATTATAACTGAAGATATCGGATACGAACTGGGTGTTGCCTGCCGACATACTGTTCCTGAAGAAGTTCTGGTACGAATAACCCGCAGTTACTTTCACTACATTCTTCTGCCACTGCTGGTTGTAGGTAAAATAAGTTTCCAGTGTTTTATTATCCCAGGTCTGCGAAGCGCGGGTAGCAGTACCGTTGCTGCCGGCGCCTTCTATCACCGGCGATTCTTTTGAATAATACAGGCCACGGTCGCTGGAAGCGCGTTCCAGCCCGAGCAGCAGGTCGTAGGTAAGATGACTGGTAATATCATAGGTGGCTTTTGCGGAACCTATAAATTTATTCAGGGCGCGCTGGTGTTTGATCTGGTTGGCCAGTGCAACGGGATTATAGTTATCGTTGATATCCAGTTTTTCAAACCAGGAGCCGTCGGCATTATAAACAGGCGCTGTTGGATTGTAGGCGATAGCCTGTTCCCAGATGCGGTTATCGCCGTTACCATCGGGATCCGTGCCCACATATTTATTTTTCTCCCCTACATAGTTCATAGAAAGGCCAAGCCGCAGGCGGTTATCGAAAACGCCCTGGTCCAGCGTAATGCGGCCGATGATGCGTTCCAGGCCGGAGTTCAGCACCACGCCCTCATTGTTAAGATAGTTCACCGATGCGCTGTAGCGGGTATTGTCTTTCCCGCCGCTCATCGATAAATTATGGCTATGGCTGATCCCTGTGCGGGTAATGGCCTTCTGCCAGTTGGTAGAAGAGCCGAGATCAAATGCAGATGCGTCAATATTGTTATCCTTCAGGTATTTGCGATAATCTGATGCGCTGAGCACATCGTAGGTGTTCGACATCTTTTCCATACCGATATAACCGCTGTAGGATACCTGTGTAGCGCCTTCCTTACCGCGACGGGTAGTAACAATGATAACGCCATTGGCGCCCCGGGAACCGTAAATGGCTGCTGCCGATGCATCTTTCAACACATCAATTGATACGATATCATCAGGTGGTACCGCGTTGATGTCGATGCCCGGAATACCATCCACCACGAACAGCGGTTGGCTGCTGGCAGACAGCGAGGAAGCGCCCCGGAGGCTGATGCTTATTTTACCATTGGGGTTGCCGCCTGGCTTGCTGATCACCAGGCCGGCTACTTTTCCCTGCAATACCTGTACGGGATTGCTGATAATGCCTTTATTAAATTCTTTAGGGGTGATGCTTACAATGGATCCCGTAAGGTCTTTTTTCTGGGCGGCGCCATAGCCGATCACTACAACTTCCGTGAGGGCGCTGGAAGATTTTTTCAGCTGCACGTCCATAGTAGCTTTTACGGGAAGCTCCAGCGGTTCGTAGCCCACGTAGCGGAACAGCAGCGTGCCTCCGGCAGGTGCGTCGAGGGAGAAGTTCCCGTTTTCATCAGTAAGGGTACCAATGGCCGTGCCTTTTACCTGCACGGTAACGCCGGGCAGGGAGGCATGATCATCTGCGCCGGTAATATGGCCTTTCACGCGGATATTTTCCCAGGCCGTATTTTCGGGGATGATCACCACCAGGTGGCCTTCCAGCTCTTTCCAGGCAAAGCCGCTGCCGGAAAGCACTTTATCCAGTACTTTTTCCAGTGGCTCTTCCGCAGCGGTGATGCTCACCCGTTGCTGGAGGTCTACTTTACGGTTGCTGTACAGGAAACGGACATCGGACTGGCCTGCGATGCGGTCCAGTACCTTTTTTATTTCCGTGTCCTTTACATGAAGGCTGATGCGTTTCTGGGAATACCCGGTGGCGGCCACCTGCATGCAGGAAAGTAAGACAATAAAGAATGATAGCTTCATAATGATCAAATGCTTGAGCATGGCCGTTCTTCGCCGGCATGCATCCGATTGGTTGACTTTTTCCATAAATTTGTGATGATAGGTGATACAATAGCAAGGCCCTGCCATCCAGTCCAAAGGGGCCGGCGCTTTGCTGATAAGCCTTCACACAGGGAATGTTCGTAGCATTTCCTGTGCTTTTTTCATTGAACTGTTTACAGGTTTTCTAGTCCTTCATAACTGATTTTTAGGTGAACGTGCTAATAAATGATGATCCGCGTGCTTTGATTATCAAAATGGAATTCTTCTGTTAGTTGTAAAGCCTGCAGCGCCTGGGTGATGCTTTCAGAAGCAAAGGAGCCGCTGAATACATAGTTTTTCACTGTTTCATTACGGAATTCAATTTTAACGCCATACCAGCGTTCCAGCAACCTGGCCAGCTGGTCGAACCGGAGCGCTTCAAACTGCAGGCGGTTGCTTACCCATGCTGTTTCCGACAGGGTGCTGTCTATTACCGGTAAGCTGGCTGCTTTTGCCATGGCTACTTTTGATACCACCGGTTTTATCATTATTTTTTTTTCCGGAGATGCCGGTGCGGTAGTGCTGCCGATGGCCAGTTTTTCGTACGGGCGTAGCCGTACTTTCTGTTCCGGCGTTTTATCGAGATATACTTCTACTGCGCCTTCCAGCAGGGTAGTTTCATACTGTGCGTCTTCCGGGTAGGCTTTTACATTAAAGGCCGTACCGAGGGCATGGATATTCATGGAAGCTGCATGCACCACAAAGGGGCGGGTAGGATCTTTTGCCACTTCAAAGAAAGCTTCTCCATCCAGCCATATTTCCCGGGTGCGGGCATTCAACCGGCAGGTAAGATGGCTGGAAGCATTGAGGTGTACCGTGGTGCCGTCGCTCAAACGGAAATGCCGGCGTTCGCCGTTGCGGGTTTCCACCAGCTGCAGTTCTTTCTGCCGGCGGGTCCCCTGCCACAGGTGATAACCTGCGGTGCACAGCAATCCGGCCAGGACGGCTGCAGCCACCCATTTCCACCAGGCCACGATCTTTACGGTTGTTTCACCAGTAGGTTCCGCTTTGGCCATCATCTCACTAAAAACAGCCGCCGGAGGCGCTTCCGGCTCCGGTACCGAATTCCAGTATTGTTCCAGCAAAGCTGCCTGCTGCTCCCATTCAGGATGCTGCAGCAGTAAAGCCGCCAGTTCTTCCCGGCCGCTTTCATCCAGTGTGCCGCTGAGTTTTGCCGTTATTAATTCATCCAGGCGATGATGGTGCATAGGTGTTGTTTAAATGTTCCCAGGGAGAGAGACACGAAAGCGGGAACAATTACCTACAGCCGGTAAAAAAAATTTTTCAGGGAACAGGAATTTTAGGATCAGCATCCCTGCTGTATTGCTGCAAGGCTTCGCGCAGGCGGCTGGTAGCGCGTACCAGCTGGGTTTCTACGGTGCGAGGAGAAATTTCCAGGAGCAGGGCCACTTCTTTATATTTAAATCCTTCCTCCCGGATCAGGCGGAAAATAGTACGGCCCTGGGGAGAGAGCGTGGCGATAGCTTTATCCAGCCATTGCTGCATTTCCTTCCATTCCAGCCGGGGGTGCACATCTGCTTCGAGCGGGGCGCTTTCTGCTTCCAGTTCCAGCCACTGGTGCTTCTGTTCATCGCGATGATGGTTGTAGCAGCGGTTGCGGACAGCGGTATATAAATAGGTTTTGAGATACAATACTGGTTCGCCTTCCCGTCGGTTTTTCCAGAGCTGTACAAATACGTCCGACACAATTTCCTCCGCCGCTTCCCTGCTGATGGCCAGGTCTGTTGCAAAACGCACTAAACGGGGATAAAAATGGTTAAACAATTGCCGGAACGATTGCTGATCGTCCGCCTTGCAAACCGCATCCCACAGTACCTGTAAATCAATTGCTGGCATATTTCCTTATTAGACGAAAAACATTCCCCGTCAAAATAGCTAAATAATTAGGATTTTCAAGTGTTCAAAAGTAAAGATGGCATAAAGCCGTCCCATCAGATGCCAAAAAGGCATCTAAAATAAACTGGAGGTAAATTTGAGCCGCCTTGTTATTATGGATAACTCAATTTCATTTCTTACGCATCAGGCGTCGAACGATAGGAGTTTATTAGATGCCTATTCTCAAACCGTTACCGGCGTAGTGGGTACTGTAGCCGAATCGGTGGTACATATAGAAGTACAGAAGAAGGTAAGCGACCAGCGAACGCGGGAAAGGCGTGCGCAGGGAGGCACCGGTTCCGGCTTCATTATTTCTTCCGATGGTTTTATTATTACCAACAACCACGTAGTGGAAAACGCCGACAGTATTAAAGTGTCGTTTGTGGACGGCAGGCGGGTGAATGCAGAGATCAAGGGGGCCGACCCTTCCACCGATATTGCAGTATTAAAGATCGATGAGAGCGGGTTAAAAGCTATGCAGCTGGCAGATTCGTCTGCCTTGCAGGTAGGGCAGATCGCCATCGCCATCGGCAACCCGATGGGATTGCAATACACCGTTACCGCCGGCGTAGTAAGCGCATTGGGGCGTACCCTCCGGGCCAGCAACGGCCGGCTGATCGATAATGTGATCCAGACCGATGCCGCCCTTAACCCGGGCAACAGCGGCGGCCCACTGGTAAATTCGTTAGGACAGGTAATAGGGGTGAACACGGCAGTGATTGCCTCCGCACAGGGGCTTTGCTTTGCCATCTCCTCCAACCTGGCCGCACAAATTGCCGGTCAGCTTATTCTTCATGGGAAGATCCGCAGGGCGCAGCTGGGAATTGCCGCTCAACCCGTAAACCTCAGCAGCAGGATGATCGGCGCCAATAAACTGAGCACCCATACCGGCGTATACGTGTTTGAAACCGTGCCCGATGGCAACTTCTACAACAGCGAACTCCATATCGGCGATATCATTATCGCATTCGATGGCAAACCGGTAACTTCCGTGGATGACCTGCATCTTTTATTATCCGATAAACAGATCGGCAGAAAGATCCCTGTAGACATACTAAGGGGTGGCAGGAAACAGGTAGTGGAAGTGATTCCCGGCGAAATAAAAAATTAATAGTGGCACCTGAAAAATGAGGGCTGTTCCGGGACAGAGATGTTCCGGGGCAGCTTTTTTTATGCCTGCCCGGGAAAATATATTTTATAAGTAAACAAACATTTACTTACTTTGCAGTATGCGACCAAAAAATTTAGAGAAAGAAGAAGCCATCCGCACCATTGCCCTGCAGATCATCGCAGAAAAGGGACTGGAAAACCTCACCATGCAGAAGCTGGCAAAGGAGGCCAACATATCGCCCAGGACGATTTATATAAAGTATAAGGATAAAGAAGATCTCCTTATAAAACTATTTATAGAAGAAGTACTGGAAACCTACGAAGTGGCCGTACTGGAAGACTTTCATGCGGGAATGGATTTTGCAACAGGCGTAAAAAAGCTGTGGCAAAACAGCTTCCGCTACCTGACCCGCAACAGGACGCATTTTGCATTGCTGCAGAACGGGAAAACATCTCCCCTGCTGAACAAAGCATACCAGCAGGCAAACATAGAACAGGGACAATATTTTAAACCCATTCAGCAGTTCTTTAAACAACAGGTGAAACAGGGCGTGATCCGCAACTTCCACCAGGATGTATACCGGGCCTTATTATTTGCCCCGCTGCTGGAACTGGTGAATGAATATTTTGATTATACAGAAAGGCCCAAACAGATCATCACTGAAAAAGTGATACTCGACTGCTGTGAAGCCGTGATAAGAGGAATGCTGAAATAAATAAAACGAACAACATGAGCATCATTCAACACAAAAAAATAGCCATCGTAGGTGGTGGCCCCGGAGGATTAACACTGGCCAGGATACTGCAAATGAACCATGCAGAAGTGAAAGTATACGAAAGGGATGTAAACAGGCAGGCACGCGTACAGGGCGCTACGCTGGACCTCCACGAGGAATCAGGATTAAAGGCGCTGGAAGCGGCAGGGCTGATGGATGCCTTCAGGGCTAATTACCGCCCCGGGGCTGATCGCCTGCGGATCGTTGACAAACACGCCACCATTCTTCTTGACGACCACGAAAGCAGCGTGGATAAAGGCTCCCGGCCGGAAATTGATCGCGGCCCGTTAAAGGAAATATTGCTGGATTCCCTGCAACCGGACACGGTTATATGGGACAGCCACTTTGTATCCATGCAGCCACAGGGAGATGGCTGGCAACTCTCTTTTAAAAACGGCAGCACCGCTTACGCGGATATCGTGATTGCAGCAGACGGCGCCAACTCGAAGATCCGCCCGTACATCACGCCCATCAAGCCTTTTTATTCGGGCGTAACGATCGTGGAAGGGACCGTTTATGACGCCGCAACAACCAGCCCCCATATCTGGGCCCTGGTTAAAGGCGGAAAAGTTTTTGCTTTGGGAGATAATAAATCATTAATTGCAAGCACCAAAGGAAATGGCAGCCTGGCTTTTTATACCGGCGTAAATACTGACGAAAACTGGTATCTGACCAGCGGCATCAATTTCTCAGATAAAACCCAGGTGCTGGCCTGGTTTAAAGCCACCTTTACCGGTTGGGATCCTATGTGGCTGGAGCTGTTTGAAAATGCCAATACTGATTTTATTCCCCGCCCTCAATACTGCATGCCGTTTGATCAGACCTGGGAAGCACAGCCTAATCTCACTATGCTCGGCGACGCTGCCCATCTCATGCCTCCCTATGCCGGCGAAGGCGTGAACATGGCGATGCTGGACGCGCTTGAATTAGGCCAGTGCCTTACCGGTGAAAATTTCGCCGATGTGCATGCAGCTATTGCCGCTTATGAAAAACAAATGCGCATAAGAGCAGGAGAAACAGCGAGAATGACGATGGAATCGACGAATGCGTTGCATTCGCCGGATGCGGTTGGTTTTATTATGAGCATAGTGGGATAAGCGTTTATTTTCTAATTGGTTTTAATTTATACAGGCTATCCTTTTCATTGAATTCTTTGATCCGTCTGTTCCAGGTTTCCATTTGTTTTCGCTTCCTCCACTCCTGCGAAAAAAAACAGGAAGTAAATAACAAAAGACAACAAGCTGTTATTAGCATCTTTATCATAGACATCAATATACATGAATTCTGGCAGAGGCCGGAACGGCATTACTATTATTAATTACAATCCAGTAACTTTATTTTCCCGTAAGAAAATAATGCTATGAAAAACTTCCTGTTACTGACTACCGCTATTCTATTACTGGCAGCCTTTAAGCCAACGCCTGTTGCAATCCTGATAAAGGACGTAACCCTCATAGACGGCAACGGCGGCGCTCCTCTAACGCATACGGATATACTGATTAAAGATGGCAAGATTGCCGCCACCGGCA
This sequence comes from Chitinophaga sp., assembly GCF_036569185.1. Classification (GTDB taxonomy): domain Bacteria; phylum Bacteroidota; class Bacteroidia; order Chitinophagales; family Chitinophagaceae; genus Chitinophaga. Next base: position 20,558 of record NZ_DATCRD010000332.1, read on the forward strand.
AAAACCTGCCGGCAGGCAACGCTACAGTGATTGACGGTCGCGGTAAAACCGTGATACCCGCTATCATCAGCAGCCACGTGCATATTGGTATGATAAAAGGTAACGATAACAGCAGCGATCCGTATACACGTGAAAATATATTATCACAACTGAAAAAATATGCAGATTACGGCGTTACCAATATCCTGGTGATGGGGTCCGACCAACCCATGTTGTTTAACTCCGGCCTGCGCGACTCTTCTGTAAACGGGTTGCTGCCCGGAGCCCGGCTTTTTTCCGCCGGGTATGGCTTTGCAGCGGCAAAGGGCGGTCCACCGATGAAGTATGTAAAACACCCTGCCACAGTAGCACAAGCCCTTACTGAACTGGATAGCGTAGCTCTGTTAAAGCCAACGGTAATAAAAATGTGGGTAGATGATTTTGGCGGATCTACACCTAAAATGGACCCCGCTATTTATAAAGCAATAATTACACGCGCCCATTCCCATTATATTCCTGTAGCCTCGCATCTCTATTATCTTGCAGATGCAAAAAGCCTGGTGGCCGATGGACTGGACATCATTGCGCATAGTATCCGCGACCAGGAAATTGACGCAGCCTTACTGCAACAGATGAAGGCCAAAGGCGTGATATATATCCCCACCCTCTCGCTTGATGAATATGCGTATATCTATGCCCGTAAGCCCGAATGGATCAATGATCCTTTCTTTAAAGCATCCCTGGAACCCGGTGTGTATGAGATGATCACCTCTCCTGCCTACCAGGAAAAACTGAAGAATGCTCCCTCCTACCAGCGCAATCTTCATGCGTTTGAAACAGCGATGAAGAATGTAAAAAAGATTGCAGACGCCGGCATCACGGTAGCGCTGGGCACCGATTCCGGCGCACAACCGGTACGCACACAGGGATTCTCCGAGCACCTTGAAATGGAGCTGCTGGTACAGGCAGGACTTACTCCGCTGCAAGCCATTACCATTGCCACTAAAAACGCCGCTATTGCCATGAAAATAAATGAGCACTACGGCACTATAGAGAAAGGTAAAACCGCTGATCTCATCATCCTGGATGCCAACCCGGTACAGGATATTAAAAATACCCGGAAAATAGCGGCGGTGTACAAAGCCGGTGAAGCTGTAAGTAAAGGACCGCTGCAGCCATAGTGCGCCTGCGTACACCAGGTGTTCACTTTTGATACAAGTTCATCTATTTTTAAATATATAAGAAGATAGTAGTTAAAGTAGCGCCGAATGGCACTTTCTTAGGATAAGCTTGTTTCAAAAAACAACCATGAAACAATTTATCCCGCTGTTCTTCCTGTTCTTATCAAGTATTCATGCGCAGGCACAGGTAACAACAGACAATCTCCGTAAAACCAAAGTAGACAGCCTCGTGCAATCCGCGCTTACCGTTTTTATGCAGGATACCCGCCGCGTTAGCGCAGAAGTTGGGGTGTACACCGGTGGACAAACCTACATTTACCGTTACAGCAAGTCGACGCTGCCTGATATCAATACGCCCTATGAAATTGGTTCTATCTCCAAAACATTCACCGGGTATTTACTGGCAAAGGCAGTCGTAAATAAAAAAGTGAAACTGGACGACGATATACGGTTCTACCTGAACGGAGATTATCCCAATCTTCAGTATAAAGGTCGCGCTATCCAGCTGAAGCACCTGATCACGCATCTTTCCGGGTTGCCCTTCCTGCTGCCCGACAGTCGTGATCTGTTCCAGCAACCGGAAGATTCTATTCCAGGTATCATCAACGCACAGCAACAGGATTACTCTACGGCCGCTTTCCTGAACGACCTGCACCAGGTACAACTGGATACAGTTCCCGGTTATCATTTCAAATATTCAAATGCCGGTGCACAATTGCTTGGCATCATACTGGAACGTATATACGGTATGTCGTATGCCGAGCTGGTAAGAAAATTCATTACCCGCCCGCAGCATATGAAACATACTACTGCCCTGCTGCCGGATAATGCGGCTAAAGGATATAATCAGCGGGGCCGCATCATGCCCTACAATCCGCCTATGATGGCTGCCGCAGGAGGCATTTATTCTTCCGTAGATGATATGCTGCAATATATCCGGCTGCATGCAGATGAAACCGACCCTTCGGCGAAATTAACGCATCAACCGGCCTGGGGTGATATCAACAACTTTGCTATTGGTTTAAACTGGCAGATGAATAAAACCAGCAACGGTTTGCGCAGGATCTGGCAAAGCGGCGGCACATTCGGTTTCGCCAGCTATTGCGTGGTATACCCCGAGCGGAATACCGGTATTGTGATATTGACGAATGAAGCGGATAGAACTGCGCAGGAAGCATTGGGGGTAGCGGCCGGGAAGATATTTGAGGGGTTGGAGTAGGGAGTTTTGGCTAGCTATCGATTTGGATAGCCAGCCAAAACTATGTATTTTTGAGTAGTTTTGGCTGGCTATCGATTTAGATAATCAGCCAAAACTATTCAAAATATGCACTACTATGGAAAAATTGATAGGCAGGGATCACGAAAAAAAAATGCTGCTGGAGGCACTTGCCTCCCGGGAAGCAGAATTAGTAGCCGTGTATGGG
>NZ_DATCRD010000333.1:0-4681 GCF_036569185.1 Chitinophaga sp.
TGTAATACCAGGCGCTGGCCTGTTCGGTGAGAACGCCGGCTATACCTTCATTGTAGAGGTCAACCCATTGGTAATAACCGTCGTTAATATCTGCAGGTATATTATCAATGCTCAAAGTTTTAACCGTTGGATCCCAGGCCAGGGGCTCATAGGTAAAAGCTATGGGCGGCACCGCTTTTTCCGAATAAGTACCATCTGCCTTACGGATGTATCCTTTTTGCGTTACTGATTGCAGGAACGTGAAGGTAGCGCTGGTATTATACTCCATATGCATAGCGCTTACCAGGCAAGGCTTGGGCCCAAGCTCCGCAAAATGATGGAACATCAGCACCCGGCTGCAAAGGCGGTAGGTCCTTATTTCAAAACCGGCGCGGTAATCTGAAAAGGGATCCTGCCGGCATAACCAGCCTTTATCGTCATTGGGCTGCGGGTCTGTTATATCATGCTCTCCGTAATCCAATACCAGCTCTAATAAATATTCAATGCTGTTCAGAAAGCTGTCCCAGTTGGCGAGGTCAATGCTGCTCCTGTCAAAGTGGAGCTTATTGCCGTACTTTATACGTTTCAGGTATACATTAGTGCAGGCGGCAGTATCATTCAGCCGGTTGCGCTCCTGGATCTGCGGGCGCACATTTGTTCTATCTTCCTGTTTGTAGGCAAACTGAAAGCAGTTGCCTTTATCATCATAACTAAATTCCAGTAACCATTTAAAGATCATGGCGGGATCGGCGGGGTTGTACAGCTGTGCGGACTTACTTTTTCCAAACACCAGCACACTGTTATCGCCGGTGGTAACTTTCCAGTATACGTGACCGTTAGCTTCTGTGATCTTTTCTATACGGGCATACCCGCCTTCTACCCTTGGCCGGTAACGGGCTATGGTAGCGCCGTTTATGATTTGCTGATCTTTTACCCAGTTGCCTTCCCCGTCTTTTTTATACACCGGTACCAGGTCTTCTGCGCCGGAGAAGATGAAAACGTCTTCTTCATCATTGTACCGGGGCAGCTGCTTATCTGTTCTCCGGGTAATGGCTACCGGCGCGGCATCCCAGCCTAATCCAAAAACACTGTTACCGCTGCCGGAATTATAGCCCAGCGACAGAGCAGGCACAAACCCATTGCGGGATGGGGAAAAGGGAAACGGAAAGCTATAACCTGCGGTGCCATTGGCGGCATTTACGGCAAATTTATCGTCAATGGACTTTATTCCTCCCCCGCTTTTGGGTAGGCTGATCTGCGGAACGGATAATGTGGTATAACCACCCTTGCTTTTTTCGTTGCCGGTAGCAGCAGACGTTACCGGCTGTTTGTTCACCCGGGATGTAGCAATCTCTTTTTCCATCGGAAAACAGAAGGGGTTTAACTGTCAATAATTTTGGGGTCATTATATTTCCATACTAAGCGCTGGAAACAAGGGCAAGTAACTGAAAAAGCGGGGTACGGACAGAGGTATTTAACAGGTGGCGGCGCAGGGATGATCAAAGGCAGGAGCGGGTTTACAAACGGTCATATATTAATCCAGTACAAAGCGGTACCCTACCCCTTTGATGGTGAGGATCTGGAGGTTCTCATCCTCTTTCAGGTGCACCCGCAGGCGGGTAATGTATACGTCCAGGTTGCGGCTATTGAAAAAGGAATCGTGGCCCCAGAGCAGGTCCAGGATATTTTTACGGTTAATGATGCTGTTTCGGTTCTCATACAGGATACGCAGCAGCTCGCTTTCCCGGTACGACAGCTTTTTTTCTTCCAGGCCATTAGATAGCAGCTGCCTGTTGGTATAAAAGCGGAACTTACCCAGGCGGATGGGCTCATTGGAAGGAAGGGACACGTTTTCTGTTTTGCGCAATACATTTTTTATGCGTGCGATCAGCTCCTCCATGCTGAAAGGTTTACGGATATAATCGTTGCCTCCCAGCGTAAACCCTTTTACCAGATCGTCTGTTTGTGTTTTGGCGGTGAGGAACAAGATTGGGACTTCTGTATCGATAGCGCGGATCTCTTCTGCAATCTCAAAACCATCTTTATTGGGCAGCATTACATCCAGCACACATACGGTGGGATTCACCTCCTTGAACAGCGACAGCGCATTGGCGCCATCCCGCTCCATGATAACCTCAAAGCCACGCCGCTGCAGGCTTTCCTTTACGATCTTCCCCAGTGATATTTCGTCTTCAACGTATAAGATCTTTATACTCATCTTACCTATTTTAACTTTACAATACGGCGTTTCCCATCATAATAAATAACCGGCGCTTCGGCAAAAGGCATTTTCACAGAAAAGGTGCTGCCTTTATGCAGCTCACTCTCCACTTCAATAAACCCCATATGCCGCTGCAGTATGTGCGATACATAGCTAAGGCCCAGGCCGTACCCTTTGATATTATGCCGGTTGCCGCTGGGCACGCGGAAGAACTTTTCAAAGATGCGGTGCTTATACTCCCTGGCAATGCCTATACCGTTGTCGGCTACACGTATTTCCAGGTAATTCTTATGATCAATAATGTGGATCAGGATCTGCGGGTCTTTGGTGCTGTACTTCAGGGCATTGTCCAGCAGGTTGTATAGTACGCTGGTCATATGCAGCTTATCGGCAGTAATAATAAAGTTAGTGCCGGTAGCTTTTAATGTAGTAGTGGCCTGTTGTTTTTCAAACTGCAGCTTCATGGATACCATTACGCTGCGCGCCAGCTCCCTGATATCAAACTGCTCTTTGTTCAAAGCAATTTCCCTGTTCTCAAACATGGACAGCTTCAGCACTTTATCCACCAGCAAAGCCAGGCGCTGCATTTCATTGGCAGAGATATCCAGGTACTCCTGGGTGGTTTGCGGATCATCCAGCGCATCAAAATTCCGGAGGGCTTCAATGGCTACACTTACAGTGGCGATGGGCGTTTTCAGCTCATGCGTCATATTGCTGATAAAATCGTTCTTCAGCTGCGCCAGCTTTTGCTGTTGTTTAAGGTTGCGGTATAACAGCAAAAAAGATAATGCCGTTACTCCCAGCAGCAGGCATGAAATGCTGATAGGCTGGCTGATACGCTTTAACAGGTACCAGGTATTGTCATCAAATATCAGCTGGTAGGTTACAGGTTTTGAAAAACCAATGGTAACGGAATTACCATCCAGCTCATCGGGGAACGGGACGAATTCTCCTTTTGTAGTATCTACCGGTATTTCAAGAACCGTAAAAGGCACGTTGATCTGCTCCCTTGCCAGCACCTTCTCATATTGCCTGACAATTTCCTTTACGGTAATGGAATCGCGCAGGGAATCCACACCAGCCACGAACCCATAGATCCTTTTAACGGGAGGACCGGGAGGGCCGGGGCTGGCCAGCCTGTACTGCACATTCACTGAATCACGCCCGCTGGCAACTCCGGCTCTCACTGCCGTGACCATGGCACGCCGCATGCCCGGCATTCTTCCTACGACCTTATCCCTGGTTTCTTCATCCAGCAGGCTGGAAACACTGACCATGTCCTGCCGCTCACGAATGCGTATATTATTGGGGTTTGTTTTCAGCTTGCCAGCCTGCAGGCGGAAGATGGCTTCGCGGAACAGCACATTGGTGCGGGCTGTGAACAGCTGCCGCTCCTCACGGTAATTTTTCCTGAGCCAATATACCTGGAAGGCTGTGATCACCAGGATGGTAAAGGCTATCAGGAAAACGGTAACCGGTATGGAGAATTTATATCGCAACAGCTATGAGTTTGTAAGCGCAATAATACGCCAAATGTATTACTTCCCTTTTCCCACCGGCCGAACATTAACCTAAATTAACATTAAAGCAAGGCATGTTAACCTGCGTTGCAACAGGAACGGCCTAGCTTAGTTCCATAAAATATATTACATGAAAAAGATGATCCTTACGTTTTCCACGGGCCTGCTGATACTGGCTGCACATGGACAGCAAACACAAGGCCGGGTAGTGTACGAGCGCACCCTGAAAATACATATTGACATGGAAGGAATGGGTGAAGCACCGATGCGGCCGATGCCCAGCACCCACAAAGACAAGTGGGAAGTATTGTTTGGCAATAACCAGTCGCTGCGCCGCGCTGTAGAAGATGATACTCCGGAGGAAATGACAGAAGTTCCTGACGGCGGCCCGCGCATGCATATGATAACACCCGGCGAAAACGAGATCACCTATCATAATTTCACTACCGGTCAAACGGTGGAACAGCTGGAGTTTGCTGCCAGGAATTATATTATTACCGATAGCATCCCGCACCGCAACTGGAAGCTTACCGGCGAAACCACTACGATCCTCAACTATCCCTGTCAACAGGCCATTGCACAACTCATTGGCAAACGCAGGATGACCAGTGTTGAAAACGGCGAAATGAAAAGCCAGGAAGTTGCGGATACCTCCCGTATCATTGCCTGGTTTACGCCGGCTATCCCTGTGCCGGCCGGACCTGAATACCAGGGGGAATTACCGGGATTGATCCTGGGCCTTGAGGTGGGCGATGGGCGTGTGATTTACCAGGCAGTGGAAGTAACGGAGCAGGCAGACCTGGCTGCTGTTAAAGCGCCTTCCAAGGGAAAGAAGCTAAGTGCCCGTGAGTTTGAGGCGGAACGGGAGAAGATGCTGGAAGCAATGCAGAAGGATGCGAAGAGAAGGGGGGCAGTGCTTAGGATTGGGGGGTAAGCCCCTCATCCCCCTATCATCCTCATC
>NZ_DATCRD010000334.1:0-39916 GCF_036569185.1 Chitinophaga sp.
GTGAAAGACCTCCGCGTAAACGCACCTACAGCGCAGGAACCGCCAGGAAAAGCGACGACAGCGCCTTCCATTTCCACGGAGAAAAGAAAAAAGGCGGTAAAGAAACCCCCAGCGGCTTTAACCGCAAAAAATTCTTTGATAAAACAAACGAGCGCTTTGCAGATAAACAGGACAGGAAAAAAGGTGTAAAAGTAAGAAGCACTAACGATAACGAACATACGAACGAACCTAAAGAAAGTATATTCGGGCCCGGAGAGATGCCGCTGAATAAATTTGTGGCGCATTGCGGTCTTTGCTCCCGCAGAAAAGCGGTAGACCTGATCAAGGAAGGTAAGGTAACCGTAAACGGGAAAGTGGTGCTTGAACCAGCTACCAAAGTAACCACCGCCGATGTGGTAACCATGCAGGATAAAAAAATCACTCCTACCAAAAACCTGGTATACATCCTCCTGAATAAACCCAAAGGCTACATCACCACCACCGATGACCCTGAAGGACGCAAAACTGTAATGGACCTGATCCAGGACGCAGCGGAAAATGAAAGGGTGTATCCTGTAGGACGCCTCGACCGTAATACTTCCGGATTACTGCTCCTCACCAACGATGGTGAACTGGCACAACGCCTGGCGCATCCCAAACACAATATCAAAAAGATTTACCAGGTAGAACTGGATAAGCCGCTTACCAAAGCTGATTTTGATAAGATCATTGCCGGCGTAACCCTGGAAGATGGCGTAGCGCTGGTAGATGCATTGGGCTATGTGGATCCGAAAGACAAAAAGCAGGTAGGCATCGAAATTCACAGCGGTAAAAACCGTATTGTGCGCCGCATCTTTGAGCACCTGGAATATACGGTGGAAAAGCTGGACCGCGTAATGTACGCGGGACTTACCAAGAAAACGCTGAACCGTGGCCAGTGGCGCTTCCTCAATGAGAAAGAAGTAATCCTGCTGAAACACTTTAAAAAATAACCGCCGAATTACGGAATGCGATTAACAGAACATATTATACTGGAAACGCCTGATTTTGTTGTGGTCAACAAGCCTTCAGGAATGCTTACATTACCCGACCGCCATGATAACGAGCTTACTTCCCTGATAGCTATCATGAAAAAGGCCTACGGGGAAATATATACCGTACACCGGCTCGACCGCGACACCAGCGGTATCATACTGTTTGCCCGTAACGAAGCAGCGCATAAATATTTCTCTCAGCTTTTTGAAAGCAGGGATGTAAAAAAGTTTTACCTGGGCCTCGTAAGCGGCCAGCCCATGCCTAAACAAGGCAATGTAAGCGAAGGTATTATGGAGCATCCTGTACAAAAAGGAAAAATGGTGACTAACCGTAAAGGAAAACCTTCTTCTACGGATTACGAGGTGCTGGAGGAATTTGGGCTTTACAGCCTGGTGAGGATGCAGATCCACACCGGCCGTACCCACCAGATCAGGGTGCATATGAAGTTCCTTGGGCATCCCATCGCAGTGGATGAATTTTATGGAAGCCCACAGCCTGTGCGCTTATCTTCCATAAAAAAGAAATTCAAATTAGGCAAACATACGGAGGAAGAACGGCCATTATTAAGCCGGTTGGCCCTGCATGCGTCTATGCTGATTTTCAAGGATCCTAACGGTAAGGAATATACGATTGAAGCGCCTTTACCAAAAGATATGAGCGCATTGCTGACACAGCTGCGAAAACACCGCGGCAAGCAGCCAGCTAATGAAGAATAAAATTGATACGGCCGGGTAAATTACCCGGCCGTATTTTTTCCCTGTTACTATCAGGACTATTTCACTAATTCAGTTGCTTTTCCCTCATCTGCTTTTATAGTGCTCCCGTTTTCAAGATAGATCTTACCATCCCTGTAAACGGCAGGATAAGTTTTCCCATCTTTAAAATAATTTCCGGGAATCGGGATATCTCCTGCTTTTCCAAGCTTCACAGGCGCTTTAAACCTGTCAATGATCCACTCCCCGGTAGAAGGACGAAACACCGCCATTTCAGCCCTGCCATCGCCGTCATAATCACCGGGAACGGGAATATCGCCAGGCACATGTTTTACCTGCAGCGGGATATTGCCCAGGGTTGTTTGCCATAAGGAATTGTCGGTACGGAATATTCCTACATCCAGCAGGCCATCCCCATCATAATCCGCCGGAACGGGGATTCCATTTTTATGCCCAAACCGGATACTGTCCATGCCATTAAAGTACCAGGTGAAGTTAGACGGGCGGTACACCGCAACATCTGCAAAACCATCGCCATCATAATCGCCGCATACCGGGATATCACCTTGTTGTCCGAGTGCAATGGCTTCTCCATCCCGGAAATAAAACTTTCCCTCAGAAGGCCGGAACACCGCCAGCTCCGTTTTGCCATCGCCGTTATAATCTGCCGGTGCGGGAATATCTCCCTCCTTACCAAATGCTATCTCCTGTTGTCCAGCTATCTTCCATACACCTGCAATAAAGAAAGCGATATCAGTTTGCTGATCATTGTTATAATCATGGTAACGGGCTACCGTTGTATGATGCAGCCAGGGAAGCGTAAATTCGCTGTCGGCATCTTTCTCTTCTTCACCGGTGTAAGGTGAAAAAGTACGGACACTGATCAGGTCTTTTGACCTGGAAAATTTCATCAGGCGCATTAATCCATGACCGCCATCTGGCCGGCTCTGGTAATCAGATAAAAACGACCTGATAATGTTCCCTGCATAACCATCCTGCCGGTATCCTTCTCCGTTGTCTCCCACATGTCCTGATAAGGTTAACATCACGTTAGGATAGCTTTTCAATCGATCGAACACACGCTGGGCCTGTTTGGAAAATTTCGGAAAGCCCTTCTCATTAGTACCTGCTTTTTTATTGAAATGAATGATAGAATGACTAACGAGTATTGCTTTCCTATCGCTGTATTTCTCCAATACCTGGCTGGCCCATTTATTCATTCCCTCGATATCTTCTCCATAGGAATCATATTCTAAAAAGATACTGATGAATCTAATTCCACCGGCTTCAAACAGATCATAATGGCTATCGTTATTGTTGCCATAATGACCGCCATACCATTTCTTATCTTTAAAATGCTCAATACCAAAATACTTGTTGTACTGATCCGTTTTACCACTTATGGGATACTGGCTTTTAGTCTGATCGTGATTCCCTACCGCCAAACCATATGGAATGCCCTGCGGATATCCTGGTTGTGGCTTTTCCAGTACATACATAGATGCGGCGGCATTTTCCCACTGCTGTGGGAACTTCTCACCATCGTCTGATATATCTCCCAGGTGAATCACATATTTAATGTTCTCCTTTACCGCATTCTTTACTATCCATTCTGTTTGTGCAGTAAACATTTCCTTCTTTCCGCCGTTCTTCTCCGAAGTGTAATACTGGGTATCGGGAAGAACAACAATTGAAAACTCATCTTCTTCTTTTGGCCTCTGCTCACCGGCAATGCTGTGGCCACTTCCAGCCAGCAGTAATAATATTCCAAATCCTCTTTTTAAAACCGCCCTGTGTAATTTCATCATGACATACTTGTTTAGAAACTGCTAAAAATAACCGGGGTTCTGGATGATCTTTGGATTTAACCCTACCTCATTTTGTGGTATTGGGAACAACAGCTGATGCTTATCAATTGCATAGGCATCTGAAGAAAGATAAGGAAGCTGCTCCCTGATCTTCACTCCAAAAGCATTGATCACCGTTAACGCCTTACCGCTTCTGAGCAGATCCGTCCATCGATGGTTTTCAAATGCCAGTTCAACTCTCCGCTCATGAAAAATTTTTTCTCTCAGCTGGGCAGGATCTGTGTTAGTGTAATCGGCCAGCCCGGCTCTTCTTCTTACCCTGTTCAAAGGAGTGAGTGCATCTGAAGATTTGCCCTGTTCATTTAAAGCTTCCGCAAGCAGGAGCAAGGCATCTGAAAAACGGTATACAGGAAAATCATCGCCGGAGCCGGTAGGCGCTTCCAGCGGGGCATGCAGGTATTTCTTAATGTAGGGAACACCGATCTTCCCGGGGGCTGGAACATAACCGATAATGTTTTTGACCGCCGAATAATTAAAATACCGGCTGGCGTCGTAAGTACCTTCTGCAATGCCGATAGAAGCATCCAGGCGCTTGTCGCCGGCCTCAAAATCGCTGATCAGATCATCACTGGGCGTATTCCATCCACCTGTACTGGTATTGTCGATTGAAATACCTGTTAACAGTTTGGTATCCTTACTTCTTGGCAAGAAATTAAAAGGAAGCGGATTAGGTGTAGCGCCTGTGAGGGTGCCTCCCAGGAACTGGATTTCGAAAACCGATTCCTTACCATTTTTATTTGATGGCATAAATGCATCCGCATAGTTGGCATTGAGATCATATCCCATGGTGAGCATGGTATTCAACAATTTCTCTGCCTCTGCCCACTTCTTCTGTAAGGCATACACTTCTGCCAGCAATATGGTAGCTGCGCCTTTTGTGGCCTCTCCTGTTTGCGGGAACTTTGCAGGAGGCGCCAGTTCAGCGATAGCATCCTGTGCATCAGCGATGATCTGCGCATATACTTCCTCTTCCGTAGCCCGGGCTTTAAAGGCATCTTCTGCAGTGGTTACTTCCTTTATAAAGAGTGGAACGCCTCCGTATAAACGCACCAGTTTAAAATAGTTCAGCGCTCTTAAAAATTTAGCTTGTCCATCCAGGCTGGCCTTCACATCATCTTTGAGATCGCTGCTTTTCAGTCTTTCGATTACAATATTACACCGGGAAATACCGGTATAACTATGCTGCCAGGTTGCAGCAACATAAGCATTGGTAGAGGTATTCGTAAAGTCTGAAATGTTTTCACGCTCTACAATAGAAGTACCCCTGTTACCTGGTATAGCCTGGTAAATAGTATTATCCGAGTGCATTTCGGAAGTGAAATAATCATTCACCAGTACATCCCTGAGCGGTGCATAAGCGGCTACCACAGCCGCTCTGAACTGTTGCTCCGTTTTATAGAATACGCCATCAGTATACGCATCTTCCGGCGACCGTTCAATAAAATCCTTCGTACAGGAGCTGGTTGCTGCACATAAAAGCGCGATCGCTAAATATATCTTTTTCATATTTCGTCAGCGTTAAATGATTATTTGAATGTGGTGGTAAATCCAAGAGAAAAGGTTCTTGGTATAGGATATGCGTTTTCGTCTACCCCAACACCCAGTGTAGGATCAGATCCACCCACATTTATCTCCGGGTTCATACCTGAATAGCCTGTAAGCACAAAAGCTTGCTGCACAGAGGCAAAAACCCGCAGGTTCTTTATCATCGCGTTTCTTAGCGGTACGGTATATCCCAATGTAATATTCTTCGCAGTCAGGTAAGATCCATCTTCTATCCATTGACTGTTTACCTGTCTTCCCATTGCGGTGGTACCGGATTTGGTACGTGGATAAATACCCGAACCGGGATTCTCTTCTGAGCGCCAACGATCGGCGGCTGCTGCCAATGGCACTCTTGATCCATCCATATTAGTCTGATAAGCCCATTTAGCTGCATTCAGTATTTTGCCGCCAACAGAAAAAGTCATGTCGATAGTCAGGTCAAAATTTTTGTACTTGAAGTTGTTGACAATACCGCCGGTAAATGTTGGCGTAGGATCACCAATAAAAGTGCGGTCGTTTACATCATCAATTACCCCATCGCCATTGATATCTTTTACCTTGATGGTTCCTATATCGGAGTTGCCATTCGGTTTGGCGGTAGTGCTTAAATACTTGGGAGAGTTGGCCAGGTCGGCGGCATCTTTATATAATCCTTCAAAAACAAAACCATAAAACTCACCAAGATGATGTCCTACCTGCTGGCGGTAATAGTCCGAGCTCACTGTGCCGTTTCTCCTGATATATCCCGGGTCTACCAGGTTGGTGATCAGGTTCCGGTCGAAAGACAGTGCCAGGTTGGTATTCCACTGCAACGCGCCGGTGAGGTTCTTTGAGCTTACAGAAAATTCGTGCCCCCACATTTTAAGCTCGCCCACATTGTAAATGATCTGGCTAAAGCCGGATGAAGTAGGAATGGCACGTTGCTGAATAAGCCCGTCGGTTAGTTTATGGTAGTAGTCGTACGTGAAATTAAGACGGTTATCGAACAGGCCAAGTTCCAGGCCAATGTCGAGCTGCTTGTTGCGCTCCCATCTCAGGTCCTTATTAGGCAGGCGGTTAATGGTTTGTCCCTGGGTAACCGTATTATTAAAGTTGTAGTAATAAGTTCCTATAGTGGCCTGCGGATCATAATTACCGGCAAAAAAGTTATTGCCTGTAATCCCGTAACTGGCACGGAGTTTCAGGAAGCTAACAGGCTTTACATGCTTCATAAATGATTCATCGCTAACAATCCAGCCTGCAGACACCGACGGGAAGCTACCCCACTGCGTATTCATCCCGAATTTTGAAGAGCCGTCGCGCCTGAGTGCGGCCGACAAAAGATATCTTCCTTTATAATTATAATTCAGTCTTCCTATGGTGGACAACAACGAATAAGATCCTGCGCCACTGCTGCCTGTAACGCTGGTGGCAGCGCTCAGGTATTCAATATCATCGCTGGTAAAACCGAGACCGGTGAGCGTGTTATTATAAGTGCTATATTCCTGTGCAGAGTAACCTACTAACGCCTCTATGTTGTGGTCTTTCAGGAAGGTTTTGTTATATACCAGGTTTCCTTCGGCTGTCCATGAGCCGTTATCAACAGCAGAGCTGGTGCCTGTGGTTTGCCCCTGTGTACCTGTAACCAGGCCGGACTGGAAATATTTACGGGTTTCTGCGCCCTTGTCTGCCGCCAGGTTTGCTTTAACGCTTAACCCTGGTAAAAATTCGTAGTTCAGGTAAATATTACCCAGTATACGGGTTGTTTTATAATCGTCGTTCGTTAATTCATAAGTAGCCAGTGGATTGATATAAGCCACCATACCGGGAGAAGCAACGTTGCGGGTATAGGTTCCATCCGCGTTGTAAGGACTTACCAGCGGACTGGCTTCGAAGAATCTTTCAAAATAACCTCCTACTCCATCACTATTCAGCCTGTTATTATGATCCAGCCTGTAGCTGGGCGCCAGGTTAAAACCTACTTTGAGCTTATTGTTTGCAGAAGTAAAGTCCTGGTTAAAGCGCATGGAGTATAACTTGGTTCCGGTGTTGATCAGTACGCCCTGTTGCTCCTGGTACCCGGCGATCACCGTAGAGGAGGAATGCTCGCGGGCTGATTGCACCGTGAGATCATAGCTTTGAATAGGAGCGGTTCTGGTTAAGAGTTTAAACCAGTTGGTGCCCTCACCATATTGCTCAGGGTTGTCATAAGCTGCGTGGTAGTCGGCAGAAACCGAATAGCCCGGTTCATATTTCACTCCATCTTCCGCGCGTTCTTTCATAAACGTGGCAAACTCCCTTGCGTTCATCATCCTCGGCAGCTTGCCTGTAGGGATCTTTTGCAGGCCGTAGTAGCTGGAGAATTCAATTTTTGCATCTCCTGGTTTTGCATGTTTGGTGGTAATGAGCACTACGCCGTTTGCCGCTCTTGATCCATACAATGCGGTAGCAGAAGCATCTTTCAGAAAACTATAGCTTTCAATTTCTGCAGGGTTAATATTATTGATGCTTCCTGTAACCGGGTTGCCATCAATTACAAAAAGCGGCTGATTGCTGGAATAGAAAGAGGCGGCGCCACGAATAATGAAGCCCATCCCCCGCCCGGGCTGGCCGCTGGTTTGGGATACCTGCACGCCGGCTACTTTTCCCTGTAACTGCTGGGCAAACTGTGTTACCGGCATATCCTGCATACCCGATGCGTCTACGGTTGCAATGGAACCAGTGATCTCACGGCTTTTCTGTTTTCCATAACTCACTACTACTTCTGTCAGTTTGTTATCCGCCAGTTGCATAGAGAAATCGAGCGTTGTGGTTTTCCCTTCCTTTATAACAGTGTTCGCTGATCTCTGAGATCGGAAAGAAATATAAGATACTTCAACAGTATAACTGCCTGGCTGAAGTTTTAAGGTGTAATTACCGTTTGCATCGCTCTGGGCCACCTGTCCGCTTTCCAGCACCCGCAGTGTGGCGCCGGGTAAAGCATTGCCTTTCTCATCCACCACCCGTCCTGATAATTTACCAGGTTCCTGTGGAACAGGTTTTGTGTCGATCACCACATAGCCTTCCACTATTTTATATTCAAGATTTGTGGTTGCCAGTACTTTTTCGATCAGATCCTTTACTGTTGATTTATCGGAATCGATACTGATCTGTTGTTTGAGCCCTGTCATTAATTTTTCCGGCAATACAAACCTGATACCGCTCTTTGCCTGGATGGTCAGCAGGCTTTCCTTGACGCTGGCATGATCCAGCTTAACAGCAATTACTTTGTCCAGATGCTGGCCCCGGGCATTTCCGGCGAAAAGCATCCCGATAAAGGTAAGTTGTGCGACTAAAAGTATACATGAACATCTCATCATAAACTTAATTGTGGGATGTAATCCTTTTTGCATTAATTCTCGTATTAATAGTTGGCCCGGGGTCAGCCGGAATTATTGTTACTTTAATCCTATATCCTTTTTGCCTTTGACGGGCCTACGGTTCTGACAACATCAAATGCGGCATCCTTATCCAGGATGGACAGCTTTTTTCTTAATACATATTGTTTGCTTTTATCTTTTAGGTTCAGCGAATAACGATCTCCCCGTTTTTCTTTTCATAATTAAAATGTCCTGCGGCCGCGAGTACATTTAATATTTTATCTATTGACCCACTGGCATCCACTGTCAGTGTCATTCTTTCCGTTGATTTTATGTGTTGCCTGAATATGATCTTCACATTATACCACCGCTGTAATACTTCGGCAATATCATTGAGCGGTGCGTTGCTGAATGTTAACCTGGCTTCCTTCAGATCCAGCACTTCTTCCGGGGCTACTGTTTCCATTTTAACTTCGTTGTGATCGAACAGTATTTTCCGGCCCGGGGTCAGCACCGCCAGCGCCCTGGAAAAGGTGCTGTCTACCTGGTCTACCCTTACTTTCCCAGTAGCTACTTCCACCAGTAAAGGTTTGTTTTCAAATGCTTCTATTTTAAAAGAAGTACCCAATACTTTTGTTTGCACGTGGCCGGTATGAACCGTAAATGGCTTATGTTTCTCCTGTGTTACTTCAAAAAAGGCTTCGCCGTATAAATAGATATCCCTGGTATCTTTTGAAAAGTTTTCCGGATACCTCAGGCTGCTGCCAGCTCCCAGGTATACTATACTGCTATCGGAAAGAATTATTTTTGACCGGTGCCCGTTCGGGTTACGGGTTTCTACAAGTGCTACCTGGTCTTCTTTTTTACTACTTAAATAGCTGATGATATAAATACCCATAGCGGCAAGGATGAGCCCAATCCAGATGGCTGCATTGCGCATAGATAATAAGCGCCTGAATATCCCTCTGCGTTTAGTAGTTAGCATTCCTATCCTTTCATACAAGGATCTTTTCAGATCCTGCTGCCGGGGATGAACAAAGGGATCGTGCTCAAACACTGCCCAGTCTTTAGCTGTATTTGCCGACAGGATTTCATCCAGCAATTTTTCTGATGCGGGATCTTTCAGAAATAAGTTTACAAGCCTTTCCTCTTCGGCCGAACATTCGCCCGCTAAAAACTTTTCTATTAATTCCCGGTTTATTTGTCTTGACATGCTATTTTAACAGAGCACAAAAAGTTCCCTTAATTATATAGGGACAAAAAAAAACAGGAAGGGCTATTCGTTATGGGAGAAATACAAAGACATAACTTTCTGGTAACATTAGCCTGCCGGTGATGGGTGTAAACGCCGTGTGCATTCTTATTACGGAAACATTGACTTGTTCCGGTTTTAAAGGGGCGTGCATTCAATTTGCCTTTTCGTGATAAGATTACAGGCGGGAAAAAGACAGCATCATTACCATAATAACCGGCAATACAGTATCACTATGGTTATTGAGCTGTTGTCTGAAATGATTCAGGGAGAATTTAATATGGTTCTTCACTGTATTAACAGAGATCTTGAGGTCGCTGGCTATTTCTGCATGGGTTCTGTTTCCTTCCCTGCTCATTTGAAATACGATTCTTCGCTGGGGGCTCAGGGAATCGAGATGGAAAAGATATTTCTCCTCCAGCTCCCTGGTATATAGTTGATGATCGGCAGGGGAAGCTACAAAAGAAAGATCGTTTTCAATAAATTCAATAGGTGTTATGGCAATTGCTTTTTTGCGGATGGCCTTAATAGTGGCGTTTTTGGCCGCTCTGAAGATATATGGTTTAAAATCGCCTTCTATCTGCAGTGTATGTCTTTTATCCCATATCCACATCATCAGGTCCATGATGGCCTCTTCTGCAAAATATTCATCCTTCACATAGCCAAGCGCATAATTATACAGCCTTCCAAAGTAACGGTCAAATAAGTTATTAAATGCTTTGAGATCATCTTTGGTACATTCTTCCAGTAGCTGCTTATCTGATAGTGAACTATATTCCATAAAAATGGATTGAATGTATTTTTCAGCAAAACTAGAGTCCCGCTTTTATTTTTCTGCTACGCGGAATGTTAACTGTGCATTAATAAACTGTTACCTGTTCATAATATGGAAGCCGAGGTGTTAAATATAAAACCTGGTTTTAGTGTATGGGTAGAAAATAACCAGGTAGAAGGCTGTACATATAGATAGATGCACATTTTTTCAGGGAATAACCAGGTTGGTGATAATCAGTGTTGCTGGCTTTTCGGGGCATAAAAAAAACGGGGAGAAATCCCCGTTTCGTAAAAATCAAAAACCAACCATTAAAAAGTCTTTATAGAGAAGCCTTGCGGCCCTTTAAATATTATTTATTTGGCTGTGGTGTTGTTCTCAGGTAAGGCTTGATAATTTTATGCCCTTTCGGAAAACGTGCAGGAATATCTGCTGTTGGCACCGCTGCCGTAACAATTACATCTTCACCATCTTTCCAGTCTGCCGGGGTGGCCACGCTGTATTTAGCGGTCAGCTGCAGAGAGTCCAATACGCGGAGCACTTCTACGAAGTTTCTTCCGGTAGAGGCCGGGTAAGTGATAATGAGCTTTATTTTCTTGTCTGGTCCGATAATAAACAAGGATCTGACAGTAAATGTTTCAGAGGCATTTGGATGAATCATATCATACAGGTTTGCCACTGTTTTGTTTTCGTCTGCAATAATAGGAAAAGTTACGTCACACTGTTGTGTTTCGTTAATATCATTTATCCAGCTCAGGTGTTTATCCAGCGGATCCACGCTTACAGCCAGCACTTTGGTATTACGTTTTGCGAACTCGTCCTTTAACTGGGCAGTTCTGCCCAATTCGGTGGTACATACCGGTGTAAAGTCTGCCGGATGAGAAAACAGGATCCCCCAACCTTCGCCGAGGTAATCGTAAAAATCTATTTCCCCTATTGTGGTATTGGCCTTGAAATTAGGAGCAGCATCTCCCAGTCTTAAACTCATAGCTTTACGATTTAATTGACCAAAAATAGCATTTTCCTACAAAATTTATAGACTTTAAGGGAATTTTTTCACAAATTTGCGCTTTTTTTTCCGGCGGGGAAGAATTTGGGAGTTAACAAACAATGGAAATAGGGGGTTAATTCAAACGGGACCCGGGCGGATGCCCATGGGTATCAGGGGTTAACGTACATGGATGCAAGGCAAGGCGGTTAACATAAACGGACCCGGGGTTAACATCAACAGATGTCCGGAAATTAACATACATGGATGCCGGGGTTAACATAAATGGATTTTTTCTCATCATTATGCGTTTCAGGGCTAACGTAATGGATACAGGGTTTATCAATAGATAAAAATATGGTCAGTCTCTATTTGGCTGCAGAAGTATGTAATTGCCAGGCATAATAAGCCATACTGAACTTGTTATCGTTTTCCAGTGCGGCCATTGCCCGGGCAGCATCTTCTCCCAGCTCTAATTCAATAAATCCGAGATACAGGTTATAGGCATCATGAAGCATTTGTATACAGTGCTCCATTTTTTCGTTGATGTTGTTGGAGTTATACTGTGCTGCAGGCGGCAATGTAGGCTGTACGGGCACCGGCATCTGGATCACGCGCTCAATATAGTAGCACTCCTCGTCCGCATATGCTTCCCAGTTGTCATCCTGCTGCAGGCAGGGCCTTCTCATATGAAATATGAGACGATCAAATACCACTGCTGCCCCGAGTTCAGCCTCCAGATCTATGATATCCGGCGTACGGCGCATATCCTCCAGTTTCTTCACAATCGTCATTTGTACGGCATCATGCTTATCCTGGCTGAAGCGCAGCATGGTGTTCATTACTTCATAAGTAGTTACAAAATCGCAGGGATACCACACCTCATCCAGTAGCGCCTGGCCCCAGAGCGTCAGATAGTTGGAGTCATCCATGATGATTTGCCCAATTGAAATGGCCTGTACCTGCGTAATTGCTGTAGTTGTATTTACCTTATTCATAACCATGAGGTTTTAATAACACTACAAATCTACCGGCCCCGCACGCAAGGGATTTGCGTAGTGATCTTTTGATGATAATTTTTTTAATCCTCGTTGCAAAAGCGGGAATTGTTTATTTTTATTATCTAAATTTTATCTTTTGCCAAAGAATAAAGACGCGGTGTCGCGCTACCGCTGGATCGACGAGCGGCTGCGCAGCAAGCAGAAACCCAAACCTACCCTGGATAACCTGATTGAATATGTATCGGATAAAATGGGCACTGCAATTTCTACCCGCACCATCCAGAAAGATATCCAGGATATGCGCCAGGACCCTGAACTGAATTATATGGCGCCTATCGTATATGAGCGCAGCAGCGGTACTTACCGCTACTCAGACGATAGTTTCTCCATCAGTAATTCCCCTATAGAAGAAGCGGATCTGCAGGGGCTGGAAATTGCCATTGGTATACTGGAACAATTCCGGAGCCTGCCGGTGGTACAGCAATTTGAAGACGCTATCCTGAAAATTGCGGCCAGCCTGAAAATGAACCGGGAAGCCCTTCAGCATAAAGGGCTCATTAAGTTTACAAGGGCCTCTCAATATAAGGGCGCAGAACATATCCCGGAAATAGTGGACGCTATTAAAAACCTGGAAGTGATCCGCATTGCCTATCAGAGCTTCGACCGCGATGAGCCTAAAGAGCACTGGGTGGAACCCTACCATCTCCGTGAATACCAGCACCGCTTTTACCTGATCGGTAAAAGCCAGAAAACACGCGGCGGCGCAGTAGTCACCTTTGCACTGGACCGGGTAGTGAAACTATGGCCCACCAATAAACATTTCGATGAGAAAAATTTTGATGAAGCCAGCTACTTCCAGCACGCAGTAGGCATCACTGTGCACGATGGAGATCCTGAACATGTATTACTGAGCTTCACCCCGCGGCAGGGTAAGTATATAAAATCACAGCCCATCCACTCCTCCCAGGAAATAGTGGAAGATAACAATGATGAATGCCGTGTATCCCTTCACGTGGTTATTAACCCGGAACTTACCATGACCCTGCTGAGTTATGGCTCCCAGGTAAAAGTGCTGAAACCCGCGCACCTGGCTAAGAAAATGGCTGAGGAAGCCAAAGCCATGGCAGCGCAGTATAAATAAACCAACCCGCTATCGGGCTGTACATAGCCCGATAGCGGAACTCCCGTTAAGGATTGGGTTTAGCAAACAAACTATCTGCCACCGGCTGGTTTGTTTCAATCTTCACAATGTTTATTTTTACCCCACCCGGCTCCTGCTCCGTAATTCCAGGATAAGCAAGTCCTTCCGGTGTTTTTTTGTAATCAGACAATAACGTTACGATGTCCGTCTCCTGTCCCTGTACATTCACATGATTAGTGGCCTTTACCAACAGGTAGGTTTTGGCATCCAGGTAAGCAATCCCTGATACGCCATCAGCAGAAGTAACCTTCAGCTTATAAGCCGGAGATCCGTTCACAGTATCTTTACCCAGCACTTCTATCTTTTTGCCTTTGTTTTTATAGTCGTACAGCTCTCCCCTGAGATCCAGCTGGGTTTTCATCAGCTTCACCATCTCCGGGTTCATGTCCTGCGGCGTTGTTTGCTGCATCACCGGCATCAGGCTCCAGCCGGCATTACGGGTCACCACCTGTACATTGCTGGTACCATTTACCGCAAACTCCAGCCGCATGGCCTCATCCTGCTTCACCCAACGCTTAATAGGAATCGTTTGCCCCTGCACTTCCATATTTCCCTCTGCATACTGCGATTTGATGCCTTTCAATTTCTCATTACCTCCCATCGCCTCGATATTCTTAGCAATCAGTTCATCAGCAGATTGGGCGCCGGCGCAATAGCCAGCCATCAGCAAAGCGGTTAACAGTGTGTAAAACCTGGTTCCTTTCACCATAAAAAAATGTTTTCCGTTGAACAATAAAGATGCCTCAAAGCAACTCCGGCATCTCTTTTCAAAAAATACGCCAGCATTGAAAATACAACCTATTCCTTAGCTTTGCAAAATGAATACATTCCAGCTCTCAGGCAACCTGGTAGACATACTGCAACAGGAAATATACCCGGCTACGCTTCATATAAAAAATGGCCGCATCAGCAACATCGAACGCAACAATAACCAATACAGCACCTACCTGCTCCCAGGCTTCACGGATGCGCACGTACATGTGGAAAGCGCTATGCTCATTCCTTCAGAATTCGCCCGGCTGGCTGTTGTGCACGGCACCATTGCCACTGTAAGCGATCCCCACGAAATAGCCAATGTAATGGGTGTGAAAGGCGTGGAATATATGCTTGAAAATGGCAAAAAAGTGCCGTTCCGGTTTAATTTCGGCGCGCCTTCCTGCGTGCCCGCCACCACATTTGAAACTGCCGGTGCAACTGTAACCGTGGCCGATATTGAAGCGTTACTGCAAAGAGACGATATCAGGTATCTTACAGAAATGATGAACTTCCCGGGCGTACTGCATAAAGACCCGGAAGTACTCGCCAAAATAGCTGCTGCACAAAAAGCCGGCAAGCCTGTAGATGGCCATGCTCCGGGGCTTCGTGGTGAAACAGTCGCCGCTTATATTGCCGCCGGCATCAGTACAGACCATGAATGCTTTACCATAGAAGAAGCCCTGGATAAACTCCAGTATGGCATGCATATCCTCATCCGTGAAGGAAGCGCTGCAAAAAACTTCGAGGCCTTGTATCCACTGCTGCATGATCATGCCGACCGCATTATGTTTTGCAGCGACGACAAGCACCCCGACAACCTGGTGGAAGGCCATATTAACCTTCTTGTGAAACGGGCGCTGGCCTATGGTGTAGACCTGTTCAAAGTATTAAAGGCGGCCTGCATTAACCCGGTGCTGCATTATAAACTGGACAATGGTTTACTCCGTGTAAATGATCCGGCAGATTTTATTGTAACAGATGATCTGCAAAACTTTAACATACTGGCCACTTATATTAACGGTGTGAAAGTGGCGGAAAACGGTCAAACGCTGATACCTTCCATTCCCTCATCTCCCGTAAATAATTTTATAGCAGACCCGGTAACTGCTGATGATATTCGTATAGCCATTAACGATAGTAATGTAAAGGAGATAAAGGTGAAAGTGATCGGCGCAATGGACGGGCAGCTGATCACGAATGCCCTCTCCGCCGTATTGCCCGTGAACAACGGCCGGATAGCCAGCGATACGCAACAGGATATCCTGAAACTGGTAGTAATAAACCGCTACCGGAAAGCACCGCCGGCCATAGCATTCATTCATGGCTTCGGCCTGAAACATGGCGCCATTGCATCTTCCGTGGCACACGATAGTCACAACATCATTGCGGTAGGAACCACCGATGAAAACATTGCAGCAGCCATCAATACCGTGATTACAGAACAGGGCGGCATCAGCGCCGTGGGTAACGGAATAACGCAGGGGTTACCACTGCCGGTAGCAGGACTGATGAGTAACCTCGACGGCTATACGGTGGCCGCTCAATACAGCGCGCTGGACAAAGCAGCAAAAGAGCTGGGATCCACACTCGCATCTCCCTTCATGACATTATCCTTTATGGCGTTACTGGTAATCCCGCATTTAAAATTGAGCGACCTGGGATTGTTTGATGGCGACAGTTTCCAGTTTACAGCCCCTTACTAAGTAAGAGATCGACCCAAGAGTAGCTGTTGGTATTACGCCACCCGGTTTCCGTAAGATAAACAACTTTCGTAGCAGCAATCCCTGCTAAACCTGCCGGTCTGCCGGTAGCGTCACCCATCTTATTAGCCAACGTATTACCAGCAAGCGAACACATCAATTAAAAGATAAGCCTTATATAACCTATATATAAGGCTTAGATAACCCTTATATAAGCCTTATCTAATAGATATGGTTTATGAATAGCTTATCATCCTTTTATTTAAAGGTAGGCTATATAGAAAGGTAAAATAGCGTAGGGCTATGGCCTTAATGGCTGTTGATTTCAAAAATTGCGGGATTATTGGAAGGATTATCTTAAAGTGGAGAAAGTACCGGCCGATTCATTTAGGGCCGACCCAGGAGTGGCTGTTGCGCTACTCTTATAAAAAAGGCTCAATAACCTTTTACTTAATTTAGTTTAAAAGGTTATTGGGCCTTTGTTGTTCGCAAGACAATATTGTTACTACAAAGCAAGACTGGTATTAAGCCTGTATAAGCTGTTTTGGATCAACCCCATTGCGGGTTAATGAGTGGTCCATAACGCACCATTAATGGAATCTCTTGATGCGCCGGTAACCCCGCTCAATACATTTTCCTCCTGCCTCCAGCGCAATGTTCCGATGAGCGCCATAATCAGCGCTTCTTTGAAGCTAACCGTTTGTTCATCCGGTACTTCTACGGTAACATCCAGCGGCTCCAGCTGTTGCCGGATCATGTTTACCAGGAAAGTATTAAATGCGCCGCCACCGGTTACCAGCATTTTGCCGGGTCCTTCCGGCAGCTGCGCCTTCAGTGCTTTTACAGCAAGGCTTACCTGTGCAGCAATATGCTCTACATATGTGCGGAGCTTGCCCTGTACAGAAAGCCGCAAAGGCGCTATCAGCGGCAGTATGGTATCCGTACCAAAATCATTGGCCAGTGATTTGGGCCATGGTTTGGTGTAATAATCCAGTTGATTTAATTGCTCCAGCAGGCTGCTATCAGCCACACCGCCGGCAGCCAGTGCCCCGCCATCATCATAAGGCTTATTCAGCGCTGCAGCCAGTGAATTTAACACCCGGTTAGCCGGGCATATATCAAACGCTACAAACTGCTCCGGCAGCTGTGCAGAAATATTGGCAATACCACCCAGGTTAAGCCAGTACTGGTATCCAGGCAACAGGTACTTCTCGCCGATAGGCACTATAGGCGCTCCTTGTCCGCCCAGCGCCACATCCACAGCCCGCAGGTCGTTGATAACAGGCAAGCCTGTTACGGCGGCAATAGCAGCGCCATCGCCCAGCTGCGCCGTCATCTGCTGTGCGGGTATATGAAACGTGGTATGGCCATGTGAAGCGATGAAATGAACTTTATGATCCAGCTGGTTCCTTTCAATAAAATCCAGGATACGCCTGCCGGTATAATGCCCGTAAGCGGTATGCAGCAGCAGGTAATCTTTTGCAGGCAGCGAGGTAGCCTGTGCCAGCTTCTCCGCCCATTCCGGCTCATAAGGCAGGCTCTCTGAGGCCCTGATAACATAGGTCCATTGTCCGCGTATCTCGGTCAGTTCTGCAAAAACTATATCTAATCCGTCTAATGAGCTACCAGACATGGTGCCAATCACGTTATATACCATCGACAAAAAAATTTCAGCAAAGGTAGTTTTAAAATATTTTTTTTACGATTTATGGAAACAGGACCGTCTCACACATCCTACAGGCAGAAAACTACTTCGCCATGAAAAAATATCTCACTTCACTATTGCTCAGCTGCCTGGTGGTATTTACCGCCACTGCCCAACAGGTAAGGGTTATTACAGGTACGGTAACAGACAGCCTGCTAAAAAGCCCCATTGCAAATGCAGTGGTTAGGGTAAAAGGAACAGATGTGTTAACCGCCACTGATAAAAAAGGGCAGTTCAGCCTGAAAACCGCCACCGGTAAGCTGATACTGGAAGTAAATGCTTCCGGCTACCCGGTTAAGGAAATAACGGTAAGCGCCGGGCAAAATAAACTGAAAGTGCAGCTGACCAGCCTGCAACCGCTCGACAAAAAAAGGAACCAGTATGTGATGCATGACAGGGTCATTCCCTCCAATGCTGCATTATCTGAAGTAGTAGTGGTGGGCTATGGCGCGCAAAAACGTATGTCTACGACCGGTTCAGTTACCACCATCAGGGGCAACCAGATGAGTTACGTACAAGCCCCTGTGCACAATACAGAAGACTACAGCCCTATTAATGAAAATATTTTCCATACAGCTACCGACCAGCCGCTAAGTACCTTCAGCATTGATGTGGACCGGGCCTCCTACAGTAACGTACGCCGCTTCCTGAACCAGGGTATGATGCCGGAACCGGATGCAGTAAGAGTGGAAGAAATGATCAATTATTTTGACTACCAGTATAAAGCCCCGGAAGGAAAAGACCCGGTAGCCATTTATACAGACATGGCCATTTGCCCCTGGAATACAAAGCACCAGCTGGTGCGCGTGGCATTGAAAAGCAAACAGGTGGATACCCGTAACCTTCCCGCTGCCAACCTCGTTTTCCTGATAGACGTTTCCGGTTCTATGTCTGGTGAAAACAGGCTGCCACTGGTAAAACGGGCCTTTGCCGTATTAACGGAACAGCTTCGCCCGGAAGACAGGGTGGCCATTGTAGTATATGCCGGCGCCGCAGGAGTAGTGCTCCCCGCTACCAGCGGCAGCGATAAGAAAAAGATCCTGGCCGCGCTTGAGCAGCTGGAAGCCGGCGGCTCTACTGCAGGTGGTGAAGGCATAAAACTGGCCTATAACATTGCCGGTGAATTGCATTCAAAAAACAGTAACACCCGTGTAATACTTGCTACCGACGGCGATTTCAATGTAGGCGTTTCCAGCGATGGAGAGCTCACCCGGATGATTGAAAAAGAAAGAGAGAAAGGCATTTCCCTTTCAGTGCTGGGTTTTGGTATGGGCAATTATAAAGATAATAAACTGGAACTGCTGGCAGATAAAGGAAATGGGAACTATGCCTATATCGATAATTTTGAAGAAGCCCGCAGAACCTTTGTAACGGAGTTTGGCGGCACGCTTTTCACCGTAGCTAAAGATGTAAAACTACAGGTGGAATTTAACCCGCAATTCGTACAGTCGTACCGGTTAGTGGGCTATGAAAACCGCCTGCTTGCCAATGAGGATTTCAACAACGATAAAAAAGACGCCGGGGATATGGGAGTAGGGCACACCGTAACTGCCCTGTATGAAATTATCCCTTCCGGCGGGAAAAACGAAGCTGTTAATTGGGTAGATCCACTGAAATACCAGCAGGGAAAAGTGATTGGTAATAAATCCGAGGTCCTTACCGTGAAACTGCGATACAAACAACCTGCCGGCGATCATAGTATCCTGATGGAAAAAGTGCTTCCCTACAGCAACCAGGAAATTACCGATGCACCGGAAGATTTCCGGATGGCCGCTTCCGTGGCAGCCTTCGGACAATTGCTGCGCCATTCTGCATTTAAAGGCACTGCCACATATGACCAGGTATTATCCTGGGCCGGCAATTCCAGGGGCACGGATGCGGAAGGCTACCGCGCTGAATTCATCCAGCTGGTGAAAAAAGCGATGCTGCTGGACAAAGAGTAGTTCCACTATTTTTCGGTATTTTGCGGCCTCAAAGGAACAACTCATGATTATCAATTTAAGTGAAACCAATTCATTGGTGGGAGAATGGTTAAGCGAGATCAGGAATATAGACGTTCAGCAGGACCGTATGCGTTTCCGCCGCAATATGGAACGGCTGGGAGAAGTAGCGGCATATGAGATCAGCAAAACACTGGATTATGAAGAAAAGGAAGTAACTACCCCCATGGGTATTGCTACCTGCCGGGTGCTGAAATCACAACCGGTACTGGCTACCATCCTGCGCGCAGGACTTGCACTGCACCAGGGATTGTTACACTACTTCGATAAAGCAGATCATGCATTTGTTTCTGCTTACCGGAAACATAACCACGACGGTTCTTTTGACATCAGCCTGGAATATGTAAGCACCCCTTCTATCGACGGGCAGGTGCTTATCCTTTCCGATCCCATGCTGGCCACCGGTTCTTCACTGGTAAAAACCATAGAGCACCTGGAGGAAATAGGCAAACCCAGTCATATACACCTGGTGGTAGCCATTGCATGTACCGTAGGTATCGAATATGTGCTGCGCAATACCAAAGCAAACCTCACCATCTGGGCAGGAGATATTGATGATGAGCTCACCGCCAAGGGTTATATAGTACCCGGGCTTGGAGACGCCGGCGACCTTGCTTTCGGAAATAAATTACAACAATAACATAGAATAATCGTTTTGCAGATAGCAGTTTTGTATCTTTAAAAAGAACAAAGCTGCTATCGCTTTTTTGTCAGATGGGATTTTTATACATGAATTTAATTTGATATGTGATTTAATTGCTGTACCTTCACCCGTATTGCATAACACCCTATGCTATAAGCTTAACTATATGAAAAGAGCTTTACTATTCTTGGCCATATTGCTTTATTTAAATCCACTGCGGGCGCAGGACCCGCACTTCTCGCAGTTTTTTGCGTCGCCGCTAACCCTTAACCCAGCATTTACAGGTTTATTTTCAGGAGATTATCGTTTATCCGGTAACTACCGGTCGCAATGGAGGAGCATTTCCACTCCCTTTGTAACAGGTACTGCAGCAATTGATTTCGGCATTTTAAAAAACGTGATCTCTTATACTGATATATGGGGGGTTGGCCTCATGGCAATGTACGACAGAAGCGGCGGAGGAGCCCTCACTTCCAGTTATCTTTCCTTCAGTACAGCCTATCATAAAGGGCTGGATCCCGAAGGAAATCATACCCTGGCCATCGGCCTTCAGGGAACGCTGGTGCAAAAAAGGATAGACAATACCAAATTGCAGTTTGAAAACCAGATCGATAACAACGGGTATAACCCAATGATTCCCAGTAATGAAACACTGGTGAATCCAAAAATATCTTACTTCGATCCCAACATCGGTATTTTATACAACGGTCTCATCGGTGAAGCATCCAATATTTACATGGGCGCTTCTTACTACCATATCACCCAACCTACAGAATCATTCATGAACCTTACCCAAAACCGGCTCAGCTACCGGTGGACGGTACACGGAGGAGGTTCTGTTCCGGTAAACGGGCAGGACAGGTTTCATGCCAGCATCCTCTATATGAAGCAAAGCACGGCCTCCGAATTCACCTTTGGTGGCGCCTACGGCTTTATGCTCAACGATATGGATGATAATCCCACCACCTTTTACCTGGGTAGCTGGTACCGGATGAAAGATGCCGTTATTCCTTATGTGGGCCTCGAAATCAAAGGCTTCCAGATAGGTCTTACCTACGACACCAACGTGTCCAGCCTGAAGCCTGCCTCCAACTACCGCGGCGGCCTGGAAGTTTCCCTTATCTACATTCATACCCGGAATCAAAACAATAAATATAAAACCCTCTGTCCGCGTTTCTAAGACAGCGATCTTCTTTTCAAAATCATTATCCTGATCCGGAAAAAATAGCAAAAGGAACATGCGCTATTCTTCCCGGATCAGGATAAATCATTTAAAATCATAACAATCATTGTTAATTTTGCGTTAGTTTCGCTACTCTTTCATATAAACCAGGAAAAACACACATTCAGTTACAATAAAATATTCAGGCGTTGTTTTCATTCAGAGAAGTACTGTCGGCGGTCCAGTCTTACGGAAAAGCCCATCAATTCATACTACAGCATAAGTTATGGAAATGGATCCTGATTCCGGGAGTCATTTATTGCCTGTTGTTTTTTACAGGATTTTACTTTGTATGGGGCTACTCCGGCGATTTTGTGGAATACCTCACCCGCCTGATGCACATCACAGAATGGGTACAGGACCTGGAAAGCAGCTGGCTGAGTTTTCTTTTTATCCTGGTAGCGTTTTCTATCCGGATAATATTCGTGTTCTGGTATTTCTCCTATTTTAAATATCTCTTCCTGATTGTGGCTTCCCCTGTATTTTCTTATTTATCTGAGAAGACAGAAGCCATCCTGGATCATAAAGACTTTCCCTTCAGCTGGTCCCAGCTGGGAGAGGATATCCTGCGGGGAATCAGGATGTCGTGCCGGAATATTGTTTACCAGACAGGCGCCATACTGGCCCTGTTACTGCTTTCTTTTATACCGGTAGTAGGCTGGATCACCCCGATGCTGGGTTTCTTTATTGAATCTTACTTTTACGGCTTCTCCATGATGGACTACAGTTGTGAAAGACACCGCCTGAATATGTCGGAGAGCATCCACTTTATCCGTCAGCACCGGGGTATGGCCATCGGCAATGGTATGGTATTTTACCTGTTTATGCTCATTCCTGTACTGGGTTGGATGCTGGCCCCCTCCTATGCTGTAATTGCGGCTACCATTGACTTACAAACAAAAAGACTGAAATAATGAGTACTACCGGCAACGTGTACCTGGTTCCTACTGTTTTGAGCGCCGATGCCCTGTTCAGTATTCCTGCTTATGTTACCGCTATCGTACAGCGGTTATCAGTTTTTTATGTGGAAAACGAAAGAACAGCCCGCAGGTACCTGAAATCGCTCGATAGAAATATTGTGATAGATAACCTGCAACTGCTGCCCATGAATGAAAACCAGGCGCCGGACCTGGTGCTCGCAAAAAAATTCTTGCTCGAAGGAAAAGACATAGGTATCCTCAGTGAAGCAGGATGCCCTGCCATCGCGGATCCTGGCCACCTCATCGTAAAACTGGCGCATACCATCAATGCCAGGGTGATTCCCATGATCGGGCCCAACTCCATGCTGCTGGCCCTCATGGCCTCCGGTATGAATGGCCAGAATTTCCAGTTTGTGGGATATCTGCCCGTCAAATCTCCCGAAAGAACAAAAATGATCCGCGACCTGGAACAGGAATCCGAAAGAAAAAGACAAACACAATTATTTATTGAAACACCCTACCGTAACAACCAGCTGCTGAAGGATATATTGGATAACTGTAAAGACTATACGCAACTATGCATTGCCGCAGATATCACGGCTCCCACAGAATATATTAAAACAAAAACGGTGAAGGAATGGAAAAAACAGCTGCCCGACCTTCATAAACGACCGGCCATTTTCCTGTTATACGCAGGTAAGGAATAAAAAAGGGGAATTACGATGCCGTAATTCCCCCGGTATTTTTAAGGCAGGTCCTGCCTCATTGGATCCTTGATAGAAATAATACTGTCTACAATAAAAGCACTGTACCCTCTCCATGGAATAGCGCCCAGGTACTCTTTGTAGTGAAGCTCCACCGTTTTTCCGCTGGCAGTCATCAGCTGCTGTGCAACCCTTTCGCTGCTCACGGAAAACTGGAATTCGTTCGACTGGATCGTACCGGCTACTTTCCCGCGGTATCCCGACTGGATTACTTTGCCTTCATAGGTTTTAAAGATGTATCCCTTCTGCACAAAATAATTCAGCTCTCCTGCTTTAACTCCCTGTCCGAAAACAAAGTAGTATTTGTAAAAGAAAATACCGCCCAATACCAGTATGATAATAGACACAATAATAAAGACAAACCGGCCCATAGTTAGTTTTTAGTGATGGATGATCAGAAATTCTCATCTACAAGATAAATGAAACCAGCCATACCAAACGCACCCAATTCAAGTTCTCTTTTATTCACTGCTTCAAATACGTCGTTTGCCGCATGGTGAAGATCAAAATACCGTTGGGAATCAGGAGAAAGCTCCGCCATGGGCGTACCCATCGCGGCGTTCAGCTGGCCTACATCCACACCTCCTCCAGGTTCATCGAAATCATAGATGCCATACGGCGCAAAAAGCGGCTTCCAGCTATCCACTTTTGATTTGAGGGCAGCGTCCATGGTAGTGGTGAAGCCCCTTGGCGTAAATCCGCCGGCATCGCTTTCCAGCGCAAAAACATGCTTTTCACCGCGGTTTTTGGCTACTTCTGCATACTTCTTACCACCGCGGGTACCGTTTTCCTCATTGGCAAACAGCACTACGCGCAAGGTGTGCTCCGGCTTCAGTCCCAATGCTTTAAAGGCACGCAGCACTTCTATGGACTGTACGCAACCAGTGCCATCATCATGCGCGCCTTCTGCTACATCCCATGAATCGAGATGCCCGCCAACAGTGATGTACTGATCCGGGTATTTACTGCCTTTCAGTTCGGCAATAACGTTATGCCCGATCGTATCTTTCTTCATTTCGCAATTGGTACGCAGGAATACGCTGGCGCTGTTATCATCCTTCAAACGCTGGCTTAAGCGGTCTGCATCTTCCAACCCTATGGCCACTGCCGGGATTTTAGGATAGGCGCTGTCGTACTGCATGGCGCCTGTATGCGGAAAGTTGTTGGCGCCGTGCGACATAGACCTTACAATCACGGCCAAAGCCCCGTACTTCGCAGCCCGGCTGGCTCCCTGGCCACGATATTTTACGGCGTCGCCATAGGAATGAAATGTTTTTATGAAGGTGGGATTGAAGTGATAGTTATAGAAAACGATCTTTCCCTTTACCTGATCCTTTTTAGCTTCCAGGTCGTCGAAAGAAGCTACTTCCAGTACAGGAGCAGTTATACCATCAGGGCCGCTGCCCACTGAATTGCCCAGGGCCAGCACTTCCAATGGTGGTATAAAATCCCGGCGTTTGGAGATAATACGGGCTTCTTCCTTCGCGCCCCGCACCCAATGTGGCACCATACACTGCTGGAGATAAACGGTGTCTGCACCGGCCGCTTTAAGCGCTTTTACGCCCCATTGCTCGGCTTTCACCATCTGGGGTGATCCCGCCAAACGGCCGCCTATCTGCTTTGTGAGCACCCGCAGGTTTTCATACGCGGTGCTATGGGTTAATACTTCATCGGCTAATTTCCTCAATGTTACTGAATCCTTCTCCTGCGCCACAGTCACGGCTGGCAGGGCACAGGCTAATAAGATTGGCACAATATAATTTCTCATCGGAGCAGGTTAATTTATGGTTAAAACTAATAAAAAAGTGGAAGGAGAAAAGCATAAAGGTGCCCGGGCGGTTAATTCCTGCGCTGACCGCCGCAGGCTACCGCTTATCCCTCTCTCCTATACATTATGTGATATCGTGTTGCTTTTTAGTACCTTTGCGGGATGCAAAAAATCAACTCATGCGCATAGGAATAGTATGTTACCCTACGTACGGTGGTAGTGGGGTGCTGGCCACAGAGCTGGGGAAAGCCCTGGCAGACAAAGGCCATATGGTCCACTTTATTACATATCAGCAACCTGTAAGGCTTAACGCATTTCACGCTAATATATATTATCACGAAGTTCAGGTGCCTACATATCCACTTTTTGATTTCCCTCCATATGAGTCTGCCCTCAGCAGCACCATGGTGGATGTTATCATTAACCAGAAACTGGACCTTTTGCATGTTCACTATGCTATTCCACACGCATCTACCGCCTACATGGCTAAGCAGATCGTGAAAAAGCATGGCAGAACAGTGCCTTTTATCACCACCCTGCACGGTACAGATATTACCCTGGTGGGTAAAGATAAAACCTACGAGCCGGTAGTTACCTTCTCCATCAACGAGTCGGATGCCATTACCGCCGTTTCTGAAAACCTGCGGGATGAAACCTATAAATCTTTCCCGATAGAAAAGGATATAGCGGTCATCTACAACTTCGTGGATACCCAACGCTTCAGCCGCCGGGAACTGCCTCATTTCAGGCAGGCGATTGCGCCCAACGGCGAAAAGATCCTGCTGCATGTATCCAACTTCCGTAAGGTAAAAAGGGTACCTGATGTGGTAAAGGTATTTGCCCGGGTACGCCAGGAGCTGCCGGCAAAACTGCTGTTGGTAGGCGATGGTCCGGACAGGCCCTCTATCGAATGTCTTTGCCGGGAATTAGGCATTTGTGAAGATGTAAGATTTGTAGGAAAACAGGAGCAACTGGAAGATGTGATGTCTATCAGTGACCTGTTCCTGCTGCCATCGGAATATGAAAGCTTTGGATTGGCGGCACTGGAAGCAATGGCTGCACGGGTACCGGTGATTTCCTCCAATGCGGGAGGCTTACCGGAAATCAATATCCCGGGGCAAACCGGCTATATGAGTAATGTGGGAGATGTGGAAGGAATGGCAGCCCATGCAATAAAACTGTTGAAAGATGAAGCCTTGCTGGAGCAGGTAAGACAGGGAGCCTGGGAACAGGCGCAACGCTTCCATATCGATAATATTATTCCTCAATACGAGGCTTTATACGAAGAAGTATTGCAAAAACAGGTACAGCTGCTCTAACGGGCGCGTATCCATTTTTCGGGATTCTGTTTCACCATGTTGCGATATATCTGTAATTCTATTTCCCCGGTATTGCTACCTGCACCCGGAGCGGCTACGCCCAGTGTTTGCCCGCGTTTTACAGAAGCTCCCTTGCTAACACGAACATCCAGTAATCTCACATAGTTGGTAAAATATTTTCCGTGGCGCAGGGTTACCATATATCCTGCGCCCGGTACCATGAATACCATAATTACTTCCCCGTCAAAAATGGCTTTCACTGCGGCTCCCCTGGCAGTAGCGATGATAGTGCCATTGTGATCCACTTCAATTTTCCCCACCCTGCCGGCGCCAAAATGACCAACAACACGGCCAGCATCTACCGGCCAGGGCAAGCGGCCCCGGTTTGACTCAAAATCGCGCGATAACGTAAGTGCCTCAGGAGTGGCTACCAGCGCATCTTCACTGGAAGTTTTCTCTACCGGGGCTTCCTCTTCTTCCTTCTCTTCTTTCTCTGTTTTCACTGGTAATTTTTTTCCTGCTTTTTTGGCGGCAGCAATAGCAGCCCTTTTACGGGCAGCGGCCAGTTCACGGCGACGGGCGTCTGCCGCTTTTTTACGGGCCAGCGCCTGTGCTGCAGCTTTCTTCTGAGCCGCGGCTATTTCCCGCCTGATGGCATCCTGGATGGCCCGGTCTACCTGCCGGGCCTCAGCCTTACTTTTATTAATACGCTGCTGCAACTCCTGTTCCTGGTCTTTCAGCTGGGCAATGGCCTTATCTGCTTCTTTCTTATCTTCCAGGAGATCTGTCCGCTCCCGCTGCTCCGTTTGCAGCGCCCCTGTTTTCCTGGCCTTCTGTTGTTGCAGGGCTACCAGTTTCTCTCCAAGCAATACTTTAGTAGACAACAAACTTTCTGCATCCCGTCGCCTGTTTTCACGATATTGCTGCAAGTACTGATAACGGCGGATAGCGTCATTAAAACTGGTGGCCGAAAAAAAGAAGTTCAGCACACTGTAGGAGTCACGTGTTTTATAGGCATAAACCACCAGCTGTGCATATCTTGCCCGGAGGGAGTCCACCTCCTTTTCCAGCGTTTGTACATTACTGTTAGTATTGCTGATATCTCCTTCTATTAAACTGATTTCATTGTTGATATGAACAATCTGGGCGTTCCGGGAAGAAATTTTCTGCATTAGTTCCTGTTGCAGGGCTATATTTTGCCGGGTGGATTTCTTTGTTTGCTGCAGCGCTTTATTGGCTTCTTCTATTTCTTTCAATAACTCCTGTTTACGGTTTTCCAGTGCCGCGCGCGATTGCTTACTACCCCGCTGAGCATGCAACAGCACAGGCAGTAGCCATAGAGCCATCAAAAGAGGGATCAACTTTCTCAAAAAAAATGCATTTGGTTAGTAAGCGCAAAGCTGAAAGCATCCTTAAATACTTCCAGCTTTATCTCGTATAGTTTCAGCTATTTTACATTATCTTCTCCGGATCCACTGCTCAGGATTCTGTTTGGTAATACCTTTCCATATCTGCAGTTCCACCTCACCGGTATTTTCAATATCGTTGGTGCTGGCTGTACCAATTACCTGGCCCGTTTTCACATTATCCCCTTTCTTCACCCGGGTAGTTTGCAAACGTACATAGGTAGTAAAGTATTGTCCGTGACGGATAATAATTACATATCCTGAACCTGGCATTACCACCACCGATTTCACTTCACCGTCAAAAATAGATTTCACGGCGCCACCTTTATTGGTAGCAATCACGATACCATCAGAAGGCACCTGGATATGCTCCATCACTGCATGCTGGTGAATACCAAAATGCTCAATGATATTACCGGCATCAACCGGCCATGGCAGTTTACCGCGATTGGCTTCAAAACTTTCAGACAATGCCAGTGCTTCGGGAGTAGCTTCCAGCACGTTTTCTGTGCGGGCCGCCGGTTTCTCCGGTTCCGGCGCCGGTTCCGGTGTTTTTACCGGAGGCGCTGGTGCTGGCGCCGGCGTATTGGCGGCGTTGTTATTGTTATTATTAGCGGCGGCAGCGGCCTTTGCCCTTTCCGCAGCAGCCAGTGCAGCGGCTTTACGGGCTTCTTCCTCCCGTCTGCGTTTTTCTTCTGCAGCTTTACGACGGGCAGCTTCTTCTTCCGCAGCCTTACGGCGGGCTTCTTCTATTTCCCGGCGGATTACCGCCCTGATGGCCAGTTGTACCTTCTGGGCATCCTTCTTACGCTGGTTAATATCTGCTACCAGCTCTTTCTCACGTCCCTTCAGTTTATTCAGTACTTCATCTTTCTCTTTCTTATCTATTTCCAGTGTATTACGCTGTTCCTGCTCTGTTTTCAGTGCATCTGAACGTCTTAACCGTTGTGACTCCAGGTTCTGTATCTTTTGATTCAGCTGTTCCTGTGTGGAAACGATATTATCTGCCTGGCGGCGGCGGTATTCACGGTATTGCTTCAGGTACTGAAAACGTTTTACGGCATCATTAAAACTTTCTGCAGAAAATACGAAGTTCAGCATATCATAAGAAGAACGGTTCTTATAAGCATAGATCACCAGTTGCGCATACTGGGCCTTCAGTGTGTCCAGGTCTTTCTGCAGCGTTTTCACATCCCGCGCAGCGGTATTAATATCCCCGTTGATAAAATTAATCTCCTCATTGATATTATTGATCAAACGGGTACGCAGCGTGATCTTGTCGCGCAGTGCCCGGAGCTGGCCAAGACTTTCTTTAGTAGATTTCTTGGTTTCCTTTAATTGTTCATTTGCATCATCTATTTCTCTTTGCAGCTCCCTCTTTCTTCGCTCCAGTTCTTCCCGCGATGGTTGTTGCTGCCCATTATTCTGGGCAACCAATATGGCTGGCAGTAACCATAGCATCAACATAAACGGGATAATCTTCTTCAAATACAACATGACTAAATTTAGTAACTGCAAATTAAATAAATATACAACGTTTATTAGTTTAATGAAGGCGACATTTACTCAATTAACATTTTACATACGCTTATAGCTGGCGGGCATGCTGAATGGAAAAGAGAGTGGCACATCAAAATCGTACCGTGTAAAATCGAGCGCTACTTTGGTAACGTTCTTTTCTTCAACATAAATACGGCGGGTGGTAGGGAATTTGCGGCCGGCTACTTTAGTATAGTCGCCATAGGTAAGCTCACACGACCGTCTGCCGGCGCCTGTGCTGTCTTTATCCATCACTTTGCTTTGCTGTAATCCGTAGTCATCGGCAAAAACATTGAAGAGACTGATAAACTTTGCATGATCACAACTGAAGGAGATGATAGCTGGTGTTTTTACTACCTGGTAAACGGAATCAGTAAGATACACCGGGTTACCGATCAGCATATCCTGCAGGGTGCTGAAATCAAAAGGAATATTCAGCAGCTCTTCCGCATCCGACATCTTCCGGAGAAATAACTGTTTGTCCAAACGGTTATACATTTTAAGGCTATCCGGTGTGATCACCGCCCTGATCACCTCATCTACAATCGGGGCAGAAACGGATATCCATATGATGCTGTCTTTTTTTATGCGGAAAGTAGCATTCAGGTTATTATGGCTCTTCTTGTCTGTTTCAAAAGCCAGCTTCATTTTACCGGAAAAGGTATTGAACTCAATATGATTGGCGTGGATACCCTTCAGCATTTCGTTTGTAAAACGGGTTAATTCCACGTTTGAGGAGCTGTCGCCCCCGAGGGTTACCTTATTTGTATCAGCTGCAGGGAACGTGCTGCGTGCCAGTTTCCTGGGATGCCGGCAGGCCATCATTCCCAAACCGGTGATTATAATTAAAAGTGTGACTTCTATTTTTTTCTTCATTGAGCGATGACTTATAGCAAATGCTTATTGAATATATCTTTTTTCAGCGATCTTACGGGCCAGGTCTACAGAGGATGCTCCCTTGTCTTTAGCCATCTGCCAGTATTCCACCGCTTTTGTAACTTCTTTCAGATTAAACAGGATATCACCATAGTGCTCCAGCACATTTGGATTCTTCTGTGCTTCCGGGTATTGCAATGCCTTTTCAATCCACACCTTTGCTTCTGCAAACTTTTCCTGGCGGAAAAGGATCCATGCATAAGTGTCCATATAAGTAGGGCTTTCCGGTTCCAGTTCCAGCGATTGTTTCGACATTTCTGCCGCTCTGTCCAGGTTTTCGCCTCTTAAAGAAAGATAGTAGCTGTAATTATTCATGATCAGCGCATCTTTCGGACGTAGCAGCAAAGCACGTTCATAGCTGCTGTCTGATTGCCGGTGCTGCCCGGTAGCATGATAGGAGTCGCCCAGCAGCGAATAAATATCTCCCAGGAATTTCTTCTCTCCATTACCTATTTCCAGTGCGGTGTTCAGCGCACTGATGGCGCCGGGGTACTGCTGCAGCAGGAAACTGGCTACTCCTTTAAAATAGTAGCCCATAAATTCTTTTGGGAATTTGCCGGTTACGTTATTGCTGAGCGCCAGTAGCGCAGTGGGATCATCTTTACGGGAATAGATCCACATCAGCTGATACCATACAGAGAAACGGCTGTCGTCAAGGCTCAGGGCCTTTTTGTAGCTTACCTCTGCACTGTCCAGCATATCTGCCTGTGAAAACATATCCCCTCTGAGCGCATATGCTTTTGCATCTGCCGGATGTGCTTTGATGATGAGGGAAGTGAGCTGTAATCCTTCATCCAGCTTAGCCGTATCCGTATTCATCATTTGCAGGTACGGATATACATACGCCACCTTTTCATCAATACTGTAACCCGGGTTGGCAAATGCTTTGGTAAGATTATTCCAGTAGGTAACCGTGTCATTATTTTTCTTTGCGTAAGATGCCAGCGCGATGAGAGCCCTGGGATTATCAGGATCTTTAGACAGGATGGTTTGATATACGGCTGCCGCTTCGGGTATGCGGTCGTTTGCATCGTATATCTCTGCCAGCAGGTAATAGTACCTGATCTCCCCTGGTTCCTGGCTGATCAGTTTCTTAATTTCTGCTGCCGCTTCATCCACCATACTCATCTTCAGCAGCAGTTTCTGCTTCTGGTAAATAAGTTCTTCCACCACGCCCACCTTTTTTTCCAGCTGTTCAAATACCGCAAGTGCAGAGGCAGGCTTATTGGCTTTTGCCAGTAAAATTCCTTTGTTATAAAGATAATCTTCGTTATCGGGGTATCTTTTGGTAAGACCTTCAAACACGTAGGCCGCACTATCAAATTTCTCATTCACTGCATAGGCGTCTGCCAGCGTTACCTGGAACCAATGGTTCTGCGGGTCAAGCGCAGCAGCGCGGCGGGCAAAGATGAGCGCGTTACCGGCATTCTGTACTTCTATAAAAAGACGGGCTAATTCGTAGTTAACGGTGGCGTTATTTTTATTCAGCCGCAGATAGTCGGCATACTGGGTGATAGCCGTGCGGTAGTCGCCCAGCATTTTGGAGCGCTGCGCAGCAAAGAAGAGGCTATCCGCCCGCTGTGCCAGCACAGTAGAATTATTAATGGTGGCGTTTTTGCGTGATGCTGATTGTTTGGCACCACTACAGGCTCCCATTAATAACATCCCAGTTAGCCCTATAACGGTGAAGTATATCCGCATTTATCAGGATTTACCGGTATGTCCAAATCCCCCCACGCCTCTAACAGTCTCTGTCAGCACGGTTACCGGTTCTATGACCGCCTGAACAAAAGGAGCAATAACCATCTGGGCAATACGGTCGCCAGGTTGTATGGTTTGCGGTTCGTTGGATAAGTTGATCATAATAATCTTAATCTCCCCGCGATAATCTGCATCTATCGTGCCAGGCGTATTCAGGAGCGTAAGTCCCTGCTTAATGGCTAAACCGCTACGGGGGCGGATCTGCGCTTCATAGCCAGCAGGCAGTTCCATGAACAACCCGGTAGGGATCAGCATCCTTTCCAGCGACTGCAGGGTCACTGCTGTTTCCAAATGTGCGCGAAGGTCCATTCCTGCCGCATCTGCCGTTGCATAGGCCGGTAATTCATTACCCGACTTATTGATTATTTTCACAATGATATCCGCCATTGAACAAAGATATTTTAAAATAATTATGAATGGTGAATTACTGGGTGATGTGCTCCAGCAATACCACCGCATGTGCGGTAACTCCTTCCTCGCGGCCTACAAAACCCAGCTTTTCAGTGGTAGTGGCCTTCACAGATACATCTTCTACACCCACATGCAGGATTTTTGCAATCACCGCCTGCATTTCAGGTACATATGGTTTCACTTTCGGCGCCTGCAAACACAAAGTACTATCTACATTCACCACCTGGTATCCTTTCTCCCCTATCAGCTGTGCGCACCGGGCCAGTAATATTTTAC
Source organism: Chitinophaga sp. (assembly GCF_036569185.1). Taxonomy (GTDB): domain Bacteria; phylum Bacteroidota; class Bacteroidia; order Chitinophagales; family Chitinophagaceae; genus Chitinophaga. The sequence goes on from NZ_DATCRD010000334.1 coordinate 32,819, forward strand.
TGTCGATATTCTTGTAAGTGTTATCAGTATCCGGGAAATGTACTCCGATATCTCCCAGGGAAAGCGCTCCCAGCATCGCATCACAAATGGCATGTAACAATACATCGGCATCGCTGTGCCCCAGCGCCCCTTTATGATGCGGCACCAGTACCCCTCCCAGCCAGAATTCCCGGCCTTCTGTCAGCTGATGGAAATCTACTCCCAATCCTATACGTATCCTACTCATATTTGTAATAATTAAATCATTTTGCCAATCCGCAAGGTAAGGCAATAAATATAAAAATCCCCCCGTTTTGCGGAGGGATTCAATTGTTTCAATCATTTATATAATTAAACGACTAAATATGTGTTACCATCCTGTACGGCTTTCTTCGTCTCTCGGCCCCAGGTCGAACGTAAGTGTAAACCGCAGGGTGTTGGAAAGCGGGTTACGCTGGATTCCTGAGCCTGAAGGCACCAGGTAGGAAAAGTTAAGCCCGAAAATATCATACTTAACGCCGATACCAGCTGTAAAATATTTGCGGTTACCCTTGTTCTTATTTTCATTGAAGTAACCGGCCCTTACTGCAAACTGCTGGTTATACCAGTACTCCATACCAACAGAATACATCAGTTCCTGCAGCTCTTCCTTAAGGGGCGCATCACCAAAAGAGCTGAAGATCCCTTCCAGTGTACTTTTCTCTTTATATAATCCGGCGGTATCCGGGGTAGGCACCAATAGTTTATTGATGTCCAGCGCAAATGTAAGCTGGTTGGCTTCATCCAGCGCTATGGTGTAGGCAGTACCGATGCCCAGGTTAGTGGGCAGGAAGTCTTTATTGGCGGCCGAACTGGTATAGGAAATTTTGGTACCGATATTTGTAATAGCCAACCCTACATTCAGCCTGTTTACCAGGCCATCATCTTTCTCAAAATCCTTGGTATAAAATCCGGACAAATCGGCGGCAAAGGCTTTACCCGGCTTAATGCTCACGCTACCGTTGCTTTGCCCGCCAGCCAGGTTGGAATAAATATAACGGGCTGTTAAGCCTATGCCGAAATGATCAGACAGTTTACGGGCATACCCTGCGTCCAGCGCAAATTCACGCGGGCGGAAATCACCTGTAGGCATACCGGTAACGTCCGTAAAGTTGATCGTTCCAAGAGAGAAATATCTTAACGAACCGGAAATGGCCTGCTGCTCATCCAGCTTTGTGTAGCCGGATACTGTAGCCAGGAATACATCGTTTACCAGTTCTTTTAACCAGGGTGTATAAGTTACTGACAAGCCACCATTCTTTTCAGCAAATGGAAGTTTGGACAGGTTGTTATAGATAGAAGATGCATCCGGTGATAGTGCCACTCCCACGTCGCCCATGGCTCCACTGCGTGCATCCGGTGTAATTCTCAGAAAAGGCACCGCGGTATTGATGGTGTTGGTACGCCCATCTGTTTGCCCAGGGTTAGGAATTTGCGCTGAGGTTTGTAAACTTATGAAAGTGCCGTAAATGAACACAAGGCCCATTGTTACCTTTCGGATCATGCAGAATTTGTATTTGATAAGGATGTAAAAATAATCTTATTTATTAATATAACATACAAAGGGGTTTATTTGGGATAATGGTAAAAATTATTTCCCGGCATAGCCTACAATAACATCAGCTTACCACCCTTTACGCTCGTACCCGTGGAAGTTTTGATTGTTAGCCTGTATACGTACAGTCCTGTGGATAGTTTTGCTCCCGAATCATTACGACCATCCCAGGGCATGCCCTCAAAACGACCAGCGGTAGAAATTATTGTGCTACGCATGGTTTTTACCAGTCTTCCGGCTAATGTAAACACCTGTAATGTAAGCTCCAGCTCCTCTCCCTGGCGGTTATGCAAAAAAGAAAACCTTGTTACATCATGAAAAGGATTCGGAAAATTCCTTACATCATCTACAGCCAGCACGCCCTGTTCGGCCACTTTGAAATAAATAGTTGCTGTAGTCTCATTGTTCCATGAATCCCATACCCTGACCGTAATTTTATGTTCTCCAGTTGACAATCCCTTTAATGGGAATAGTACACTACCTTTCTTATAGCTGTCCAAAGATGCCCCAAAATAATCATTTAACACAAAATATTCTGTACTATCCAGAATTGCTGTCAGCAGGTGAAGGTCATTATTACCTGAAATATTGATACCGCTGCTGTCTGCCAGATCTATTATGAGTAAAGGATCAGGCCCGGTGATATCCCCGCTCCTGAAATTACGGTTATCAAGCCAGGCGCTTATTGCCGGACCGGTAACATCAGCCACCGGTGGAGATGCCTGCCCTCCGATAGTGAAATTATCGAAATAGCCATTACCATCCAGCCGGTCGTTACTGGTATAATAACTGATCTTTCCTTTACCATTGCCTTCCCTGGCATCAGCCGGGGCCATAAATGTAAAAGAAAACCTGCCCCCGCTCACTGTCTGGGTTCCCTGGAACAACACATTCTGCTGCACCGGGTATGCAGCCACCTGGCTGCCGGCGTCATTGCCTCTGGTTTTCAACAGGGCCGGCTGATCATATACAGTGGTATAAAGAACGCCGTTGTAACCTGACGCCGGGTTTCCCTGAGCGTCTGCTATATGTCCTTTCACGGTGTAGATGCCAAGGCCCTTCACCGTATCGGGTAATCCCGTAGTTGGCTTCCCATTAACGGAGTCGGTGATTACCCGGTAGGTGGGAAATGCCAGGGTGAGCGCCGGATCTCCCAGCAGCTGGAACTTCCGGTTATTCACTGCATCGGCAGAACTGTTGTACGTGAGATTCTTGGCCAGCATGGCAGCAGTACCCAGGGCAGGCATGCGCCCATCGGCAGATGGTGTGAAAGCCACTTTGAAATAGCTGGCGTTCATCAGCTGGTTAGAGGCGGCAAAAACCGCCCGGGTGGTAGTCATCAGTGCAATAGCCCCGCCTGTATGCTGTAATAATATCTTATGTCCCAGCGAGGTGATGCCCGGATCGTCATAAGGCGCAAAATCGCAGGTGGCTGTAATAAACAAAGGAAGCCTGTTTTCATTGTGCCAATCACTGATACTGGCAGCATCCACTATATTTTCCGCGGCCAGGCGCGCATTGCTGCCATGACCGGTATAATTGAGTATCAGCGTACCCTTATTTATCCTGGCGGCAATGGCTTTATTTACTTCCGGGTAAATTGCACCTGAGCTTCCCGTTTCCTGGGGATAGGCGTCTGCATAGATCTTATCTGTATTCATCACCCGTGCACTGCTCCATAGAATATCTCCCATTTTCTCTGCATCTTCAAAATGCAGGTTATCATCTTCATCATCGGCCAGCAGTGTTACCTGGTTACGCCAGGCGCCAAATGCCGCCGGCTGCCGGTATCGCAGGATCTTATCCACTGCCAGCCTGGCTTCCGCTTCATTGCGTGCAGGGATGCGGCCGATACCGATGTCCAGCAGATCCGGCTTGCCTGTGCCGGTAATATCCCCGCCATCTTTCAGGATGCCAAAATAATCGTCGGAAACATAAGACCGGATGGCATCAAGAGAAGCCTCACTTTGCCAGGAGGGAATATCGTTGGTATTATTTTTAACCCGCTGCCGGTAGTCGTAGGAGGCGGCGCCAAACAACAGCAGGTACCGTGGGGCCGGGCCCCGGTCGTAAAACATTTTTATATAATCCCTGATGGCGGTAGGATCCGGCGTGCCGGATGCAAATTCCTGGTATACCTGGTCGATAGTGGTTACCTGCACCATCAGCTGGTCTTCCACCCTGTGCATGGCAGCCAGGCGTTCTGCCTGCGGCAGCAGTCTGCGGGTGGTCACAATGATCATATCGGCCGGGCCGTTGCCATGCAGGTCCTGGTTGGGCACTGTTCCCGCGAAAGCAGGTTTCCCGGCCGCCGCAGCGGTAAAGGCAATGTACTCATGAAGCCGGTCGCTTTTACCGGTAAATAACAGTGAATCCCCCTGCAGGGTGGTTTTCATTATCACGGGTTGCAGGGGATCGGTAACATCCCAGATATACGTTTGCGCGTTGGCGTTATGCACCGCAAAACGGGCAGGTAGCCCGGAACCTGCATAGCGGGCGCTGCGGAAACCGAGCATACCTGAGGCAGGCAATACCGGCGCACAACGTGCCTGTATTTCCAGGTAGTCCAGCCATCCCCGGTCATTGATATTTCCTGGTAAAAATTCTACTCCTATTTCCAGCGCTGCCTGATCCGTGTTTGCACCGCCGGTAGCTATAGCCGCTGTAGCTACGCCCTCAAAAATATTGCCTGTAACAGGCAGCAGGTACATATTGGTTATTGCGGCCGCTTTGTTTACGGTGGCGTTGAAATTGCTTCCACTACTGCTCCTGGCTGCAGCCCGTATGCTGACCCACACTTTTCCTTCCGGGGCTGCCGGCAGTTTAAAGCCGTAGCTGCGGGTAAGCCCTGTTACTTTACTGAATTCCTGGCCCCACCATTGTTTGCCGCTGTTCAGGAAATTAATGCTGTCCTGTTCATAAAAGTCATGAAAGTCGAAGTTATATTCCGACACTGCAGCTACCGGCTCATCGCCGGCAGCGATTATCCTGAGCCCTGTTCCGGCTGTGGTGATGTAATACCAGGCGGTATCGGCATACAGGTTCCGCTGGTGCGTAAACGTTTTGGTACTGCTATTATACAACCAGCGATGTGGCCCGGGGGCGTAAAAAAGGGCATAGTCGCTGCCATCCAGTACACCATCGCCCCCGTCTTCCATATGCAGGGCCACTTCCGGAAGGTCGTCGTAACGCGGTGCGGCATTGGGCTCCCCAAGCATTTGCCCCCCGTTGCCATATAACCGAAGCGCGGTGGAGCGCAAACCAGTGATGCCCAGGGTTTGCAGGAAGGCGGCGTCTATTCTATAAACACCAGGGGCGCTGATACCTATTTTATACCAGCTGCCTGTTGCCAGCACTGAATTTTTTTTATAAGTCCGAAGGCTGCTTTGGGCATATATTTCCCCCTTCTTAAAAAAAGAAAGCAGGAACAGGATTATAAAAATATAACTGAGTTTCATTACCTTAATCGCAGTTTTTCGGCCGGTTGATATAGAAAGACCCTTATCAGCGGGAACGATTGGCAGCAAATTACAAATTAATTTTTTTCGCCATAAAATAAAAAAGAGTACATTTGCGTTTACTGTAAATATACTAGACTAAAGCTGTATCGCATGCGTAGATTAACCTCTTTATCATTGCTCGTAGGTACCAGCGTAATGCTATCCATGAGTGCCTGTCATAAGGACGGCGGGGGACTTTTCGGTAAGAAGAAGCAGGCTTCTTCCGCTACGGGCTGGAACTATAACGACCAGAAAATGGGCGGTTTCAGCGTAGCAAAAAACGTGAACCAGCAAACTGGTCCGGGCCTTGTTTTTGTACAGGGTGGTACATTCGCCATGGGGGCAACGGAACAGGATGTAATGGGCGACTGGAATAATATTCCGCGCCGTATTACGGTTTCCTCCTTCTATATCGATGAATCTGAAGTAGCCAACGTACATTACCGTGAATATCTTTACTGGTTGAACCGCGTATACGGGGAATCATTCCCTGAAGTATACCGCAACGCAATGCCGGATACCCTTGTATGGCGTAGTGAGCTGGCCTACAACGAGCCGCTGGTGGAATATTATTTCCGTCACCCTGCTTATAACGACTATCCTGTAGTTGGCGTTACCTGGAAACAGGCTACCGACTACTGTAAATGGCGTTCCAACCGTGTAAACGAAAAACTGCTGATGGATAAAGGGCTCCTTTCCAAGGCAGATGTGAACAACCAGTCGGACGACAACACTTTCGACACAAAATCTTACACTGCCGGCTTATACGAAGGTACTCCGGGTAAAATGTCGAAGAGTGCGAAAGATCAATTCAAAAATTCTGATGGTACTCCCCGTAATGCCGCTTTTGAAGATGGTATCATGTTACCCAACTACCGCCTTCCGACTGAAGCAGAATGGGAATATGCCGCACTGGGTTATATAGGTCAGAACCCCGGCCCTTCCAAAAAAGAAGGCAAACATGGGGAAGAGCTGATCATGAACAAACAGGTTTACTCCTGGGGCACCAACACCAGCGGTTTACGTGATATCCGCCGCGGTACCATGCAGGGCCAGTTCCTGGCCAACTTCAAGCGTGGTTCCGGTGATAACATGGGTGTGGCCGGTGGCTTGAACGACCGTGCTTCCATCCCTGGTCCTATCCGCTCCTTCTACCCTAACACATTCGGCATCTACAACATGTCCGGTAACGTGGCTGAATGGGTACTGGATGTATACAGACCACTCAACCCGATCGATGGGGAAGACTTCAACTACTTCCGTGGTAATAAATTCCAGACTGTTTACCAGAACGAGAATAAAGAGTTTGAAAAAGACAGCCTTGGCCACCTGAAAATGCGTGACGTTACAGATGAAGAAAGCGCCAACCGTCTTAACTACCAGAAAGGAGATGTGATCAACTACCTCGATGGTGACTCTCTCTCCCAGGTAGAATATGGCTATGGCATCACTACCCTGATCAACGATAAATCACACGTGATCAAAGGTGGTAGCTGGAACGACCGCGCTTACTGGCTTTCACCAGGCACCCGCCGTTACATGCAGGAAGATATGGCCACCAATACCGTTGGTTTCCGCTGCGCAATGGACCGTGTAGGTAGCCCTGAAGGTAACAAGTTCAAAACAGGTAACCTGTTCAAGAAACAACGCCAGAAACGATAGTGCGGAGGGGATCGCCTTCGGCGATTGTCTTGGAACACTGATTACGCTGATTATAATGATTAGTTTGATTTTATTTTTTAGTGTTTGAAATAATTAAGGGAGATATAAGCAGATTGCTTTTATCTCCCTTAATCTTTTATAAAATCCAAAGAACAAAATCAAACTAATCATTATAATCAGCGTAATCAGTGTTCCAAGACAAAATCCGCGCGCTAAACAAACGATAAATGCGGGTACTCCGCTTTCAGTATCGCCTTATCATCGGCGCCCAGCCAGCCGGATAACAGGGTGGCATACACGCTTTTGAAGTCCACCTGGTATTGCAGGTCCCCGTCTTTCAGGTTAAGCAGGTCCGGGCCGTTG
>NZ_DATCRD010000335.1:0-8747 GCF_036569185.1 Chitinophaga sp.
CTTTGATATAGCGCGCATGTTCGCGCAACCGTATAACTATACGCCGGGCGCTACACATATGGGCATTCCCATTGTAACGGTAACGAATGTAGATTCGGTGCAATCGCCCTCCCGCAGCAGTATGAAAGATACTTATGCGCAGATTATCAGCGATCTCACAGCGGCTATCTCCAGGTTTGAAGAAAGCAAAAGCGCTGAATTCTCTTCCGGACGGATCAATATCTACTCTGCAAAAGCATTGTTGTCCAGGATCCTCTTATACAAGGAAGACTGGCAGGGCGCAGCCAGATACGCCGGCGATGTGATACAATCCAATAAATATGCGTTGCTGCCCAACGAAAAACTGGTGAGCGATTTCAAGATCACCAATAACAATGAAACTGTTTTTGAGATCATCAATACAGCGGTGGATAACCGCAATACAGATGGATTAAGTTATATGTTCAGCCAGGACGGATATGGCGATGTATTGGCCACCAATAACATTTACAATATCTACCAGGCTACAGATGTAAGAAGGGATTTTCTGCAGAAAGGAAAACGCTCCGGCAACGGAGGCGAAGATCCGGCGAACATCATCACCAAATACAAAGATGTAAGCACGTTTACAGAAAGTATTAAAGTGATGCGACTGGCGGAAGTATATCTTATTCATGCAGAAGCAGCAGCACACCTTGGAAGCAACACGGAAGCACAGGCTGACCTGCAGGTGATAACACAACGCGCCGATCATAATGCCCCGCCGGTAACGGCTACAGGGCCGGCACTCCTGGATGCGATCCTGCTGGAACGGAGAAAGGAACTGGCTTTTGAAGGGCACCGGCTGTTCGATTTAACCAGAACAAAACGTTCATTCACCAAATTCCTGGCGAGTGACAAAACGATACCGGTATCGTGGCCAAGTACGAAAGTTATTTTGCCCATACCACAAAGAGAACTGGATGCTAACCCCAACATACGCAACCAGCAGAACGAAGGTTACAATTAAATCTAAACCGCCTTTGTTAATAATTGGTTTTTGCTTAGAGATAGCTGGTTGGATTTTTGCTTATGAGAAAAAAAGTCCCGGTGGTTCTTCACCGGGGCTTTTTTATTTAAACATGACAACTATTCTGATTTCAGGCTCTTCACCGGGTTGGCTAATGCCGCTTTTACCGATTGAAAACTGATGGTAAGAAAAGTAAGCAGGATCACCACAACGCCAGCCACCAAAAATACGCCTGCATTGAGATGAATACTGTAGGCAAAGCCCTTCAGCCATTGCGTGGTAGCCCACCATGCCACGGGAAAAGCAATCACCATAGCAATCAGTATCAGCCGCAGGAAATCCTTCGACAGCATCATTACAATAGTACCCACCGTAGCGCCCAGTACTTTCCTGATACTGATCTCCTTATTTCTCCGCTGCGCAGTAAAGGCTGCCAGTCCGAATAATCCCAGGCAGGAGATGAGGATAGCCAGCCCTGCGAAGTACCTCGACAACTGCGATACCTGGCTTTCCGCTTTGTATAAAGTCTGGTATCTTTCGTCCAGGAACTGGTAGTCGAATGAGAAGCCCGGGTTTATTTGTGCATATATCTCCTGCAGTTTTGCAACCACTGCTTTCTCACTGCCGGTTTCCACCTTCACCATAAACCGGCGGGTGCCTTGCGGGTTCAGCATAAAGAACAGCGGTTTTACTGTTTCATGAAGCGATTCGAAGTGGAAATCTTTTGCTACGCCGCCTATGCGCATTTTCTCTCCCCACAATTCCACCTCTTTGCCAATAGGATCTTTCATCCCCATGAATTTAATGGCAGCTTCATTAAAAATAAGCATGGAACTATCCGCGCCAAAGTCGCGCGAAAACTCCCTGCCTTCTTTTATTTTTATATCCAATGTTTTCAACAGGTCATAGTTTACAGGCACTACTTCAAATTCGGTTTTATCTTTCTGATCTTTCCCCGGCCATATCACATCGGAGGTTCCACTCGCGTGCCCTGTAAAACCATGCCCCATATCAGAGGCGTTGGTAACGCCGGGTATCTCTTTTACCTGGGAAAGAAAGCGGTCGTGCACCACATCATCATTCAGTTTTCCTTCCCTGAAAAAAGTGATAATATGCGCTTTTTCATATCCCAGGTTTTTTGTCTGGATATAACTGATCTGCCGGTAAATAACGAGTACGGCTACAATTAATATAATAGAGAGGGAAAACTGGAATACTACCAATCCCTTTCGCACAAATAATTCGCCTGCCGATCCCCTGATCTTCCCTTTCAATACAGTTACAGGTTTAAAGCCCGACAAATGAAACGCCGGGTAACTGCCGGCTATCAGACCGGTGAACAACGTGATGCCAAGCGTAGTTAGTATCAGCGATACACCAGGATGTAACAGTGAAAGTTGTTTACCTGTAATATTATTGAATACGGGAAGAAACAGTACCACCATTAAAACAGCCAGCAGCAGGGAGCCAAAAGCCATCACCATAGATTCGCCGAGATATTGCAGGATTAATGCACCACGACCGGCGCCCATCGCTTTTTTAATGCCTACTTCCTTCGCTCTTCCGGATGCTTTCGCGGTAGAAAGGTTCATAAAATTAATACAGGCAATTACCAGGATGAAGATGGCAACGAGGGAAAACAGGCGTACATAGTCTATTCTGCCACCTACCTGTATACCGTTTTCATAACGGCCATACAGGTAATTTTCTGAATACCGTTGGATGAAGGGGGTACGGTAAGTAATTTCATTATTGGTTTTAAGTTTGATGTAATTGGCAATTTTTGCATTGAACTTATCGATGTTTGTACCGGGCTTTAAAACCAGGAAAGTATTAAAGCCGGTATTGCCCCATTCATCAGCGTTGCGTTTCACCATTTCAAGCGAGCGCACAGGCAAAACAAAATCGAACTGTTCAGACGATGCTGGTCCCGGTGATGTAAACACGCCGGAAACCACATATTGTTCCTCATGCTGGAAGTCGACCATTTTACCAATCACATTGTCAGACGAGCCAAACAGGTTTTTTGCCAGCACATCAGACAACACAATAGAGGCAGGGTCTTTCAGCACCTGGTCTGCGTTTCCACTGATCAGCCCATAAGAGAACATCTTAAAGAAATCTTTATCGGCATATTTCCCGTTGGTTTTTATATTCTTTTCATTTTTTACAGAGAGCGTGGCTTCGCGAACGGGACTTACATAGGCTGCATATTCCACTTCCGGCATGTCCTTTACCAGGGCTTCGGCCATAGGTACCGGAGATGATTTTGCTGTCCAGATGCCGCTTGCCTGCACCCTGTTTTCCAGCACCTGGAAAAGCGTAGCGTCGTTCTTATGAAATTTGTCGATGTGCAGTTCATCCTGCACCCAGATATAGATCATGAGCGCGCAGGCGAGCCCGGTAGACAATCCAATTAAATTAAGAAAGGCAAAGCGGCGATCTTTGATGAGATTGCGCCAGGCAAGCTTAAAGTAGTTTTTCAGCATAGTAAAGATTGTGTTGTATCCCTGTTACCAAAGGCGATGCCATTGCCCGGAGCTTCTATAAATCAAATTACTGAATATTTATAATATATTTAAATTGTTCGGTTTTGATACAAATGGCGTTCATATACGTACCCGGGCATACGCTCATCATATTTTATCTTTCCTGCCACCAATTAATTATTACTTTTGGCAATCTGTAAATTCACGAATCATCAAATGTTTATAAGACGATCTACCGCACTGGTTATAATTTTACTGGCAGTATGGGGTTTACCCGCATTGGCGCAACCTTCGCCTGTATGGAACGCCGCTGATATAAAACTGCAACTGAAGAAGCTGGATACGCTTGGAAGTGTATTATACATTGCCGCCCATCCTGATGATGAAAACACCCGTTTGCTTGGCTACCTGGCAAAGGAAAAGCTGTATCGCACAGGCTACCTGTCGCTCACCCGCGGCGATGGCGGACAAAACCTGGTAGGGAATGAACAGTCCGAGTTACTGGGGCTGATCCGTACACAGGAGTTACTGGCAGCACGCCGTATTGACGGAGCCGAACAATTTTTTACCCGTGCCCAGGACTTCGGGTTCTCTAAAAATCCGCAGGAAACATTTACCATCTGGAACAGGGAGCAGATTTTGGGAGATGTAGTATATATGATCCGTAAATTCCAGCCGGATGTGATCATTTGCCGCTTCCCGGCTGATAGTCGCGCCGGGCACGGGCATCACACCGCGTCAGCTATGCTGGCGGAAGAAGCCTACAGCGCTGCCGCTGATCCCAAACGTTTCCCCGAACAGTTGAAACTGGTAAGACCCTGGCAGGCAAAACGGATCCTTTGGAATACCTTCAGCTTTGGTAATGTAAACACTACATCAGACGACCAGTTCAAAATAGATGTAGGCGCCTTTAACCCGTTACTTGGAAAAGGTTTTGGGGAGATAGCCGCTGAAAGCCGCTCCCAGCATAAGAGCCAGGGATTTGGCGTAGCCGCTTCCCGTGGCAGCTCACAGGAATATTTTCTTACCATCAAAGGCAACACGCCTAAAAGGAGTTTACTGGACGATATCAATACCAGCTGGACAAGAGTGCCCGGTGGCGATAAAATTGGCGCACTGGTAGATGCAGCGCTGGCGGCATATGATATGGAAAACCCTGCCGCCTCTGTACCGGCACTGCTGGAAATACGCAGCGCCATCCAGGCATTGCCCGATGGCTACTGGCGTAATCTGAAACTAAAAGAAACAGAACAACTGATTTACGCCTGCGCCGGTCTGTGGGCGGAAGCCTACAGCACATCGCCTACTGTAGTGCCAGGCACCAGCATGGAAGCTACAGTGCAACTGATCAACAGGGGCCCGGTAAAAATTACGCTCGATAAAATAGAACTGCCCGGCAATACCAATATAGGAGAGCAGCAACCACTGGCCTTCAATAAATTTACCAGCATTTCCCAAACGCTGCAGGTGCCGGCCAATACGCCGGAATCGCAGCCCTACTGGCTGGCAGAGGCACATCCCGTTGGCACTTACATTATCAACGATCCGTTGCTGGTAGGCAACCCGGAAAATATTCCTGCATTGCAGGCACAGATCCATCTTACCATCGGTGGCCAATCCTTTACCATTGCACGCCCGCTGCAATATAAATATACAGACCCTGTTAAAGGAGAGCTGTACCAGCCATTGGTAATAGCGCCGCCAGTAGTAGCAGAGCTCAGCAACCAGGTATATATTTTCACAGATGCCAAAGCCCAGTCCGTACCGGTGAAGCTCCGGGCAATGGCCGATAATATACAGGGAACCGTGCGGCTGCAGTTACCCGCAGGGTTCAGCGACGGCAACAGCCAGCCTTTCAGCCTCAAGCAAAAAGGAGATGAGATAGCGCTGCGCTTTGACATCAAACCTGTAAAAGGGGTAGCAGAAAATCATGCGGATACATTTACCGTAGTGATGAGCTGTAACGGTAAGGAATATACGCAAAGCCTGCAGCAGATCCGCTATGATCATATCCCGCTGATCACGCTGTTCCCACCGGCACAGGCCAGGCTGGTATCCGTAAACCTGAAACATAATGGCAACCGTCTCGGATATATCCCCGGCGCCGGTGATATGGTGGCGTCATCGCTGCGCCAGGTAGGGTACGACGTCACCGAACTGGGAGAGAAGGAGATCATGAGCGGCAACCTGCAACAATATGATGCTATCATCACTGGTGTACGTGCCTATAACGTAAACGCACGTATGAAATACTGGCAGCCCAAACTGATGGAATATGTGAACAACGGCGGCAAGCTGGTGATCCAGTATAATGTAAATGGCCCGCTGGTAACAACAGACCTGGGGCCTTATCCGTTCAGTTTGTCGCGCGACAGGGTAACGGATGAAAATGCGCCGGTTACCTTCAACGATCCGAAAGACCCGGTGCTGCATTATCCCAACGAAATTACTGCAGCGGATTTTAACGGCTGGGTACAGGAGCGTGGACTGTATTACACTACCAATGCCGATAAAGCCTACAAAAAGCCTTTCAGCATGAACGACAAAGGCGAATCGCCGCTCAGCGGATCCACGTTGGTAGCGCATTATGGCAAAGGATGCTATGTGTACACCGGCTTATCCTTTTTCAGGCAGCTGCCTGCCGGCGTGCCGGGAGCATACCGTTTATTTGTAAACCTGATTTCTGTAAAATAGTGGCTGTAAGATAATGAGCAAGAAACATCAAGAAAACCGTCCCAGGCTGAAGATCGCCGCCGGCTTGTGTATTATCCTTGGCCTGCTGATCGGGTTTACGATCAAGCGTGTACAGGTGGGATTGATCATTGGTATTGCGTTGGGGCTGTTAACAAGCAGTATGTGGACTAAAAGCAATTCAAACGATTAGATTATGGCAGATAACCTGCAGGAAGAAAAACCTCCCTTGTTTCCATCATGGGGATGGTGGTATGTATTGGTAATAGCCTGGCTGCTGTTACTGATCATACTCTTCTACTCATTCACCAAAACATTTTCATGAGCCTTTTAGATTGGATGGTACTCGTTGGTACCCTCACTGTAATCATATGCTATGGCGTCTGGAAAAGCCGTGGCCAGCGAAACATGGAAAGTTATTTCCTGGATAACCAGTCTATGCCCTGGTATATCATCCTGCTGTCCATTATTGGTACCCAGGCCAGTGCCGTTACCTTTATCTCTGCGCCGGGCCAGGCCTATACAGACGGGATGCGCTTTGTGCAATATTACTTCGGATTGCCCCTGGCGATGGTAGTGCTCTGTATCACGTTTGTACCTATCTTCCATAAACTGAAAGTATATACAGCCTATGAATTCCTGGAGCAGCGCTTTGATCTGAAAACGCGTACCCTTGCCTCGTCGCTGTTCCTTATACAACGGGGATTATCGACCGGCATCAGCATTTGTGCGCCTTCTATCATCTTATCTTCCTTACTTGGCTGGAATCTTTACTGGACAAATATGATCATGGGTGGTCTGCTGATCATTTACACGGTAGCCGGCGGTACCCGCGCAGTGGCGTATACACAAACTTTCCAGCTCACTATTATTTTCGGTGGCATGTTCCTGGCAGGATGGATGGTAGTGCACCTGTTACCTGCAGACATAGGGCTAAAGCAGGCTTTGCAGGTATCCGGCAAAATGGATAAGCTGAATGTGATTGTTACAAAATTCGACTGGAAAGACAAATACAATATATGGAGCGGCGTGATAGGGGGCTTCTTCCTGGCGCTGTCGTATTTTGGTACGGACCAGTCGCAGGTAGGCCGTTACCTTACCGCCAAGTCGGTGAAGGAAAGCCGTATGGGCCTGCTGATGAACGGTCTTGTAAAAGTGCCCATGCAATTCCTGATCATGCTGATAGGCGCGCTGGTGTTTGTATTTTACCTGTATTTCCGTGCGCCTATTTTCTTTAACGAAGCGCAACTGGCAAGGATACATAAAACAGAACAGGGACCTGCATTAGTGAAACTGGAAGACCGGTACAATGAACTGGGGGCCCTGAAACAGCAGCAGGTAAAGGATCTGGCGGCAGCGTTGGAAACAGATAACAGCGCCCGCATTGCTGTTGCAAAAAAAGCGTTGCAGCAAACGGATGATCAGTCGCAGCAGGTAAGAACCGAAGCGTTGTCGCTCATCAAGGATGCCGATCCGACAGCAGATACAAACGACACCAATTATATATTCCTTCATTTCGTGGTGAACAGTTTACCCAAAGGGTTGGTGGGGCTGCTGATTGCCATCATCTTCCTGGCAGCCTGGGGCAGTATTGCCGCCGCATTGAATTCGCTGGCGTCTACCACTGTGATTGATGTGTACAAGCGGCTGTATAACGCGCATGCTACGGAAGAACATTACCTCAAAATATCAAAGCTATGGACTTTGATCTGGGGGGTATTCTGCATTGTAGTGGCGCAGTTTGCCGGTAGTCTTGGCAGTTTGATAGAAGTAGTGAATGTACTGGGTTCCTGGTTTTACGGGGTAATACTCGGTATTTTCCTGGTTGCTTTTTACATGAAGCGGGTAGGGGGCGCTGCTACTTTCTGGGCGGCCATTATCGCCGAAGTGGCGGTGCTGGTGATCTACTGGACGGGAACTGTATCTTTCCTCTGGCTCAATGCCATTGGCTGCCTCCTGGTGTTGTTACTAGGTTGGATCTTCCAGTACTTTGTAAATACGCGGAGTTTGTCTGACTCAGGATTATGATGATTTCGCTGATTACACTGATTTTATATTTTGAATTTTTTGTTGTAATTAGTTATTTTTTATGTTGACCCACCCCGGGTTTCACGAACCTACAACTCTTAAAAATTCATCTGCGACGCTCTCTCCAAAGCTTTACCAGCGAGGTAGGATTAATATCAAACTGCCGGTAAGTATCGGGAATAAACGTGCTATTGGTGTGGTGCAATAAAATATCCACGAAAGTTGGCGACAATCCTTTTATAAAAGGACTAAGCAGCCTGGCCAGCCAGCCAGGCGTGTAACGGATTCTTGTATGGTTATTTTTATTGACCAGGTATATAAATTCGGTTGTGGTCATTTCCTCGCAACCGGATAATTCATAGGTCCCCGGATTTCCCTTAACAAGTGAAGACAGCACTGCATCGGCTACATCACCACGATAAACCGGGTGCATTTTTTCCTGGCCCGAGCCAATAACCTGAACAGGTTTATTATGCTGCGGCATAAACAACACATCGATCCTTGAAGGCTCATGAGGCGAGTCAACAATAAATGGGCATCGGAATATTACC
>NZ_DATCRD010000336.1:0-3298 GCF_036569185.1 Chitinophaga sp.
TTGTAATGGAAACAGATGCACCTTACCTGGCCCCGGTTCCTTATCGCGGAAAACGTAATGAAAGCGCTTACCTCCCGCTGGCAGGAGAAAAGGTGGCAGATATAAAAAATCTAAAAATAGCAGACGTTGCAGCTATAACAAGCAGTAATGCCCGGAAATTATTCAAAATGCTCTAACTGTTTAGTGAATACCTTTGCAGGCAATGGCTACTAGCACAATGAGTAAAATTCTGATAATTTACACGGGCGGTACTGTAGGTATGATCTATGACGATAAAACCAAAGCACTGCGCCCGATCGGCTTCAACGAAATAAGGAATAATTTACCGGAACTATACCGGATGGGCATCGATTTTTATGTATACGCATTTAATCCGCCTATAGATTCGTCAGACATGCAGCCAGAAATATGGGTGGAACTGGCCAGTATTATAGAAGACAGGTACGACCGCTACGATGGCTTTGTTATCCTCCATGGATCCGACACAATGGCTTTCACCGCCTCCGCCCTGAGCTTTATGCTGGAAAATCTTTCCAAACCCGTTATCCTGACCGGCTCCCAGCTTCCTATCGGGAAAATACGTACCGACGCCAAAGAGAATATTATTACGGCAATGGAAATAGCCTGCAGCAGGCATAACGGCACTACGGTGTCTATGGTACCGGAAGTATGTATTTACTTCGACTTTTCCCTGTTCAGAGGTAACCGTTCAAAAAAATATAATGCAGAAAAGTTCGAAGCCTTCTACACCATGAACTACCCTCAACTTGCAGAAGCAGGCATTGATATCAAGTTCAAACACCAGTTTATTTTACCTCCACCTACGCAACCGTTAAAGGTGCATAAAGAACTGGAAACAAATATTACCGTTCTGAAATTATTTCCCGGTATTACCAGGAGGGCTGTGGAAGCTACACTAAGCGTATCCGGCTTAAAGGGTGTAATCATGGAAACCTTTGGCAGTGGCAATACCAACACACAACCCTGGTTTATTGAGAGCATTAAAAAGGTGATCGACAATGGCGCTATTGTAGTGGATATCACCCAATGTGACGGTGGATCTGTGGAGCTGGGGAAATATGAAACGAGCCAACACCTGGTGGAAATTGGGGTAGTGAGTGGCCATGATATGACCTTTGAAGCGGCAGTGACCAAACTGATGTTTGTATTGGGCCAGGGGCTTTCTGTCGGTGATGCCAAAAAAATGCTGGAAACATCACTCCGTGGCGAACTTACGCCGATTGAAGTATATTAAATATTTTATTCACAAAAGCATATAGAAGAGGGATGTACATTCAATTATACATCCCTCTTTTTTTTATTTTGAATATTTAAAGTAAATTTAAATATCACCAAACGCTTATTCCCCAATTTCTATTCACCACAAAATTCATTATTCTATGGGAGTTTCCTTATCACAAAAATGCATTGCTGAATTCTTTGGCACTTTTGTCCTGGTATTTATGGGTTGTGGAAGCGCCGTTCTGGCGGGCGCGCACGTAGGGTTTCTTGGTATCGCTTTTTCATTTGGTTTATCGGTAGTTACAATGGCCTACGCGATAGGTCATATTTCCGGATGTCATCTGAATCCGGCCATCACTATTTCCCTGTGGTCTACAGGCAAAATATCCGGTAAAGATGCAGGCGGATATATTGTTGCACAGATCATTGGAGGTATTGTAGCTGCAGCACTTCTGTATTTTGTTGCACAGGGAAAAGCAGATTACAGCATTGCAGCTAACGGTCTTGGCGCCAATGGGGTGGGAGATGGTTCACCGGATCACTATTCCCTCATCAGCGGCCTGGTGGCAGAAATCATCCTGACCGCCATTTTCCTTGTAGTGGTACATGGCAGTACCAGTAAAAACAACGGCAACACAGCGTTTGCCGGGCTGGCCATTGGTCTTTGCCTTACCATGATCCATATTGTAGGCATCCCGGTTACAGGGGTTTCTGTAAACCCTGCCAGGAGCATCGGACCGGCCCTGTTTGTAGGCGGCGATGCTATGGCCCACCTCTGGGTGTTTATTGTAGGACCCATTGTGGGCGGCCTTTTGGGCGGAGGCATATGGAAGCTCTACGATAAGAATTAAACTTTTTTTTGAAATATAAACTAAAGGATTATCTTTGCAACCCTGAATTGGAAAATCAACCCTTCCGTTTTGTTCAGGAAAAGATAATCACGGAGAAGTGCAGGAGTGGTTGAACTGGCACGCCTGGAAAGTGTGTATAGGTGAAAGCCTATCAAGGGTTCGAATCCCTTCTTCTCCGCAAGCTTTAAAGCTCTGGTAACGCAGGTTATCGGGGCTTTTTTGTTTTAGCGCTGCAGTAAAGCGTTTGCTGAAAACGCTCTGAGAGCAACACGTAAAATGTAATCGTTGTTTTATCATCATCCAGCTAACATACAAGCTCTCAGTAGCTTTTTTTGCAGCTATCAGTTGGAGGTAATGAGAATCAAACACTTACACAAGTAGTATGTACACACTTTTGTCTGGAAGCCATGCAAATCAAACAGTATGGAAAACAGCAGAATTTATTTATCATTCTTCCTGTATAAATCACGGAAGAACAAAAATGGAACACCTGTCTACCTGAAAATAACACTTCCCAACGAAACAGGACAGCTTCACACAGGTATTACCGTAGATGAAAAACACTGGAATCAGCAAAAACACCATCTCAGAGAGAACAGACCAGAACATAAAGAACTGAACAAACAGCTATCACTGTTTAAAAGTAATGTGCTGGCTACTTTCAACGATTGTTTGGAAAAAGATATACCAGCCTCCATCGATATAATTAAACAACGTATAAATGGGGATAATAATGGGGACGTACGTACACTGCTGGAAGCATTCAGGTTGCATAACAACCAGCTAAGGCAAAAACTGGGGGTAGAAAGCACGAAAGCCACAGTAACAAAGTATGAAAGCCTGCTCAAGAAAGTAACCCGGTACATCGAATACCAGTATAAACGGAAAGATGTATTTCTGAAAGAACTGGATCATCGTTTCGTGGTGAACTTTGAAATCTTCCTGAAAACTGTTGATCTGATCAGCCACAACCCTGCAATTAAATACATACAGTTTTTAAAGAAGATCACTAACATGTCAGTAGCTCATGGCTGGTTGGATAAAAATCCGTTCCTGAATTTTAAATGCTCCCTGAAAGATATAGACCGCGGCTTCCTTAATGATGACGAATTATCTAAGCTGCAAAGAAAGGAAATACCCAACAGGCGCTTATCTGCCGTTCGTGATATATTCCTGTTCGCCTGCTATACAGGGTTGGCATACAC
>NZ_DATCRD010000337.1:0-15706 GCF_036569185.1 Chitinophaga sp.
TCCATCGCTTCAGGGGAAGAAAATTTCCCGGTACCTGTAAATAAACGGGAGTGAAATTCCCGGCCGGCAATAACTAATGGCTCCATGTAGGTAATTGTTTTAACTGTTCGTAAATGCGCTTAACAACGGCCTGTTTATCCGTTGCATGTGTAATCATCCCGCTAACGGCAATGCCATGAATGCCGGTTTCCATCAACCCTGGAATATCTTCAGGCATAATACCGCCAATAGCAATAACGGGAATGACTATATGTTTTTCTTTCAGGGCCTGCAATATAGATTGGTAGCCACCAAGTCCCAGTATGGGACTTAAATTTTTCTTGGTGGTAGTAAACCGGTATGGACCCACGCCTACGTAACTGGCGCCATCCTGTACATGCTGCAGGATATCTGCAAGGGTATTGGCGGTACCGCCAATAATCATATCGTTGCCGGTGATCGCACGGGCGGCAGCTACTGTCATATCCAGTTTGCCTACATGTACGCCGGCCGCTTCTACTGCCACTGCTACCTGCGGATAATCATTGATGATAAGTGATGCCTGGTAACGGTCGCAGATCTTTTTTACCGCTTCTGCCACCGGCATTACCTTATCCGGTGTTTCGTTCTTAATACGCAGCTGGACCCATTTACAGCCGGCATCGCAGGCCGCCAGTATGTTGTCTGTATGTGATGGTTGTGATATGTAATGTAAGTTGCTGATCATATGTGATGATATCCTGTTAATGATGGGTGACTGGCCAGTAATTTTTCCGTATATGCTTTGCCGTTAGCGCATGCTTCATGCAGTGATAATCCTTTAGCTAAACCAGCAGTAACAGCGGCAGATAATACGCAACCGGAGCCATGCTTCGGGAATACTTCCTTCAGTACCGGTGCAAGGGTGTGGATCACATCTCCGGTATAAAGCATATCATAGCCGGGTTTATCTTTATGGTGGCCTCCTTTCAATAATACAGCGCATCCGGCCGATAACTGCCGTGCGGCGGCCTCTCCGTCTGTAAGGCCTGTTAATAACAGCGCTTCGTCGTAGTTAGGTGTTAGCAGGTATATTTCTGAAAGCAATTCTTTCCATGCCTGCTGATGAACACTGTTATGGAAAGAAAAGCCGGCAGATGCTTTCAGTACCGGATCTACGATGATGCGTATGCCAGGGGATAATTGCTTTATTTGCCGTACCAGCTCAAGCAGCGACTGTATATCCGGCATGATCCCAATCTTGCAGTATTGCAGCTGGTTGCCGCACAGCAATGGTTTTGCCTGTGCCAGTATATGCGTAACCGGTAACCACTCTACCGATATAAACTGTTCTGGTGTTTGCACCGTGATGGCCGTGCAAACACCCATCCCGTTTACCTTGTGTTGTTCAAATGTTTTGATATCTGCCAGCAAGCCCGCTCCCCCGCTGGGATCCAGGCCGGCAAAGCTCATCACGTTAGGTCGCTCCTGTTCCATAGTTCTTGTATACGGCAGTAGTTTTCCACGGCCTGCGCCGGTATTTTCCAGATGGCTCCCAGCAACGCTGCGCCATCGAACTGCCGTTTTTTTAATAAGTGTACATTAGTATGATCCACACCGCCCAAAGCAAGTACCTGCCGGTTGTTTTTCTCCGGGAGTACTCCCATCTGCCGGCCATAATAACCGGTTTTGGAGATACTGTTGAATACAGGGCTCAGCAATAGTGTTCTGAAGCGTGTGTCCGTTAACGTTAGTTCTTCTGTTGAATGTATACCTGTGCTGTTTTCTTTGAAATTTTCCGGAGACAGGTAACGGGATGGCAGCTTCTCCTGGCCGGTAACTGGCGCCGCTTTCCCGGTATCCGCGTTTTCCCCTTCTGCTGATACAACATTGCTTCCCAGGATAAAAAACTGCATCTGCAGGCGTACTTCCCCGCTCCAATGCACACCGGCCAGTTGATACCGGTGCGCAAGCAGTGGCTGATCCCGGATCAGTAGCCGGCTGTAGTACTCAGAAGGGATCTTTTCCAGTAAGGCGGCATACTGTTGTGCTGACCATCCTGGTTTCCTTAACAGTATACGTGATGCACCTGCCGCCAGCAAGGCGGTAATAACAGGTACTTCTTCGTATATACGTTCAGGTGATGTGATGATCCAGATCAAAGCAATTAAGTTTTCTTTATGGAGAATATCTGTTAATCTTTTACAAATAGATTTCCCCTCCCTGTTCTGCAAAGGCCGCAGCTTTTTCTTTCATACCGGCGCTCATGGCGTCTTCTTCTTCCAGTCCTTTCTGAGCAGCGAAATCGCGTACTTCCTGCGTGATCTTCATAGAGCAGAAGTTTGGTCCGCACATAGAACAGAAGTGCGCAATTTTGGCGCCGTCTGCCGGCAGGGTTTCGTCGTGGTAAGAACGGGCTGTTTCCGGGTCAAGAGCCAGGTTGAACTGGTCTTCCCAACGGAATTCAAACCGGGCCTTACTAAGGGCGTTATCCCTGTGTTGTGCGCCAGGGTGGCCTTTGGCCAGGTCTGCCGCATGTGCGGCAATTTTGTAGGTGATCACCCCTTGCCGTACATCTTCTTTATTGGGTAATCCCAGGTGCTCCTTAGGCGTTACATAGCATAGCATGGCGCAGCCAAACCAACCTATCATAGCGGCGCCGATCCCGGAGGTGATATGGTCATAACCAGGTGCAATGTCGGTGGTTAAAGGTCCCAGCGTATAAAAAGGCGCTTCGTGGCAGTGCTCCAGTTGCTTATCCATATTGGCTTTGATAAGGTGCATGGGCACATGGCCGGGGCCTTCGATCATTACCTGCACGGAATGTTTCCAGGCTATTTTGGTAAGTTCTCCGAGTGTTTCAAGCTCTGCAAACTGAGCGGCGTCGTTGGCATCGGCGATACTGCCCGGGCGCAATCCATCTCCCAGGGAAAAGGAAACATCATACGCTTTCATGATCTCACAAATTTCTTCGAAATGTGTATACAGGAAATTTTCTTTATGATGTGCCAGGCACCATTTCGCCATGATGGAACCTCCGCGGGAAACGATGCCCGTTACGCGTTTGGCCGTTAACGGTATATACCTTAGCAATACGCCGGCGTGGATGGTGAAATAATCAACGCCCTGTTGGGCCTGTTCTATGAGCGTATCGCGGAAAATTTCCCAGGTAAGGGCTTCTGCTTTTCCATTCACTTTTTCCAATGCCTGGTAAATGGGTACGGTGCCAATGGGCACCGGTGAATTACGGATGATCCATTCCCTGGTTTCATGGATATTTTTGCCGGTGCTCAGGTCCATAATAGTGTCTGCGCCCCAGCGGCAGGCCCATACTGCTTTTTCCACTTCTTCTTCTATACTGGACGTAACAGCGGAATTGCCGATGTTGGCATTTATCTTCACAAGAAAGTTGCGGCCAATGATCATTGGTTCACTTTCCGGGTGGTTAATATTGCACGGAATAATGGCCCTGCCGGCGGCAATTTCCTGGCGCACAAATTCAGGCGTAATAAATTTTACGGGAGTATTGGCGCCGAAGCTCTGGCCTTTATGCTGATGCCAGAGGGTGTTGTTCTCTTCAAACAATTGATCTGCCAGCTGGTTTTCCCGGATAGCGATGTATTCCATTTCCGGTGTAATAATACCTTGTTGTGCATAGTATAACTGGGTTACATTTTGCCCGGTCTTGGCACGTAGCGGCTTATGTGTGTGGCTCATCAGTGGCATTTTCCCACCATCCTTCATCAATTCCCTTACAAACGGGCTCGAATATTCGGGGAGTTGTTCCACGTCTTTACGGTCGCTGATCCATGTTTCGCGGATACGGGGAATGCCGGTGGTAACATCTATATGGATGTCCGGGTCGGAGAAGGCGCCGCTGGTATCATATACCACTACCGGATTGTTGGGGACGGCCTCTCCTGTTTTTCCATGAATACGTGTATCCGTGAGCGTTATGCGGCGCATGGCCACTTTTACCGGATGGATAGTTCCGTTTACATATATTTTCTGCGAGGCAGGAAATGGTGTGCGGCTGAGTGCCGCAGGCTGATTATGCATGATGTCTGGTTTTTTAGAGATGGAAATACCTGTCCGTAATATTGAATTACGGAAAAGACTATACGAAAAATAAATACAGGGTTTAACCGCCCTGGGTAGCCCGGATAATAGTAATGTTATCGGCCGCAGATAATGATTGGTTTTCCCAGGATGCTTTCGGTATCACCTGGTTGTTGACGGCTACTGCAATGCCTTTTTGAGCAGAGATCTGAATAAACTGTAAGAGTGCAGCAATGGTTGTTCCTGGCTGCACCGCATAAAGTTTATTGTTTACATGCACTTCCATGTTGATTGGAATTTAAGTGAAACAATAAACTTTAAGGATGTGGAAGATGAGAAAGGTTCAGTTACTTTTCCCTACGGCAGTATGAGCTGCTTCAGGTACTGAGGGTATCATCTCAGTTTATCCGTTTAAACTTATACCGGATAAACACCCCTAAAGTGTAGGTGTAAAAGTAATGGAAAAATTTAAAAATTGCATTACAAATGATGAATTGTGTATTTTTAAATTATGGTACGATTCAGTTTACTGTGTTTATTGGTACTGGCGGTTGCCTGTAATGGGAGTAAGAAAGAAGTGGAAAAGGAAGAATTACAGGACGATAGCAGCCTGGTTAGTATGATCGCAGACAGCAGTAATGCCGGCATTACTGACAGCATTGCTGCTGTTGCGGATACGTTGCATATTGATGCAGCTAAGCTCATAGGAAAGTGGATACAGCCCGTAGCGGGCCTGGACAGGGAAACTCAGGGTTTTCAGCTAAGAAAGAACGGAACTGCCAGGTCCATTAATATGTACACGCTGGTGTACGAAAAATGGTTACTGACGCACGACACCTTATTGTTATGGAATCATTCCGAAGGTGTAAAAGACACCTCCACTATTGTGGATACAACTATTATAAAAGAACTTTCTGATACCTCACTGGTACTATTTCCGGTAAAAGCTGCCGAAGGCTACGTGGAAAAATACCATAGAAGCAATTAGTTGTAAAGCTGCCAGAGTCCTACCAGGCAGGCTACCACGGACATAAATACGCCCGCAGCGGCCAGCTGCATGTCGTCAATATTTTTTCTTCCTATATACAGGGAAACAAGACTTATTACTATAGCTACTGAACCGGCGGTAACTGCATAGGAAGGAGTATGTGTACTGAAAGCGAATGCTGCCGACAGTACACCAATGATGAGCGCTGATATACAGGCCGTTTTTGTTAATGCTGTTGAGTGTTGCATATGTATTCGAATTTAAAAAACAGGTGAAGGAATAATTCTTTTGTAAACAGGTATCTATTTATGTTGACTACTGATCTTTTCCTTCATCACATTATCATGTTCCCAGGGCACTTTTAACAGGGATCCTATTTCCTGGTAACGGGCGTCCTGGTATTCGTCCAGTCCGTATCTGATCGCCAGGGTATCCGGTACTTTTATAAAAGTGCCGAAGAGGCGATCCCAAATAGAGAAAATATTGGCATAATTAGCGTCTGTTTCCGGCTGGTAATGACTGTGGTGTACCTTATGCATATCCGGCGATACAATGACCCAGCTAAGCGCGTTATCCAGCCATTTGGGCAGGTGGATATTGGCATGATTGAACTGCGACATCAAAGCCGACAGGCTCTGGTATAACATTATCATCCAGAAGGGCACTCCAAGGATCATAATAGCGGCAAAAAGGGCCATTACTCTCAGGAGGCTTTCCACCGGGTGGTGTCTCAGGGCGGTAGTGGCGTCTATCTGTGTATCTATGTGATGGATCTTATGGAACTGCCACATCCAGGCCGTTTTATGCTGCACCCAATGTATGAGCCATGCCCCGATGAAATCCAGCAGTAATAGTGCCAGTATAGTGTGCAGCCACAATGGAAGCGGCTTCAGGTAAAGAAGCCCGAATTGCTGGCTGCTTGTCCACCGTGAGGCCTTCACAATCAGGAATGCCAGTCCGGTATTTACAATCACTGTAGTCAGTGTAAAAAAGAGATTGGTCCCGGCATGCCGGTAACGGTTGCCGTCAAAACGGAACCGGGGCGCCATACCCTCTATAATCCAGAGCAACAAGAGCCCGCTTACCAGGATGGCAGTACGGTATACTGATGGAATATTTTCAAAAAAACTTACCATGTGCCGGTAAAATATTTATAACGGTGTTTTTTACGCTCTGCTATGTGGTTCTCCTTAACCAGGCCAACAAGATCTCTGCAGTGGATACGGGGGAAGTGGATTTATTTATAATACACAGTAAAACATATATACGTTACTGTTATTATCCTTGCGTTACTGTCCTGGATCTCTGATGGATTTTCATCATTGATCCCGGATAAAAATTACAACTATTTGGGGAATATAAAAAGGGCTCTTTTAGGCCACAGGCAAAGAAAAAAGCAACCTCTTTGTCAGAGATTGCTTTATGTATAAGATTTTAGCTATAAGTATTTACCATTTTAGCATTTGCCTAACAACCTGGTTTTAGTTGTTCAGCATGAGCGGCATAACCAGCATGAGGAGGTCTTCATTTTCTTCTTTTTCGGAAGGTCTGAGGATGCCTGCTTTGGTGGCAGTAGCCAGGTCGATGGAGATTTCATCCCCTTCGGCTGCATTCAGCATTTCAATGAGGAATTTCGCATTAAAAGCAATCTGCATATCATCACCGGTGTACTGGCAGTTCATGCGTTCATTACCTTCAAAGGAGAAGTCCACATCCTGGGCAGATAACTGGAGCTCACTGCCGGTGATGCTCAATGCCACCTGGTTAGTGCTTTTATTGGCGAATACACCTACCCGTTTCAGGGCATTCTGGAAATCGCTTTTTACTACGGTAAGGCGGTAAGGATTGTCTTTGGGGATTACTACTTTATAGTCCGGGAACCGGGCGTCAATAAGGCGGCAGATCATTTGTGAGCCTTCGTGCTGTACGAAGAAATGGTTCTGGCTATAGGCAACTTTAATTTCAGTATCATTATCGGGCAGTGCCGCTTTCAGCAGGTTCAACGGTTTTTTAGGTACGATGAAACTGTCGGCCTGCGGGCATTTTACGTCTGTTCTTACATATTTCACCAGGCGGTGCGCATCGGTGGCTACAAAAGTAAGACTGTCCGGCGCCAGTTCAAAGAATACGCCTGTCATAGCCGGGCGCAGGTCGTCGTTGCTCACGGCGAACAGGGTTTTATTGATGGCGGTAACCAGGCCGGTGGCGGCCATTGTGAAAGAGGTGGTGTCATCGGCAGCCGGTTCTTTCGGGAAGTTTTCCGGGTTTTCCCCCATCACTTTATATTTACCATTGTCTGAAGTGATTTCCACTGCGTAGGAGTTCAGGTCAATGTGGAAAGTCAGCGGCTGGTCGGGCAGATTTTTGAGGGAGTCCATCAGGATCTTCGCCGGGATACAGATCCGACCGCTTTCCTTGGCTTCCACCTCCAGCTTCACCCGCATAACAGTTTCCAGGTCAGTTGCAACTACAGTCAGTTCGTTTTTGTCAATCAGGAACATAAAGTCCTCCAGTATAGGCAATACTGTATTTGAATTGATAACCCCGCTGATCTGTTGTAATTGTTTTAATAAAGTAGAGGAAGAAACAATAAATTTCATGGTTTATATAAGTTTGCTTATCATTTTTTGTTGAAGGGTATAACCTTAGGGCGTGCCGCCCAAATTTCACCTGTCCCTCACATAAAAGGTCAAATGTAATGTAAACAAAGATAGAAAGTTTTGTTGTTCTCCCTAATTTCATCACATCTTATACACTAAGATAACGTGGTTTTACACAACGATTTGCAGTCATTCATATATTTCTGTTTAGTATAATACTAAACAGAAGCAACGAAAAACACCCTCTTGATTAGATGGGATACAATAACTCGCGTCATTTATTGACGGAAGTGAAAAGAATTTCCCTATTCTTTTAAATTATCTTCAAATCGGTTACTTTTGCCGCGCTGAAAAATTATTACAAACCAACAAAAAAAAGCAGGTTATGAAACTGTCTCATTTAGCCGAAACGTTGATTGGATCCGAAATCATTAAGTTAGCAGCTGAAATAAAGGAGAAACAGGCCAAGGGTGAGAAAATATACAACTTCACAATTGGGGATTTTGACCCGAAGGTATTTCCTATCCCGGTTGAATTTGAACAGGAAATCATAACAGCCTATAAGGAGCACCTGACCAATTATCCTCCTGCTGATGGTATCGCGGAGTTAAGACAGGCAGTAGGTGGCTTTATAGCTGAGCGTGAGGGTCTCTCCTACGATCCTGCAAAGGAAATCGTTATTTCCTGTGGTGGCCGTCCCATCATTTACGCTACTTTCAGAACTATTGTAGACCGTGGCGAAAAGATAGTATACGCTACGCCATCATGGAATAACAACCACT
This sequence comes from Chitinophaga sp., assembly GCF_036569185.1. Classification (GTDB taxonomy): domain Bacteria; phylum Bacteroidota; class Bacteroidia; order Chitinophagales; family Chitinophagaceae; genus Chitinophaga. The sequence continues at coordinate 8,388 of NZ_DATCRD010000337.1, forward strand.
ACACCCACTTCCTGGAAGCGGAACACGTAGTGCTGGAAACCAAAGCGGAGAATTTCTTTATGCCTACAGCAGCAGAACTGAAGCCGCTCCTGAAAGGCGCTACTCTCCTGGCCCTCTGCTCCCCGCAGAATCCAACGGGTACCGCTTTCGGTAAACAGCAGCTGGAAGAGATCTGCGACCTGGTACTGGCTGAAAACAAGAGCAGAGGCGCGGATGAAAAACCCCTCTATGTATTGTTCGACCAGATGTACTGGGTACTCACTTTTGGTGAAACCCACCACCACAACCCGGTTAGCCTCCGTCCTGAAATGAGGGATTATACCGTGTTCATTGATGGTATGAGTAAAGCCTTCGCTGCTACAGGCGTAAGAGTTGGCTGGGCATTAGGACCGGCTCATGTGATTGGTAAAATGAAATCCATCCTTTCCCACGTTGGAGCCTGGAGCCCGATGGCAGAACAGAAAGCTGCCGCCCGCTACCTGGTTCAGAAAGAAAATGTGGATAAATACCTGCAGCACTTTAAAGGTGAAATCGAAGAGCGACTGGTAAAAATCTATGAAGGCTTCGATAAACTGAAAGCTGCCGGTCATAAAGTAGAAGCTATTGCTCCGCAGGCTGCCATTTACCTCACCGTTAAGTTTGACCTGGTAGGCAAACAAACTGCTGATGGTACTGCCCTCACAGATCAGGCTGCTGTAACTTCCTACATATTGAATGAGGCGAAACTGGCATTAGTGCCATTCTCCGCTTTCGGATCGGCTAAAACTTCTCCGTGGTATAGGCTGAGCGTGGGTACCTGTGTGAAAGAAGAAATTCCGGCAATGTTCGAAAAACTGCAGGCGGCGCTTGAGAAGTTGAAATAAAGCCTTCGGCTTTTGTCTAGGAACGCTGATTACGCTGATTTTACTGATCAGCTTGATTTTATTTTTTATTTAATATTTTAGGGGAGATAGAGGTGAAGTATTCACTTTTGTCTCCCTTGTTTTTTATAATGCTTTAAAAACACCGGAAACCAGCGAAACCGGGATGGTGAGCAGGTTTTTCCACCTAATATAATATATGGCCCTGAGGCAAGACTTACGAATTGTGCATGGCCGGCGGGTTCCATCTTTCCGATTATATCCATAAAAGTAAAACCAGTGTTGCTATAGCCAATAGTCTCTGAAAACAAAACTTGCGAATTGTGCATGGCCGGATTTCATTTCTCTGGATATATCTTTAAAAATAAAACCGGTATAAGCCGGTTAGGTCTCCGAATATAAAATCTCCAAAAAATAACCAGTAGCAACCAGCTTCATCTCTTCCATAATTTTATAAATCCCTAAAAATCAAATCATTAAAATCATAAAATCAGCGTAATCAGCGTTCCAGGACAATCGCCGAAGGCGATCCTTCCTCCCTGACTTTCTGACTTTTTTCTTCAAAAAGTTAAATGGATGTTAAAAGGTCAACTTTAGTTACTAATTCAAAAAAAGTCACTAATTTTGACCTTGAAACTAAAAAAGTCAAAAAGTTAATGCATACAGAAGCTAAAGATGAAATGAGGGATAAGATCCTGGAGGCGGCTCTGAAGCGTTTTACTCATTATGGCGCTTCTAAAACTACAATGAACGAAATAGCAGATGATCTTCACTGCTCCAAAGCGTCGTTGTATTACTATTTCCCGGATAAAAAAGCCATGCATATTGCCGTGCTGGAAAAAATTGCGGAAGCATATTTCCAGCAGATGGAAAAAGAAGCAATACAGGTGAAATCGGCCGCTAAAGCCTTATATAATATCATTGATCTCCGGAAAGATTTTATCAGCAAATTCTGCCGGCTAGAAATATTTCAAATATTACAGGACAACTCAGCGCTTTTTCTCGAAGAAAAGAAAAAGGCAAAACAACGGGAGGTCAATATTCATACTGCCATTATCAAGGCAGGAATTGAATCAGGGGAATTTAAGGTAAAAGACCCTGCCCAAACCGCTGAGCTACTGGTGCTCACCTCTATGGGATTACGCTTTTCAGTACCGGATCATATCCGGGAAGATATGGATCTGGATGAAGAAATGATGGACCAGGTGATAGAAAAACAGAAGCAATTACTCGAAATTTTTATAAAAGGAATAAAAGCATAAACGGAAGTCATGGTGGTGAGAGAAAGAATTCTGGAAACAGCGCTGAAAATGTTCAGAGCTTATGGAGTGAAAGGGGTAACTATGTTTGATATTGCCCGTGATTGCGGGATCTCCAAAAAAACAGTTTACGAGCATTTCCAGGATAAACAGGCGTTGATAGACGAAGGGATGCAGCAGTTGCTGACAAACCACATTAACTACTTCCATGAATGTTTGCGAACCACAGACAATGCCATAGAAGAGTTGGTGCGTAACATGAAGTACATCACCAATATGGCTAAAACATTGAACCCGGTAATGCTGCATGAAATCCAGAAATACCATCCGGATACCTGGCGCAGTATTGAAAGCTTTAGGTCGGACAATGTGCTTTGTAACATCAAAAAGAATTTAGAAAGAGGAATGGCGGAAGGCCTATACCGCCAGAACCTTCACATCGATATTGTAGCACGCATGCGCCAGCTGCAGCTGGAGGCGGCTTTCGACCCGGAACAATACCCCGCAGATCAATATGAAATGCACGAGGTAATGGAACAGGTAACCGCCCATTTTATACTGGGCATCGCTACCATCCGGGGACATAAACTGGTAAACCAGTACCTGCAAATAAAAGAAGAAGAATAAAACTACTACGCTAACAGATTTATTTTATGAAGCGATTAAAGTTAACGCTTGTCCTCCTCATGGGGATAGGGGTATATAACGGCTATGCCCAAACGCAGCTAACCTTACAGGAAGCGCTGAAGTTTGCATTGAATAATAATAAACAACTGGCCAGAACCAAAATGGACGAAGAAATGGGTAAGTTCAAAACCCAGGAAGTCCGCTCCCAGGCCCTGCCTCAACTGAATGGTAACGCCTCCTACACAGATAACCTGATGCTGCAGAAATCGCTCATCCCCGGTGCTGTATTTGGTAAGCCCGATAGTTCCATACTGGTGGCTTTTGGAGTGAAGTATAACGCTACGGTAGGCGCAGAGCTTAGTCAGCAGATCTTTAACCAGGCAGTGTTCACCGGTCTGAAAGCATCCAAAGCAGGAGAAGAATATTATAAAATACAAACAGAACAATCTGTTGAAAATGTGATCTACAATGTATCGCAGCTCTACTACCAGTTGCTGGTAACACAGGAGAAGATCATCACCATCAATAGTAATATTGAAAAACTTACGCAGCTGGTAAGCGCTACCAAATCACAGTTTGATAATGGCCTGGCAAAGAAAATAGACCTCGACCGTATCAAAGTGAACCTTATCAATAATATGACGCAACGCACGCAGTTGCTCAATCAATACGCCACGCAAACCAATAACCTGAAGAAGGTAATGGGAATGCCGCTTCAATCCACTTTCCTGTTGCCGCCGGCTTCACTGAAAGATATTGAAACCAAAGCCGCCGGCGTGTTACAGTACGATGATATGAACCTTGCTAACAGAACAGAATACAGGTTACTAAAGAAACAGGAAGAACTGCAGCTGTTCCAGAAGAAGGCTTACCAGGCAGAAAACTACCCATCATTATCGCTGTTCGGGAGATATTCCTATAACGGGATGAGCCAGCAATGGGCCTTTTCAAAAGACCCTTCCAATTCTACCAGCTGGTTTGGCGCGGCAGCTATCGGCATATCGCTGAAAGTGCCCATCTTCGATGGTTTTGGCCGCCGTTCAAAAGTAAGCCAGGCTAATGTAACCCTGCGCCAGCTGGGTAAACAACTGGAAGATACGGAGCTTACCCTCAACACAGATTACGAGAATGCCAAGCTGATGATACGTAGCAATTTATCTACCATCACCACACAAAAGGAAAACATGGACCTTGCCAACGAAGTGTATTACTCCACACAGAATAACTACAAACTCGGCCTGGCAGGTTTAACAGATCTGCTCAATGCAGAAACATCCCTGGCAGATGCACAAAACAGCTACAACGAAGCCCTGCTGCAATACAAACTGGCAGAGCTGGAAATCATAAAAAGCAAAGGAAGTTTAAAAGAACTCCTAAACTAAACGTATAAACGAAAACAAGGATAGAACACACAAACTATTTTGCAGATGAAAAAGTTTATAATCTGGGGGCTGGTGACAATAGGTGCAGTAGTACTGATCATGTGGAAACTCAACGCCAACAGGAAAGCGAATGAGGCTAAAACAGAATTCGTAAAACAAAGCAATATCGGCGACATCCCCGTGCTGGTACAAAAAGTATCCCGCAACGATTTTTCCCAGGGATTCCTGGCCAATGGTAACTTCGCACCGGTGCGCGAACTGTCGTACCTCGCGGAAACTGCCGGCCGTATTACCAAACTGCTGGTAGATGAAGGCAGCGTGGTACGACAGGGACAACCCATTGCCTATATTGATGGTCAGCTGCTCAACACCGACCTCGAATCTGCAAAAGCAAACCTCGACCAGCTGAAGGTGGACAAAGAAAGATATGAAAGCGCTTTCAAAACCGGAGGCGTTACCCAGAAACAAATGGACGATGCACGCCTGCAGTATGATATCGCAAAAACACGCTATGAGGCCGCCAGCCGCCGGGTAAGCGATACTTATGTGAAAGCTCCTATCTCCGGAATTATCAATAAAAAATACATAGAACAGGGCGCTTACCTTTCTGTAGGTAACAAAATGTTCGACATCGTGGATGTGTCCAGGCTGAAACTGGCGGTGTCTGTACCGGAAGGACAAGTGGTAACACTTAAAAAAGGCCAGAAAGTACAGGTTACCTCCAACGTGTTCCCTGAAACACAATATGAAGGTACTATCACCTTTATAGCAGCAAAAGGTGATAACTCCCTCAACTACCCTGTAGAAATGGAAGTGAATAATATTGAAGGCAAAAACCTGAAAGCTGGAATGTACGGTACTGCACACTTCGTGGATCCGAATGCTACTGAAACAATTTTCATTGCACGCACCGCATTCGTAGGCGGTGTAAACAGTAATACCGTGTACGTGATGGAAGGTAATGTAGCAAAGAAACGTAAAGTAGTAGCCGGTCGCATTGTGGGCGACCAGGTGGAAATACGCGAAGGACTGAAAGAAGGGGAAACCGTGATCACCAGCGGTCAGATCAACCTGACAGAAGGCGCTGCCGTAACGGTTCAGAATGATAAAAAGTAAGCAGGGAAACGTATCTGGTGTTTGACCAAATTTTTGCAACATGAAGATTACTGAAGTATCAATAAAACGACCTACGATCGTGGTGGTGGTGTTCACCATTCTCACCCTCCTGGGCGTGATGAGCTATAAATCGCTGAACTACGAGCTGCTGCCGAAGTTTAGTTCCCCGATGGTAACCATTTCTACGGTATACCCGGGCGCTTCGCCCAACGAGGTGGAAAGCACCATTACCAAGAAGATTGAAGATGCGGTGGCATCTATGGAAAAGATCAAAAAGATCATCTCCAAATCTTCTGAAAGCCTTTCTGTTATTACCGTTGAGCTAAACAGTGATGCAGATGTAGACATTGCGCTGCAGGATGCGCAACGTAAGGTAAATGCTATCCTGGCTGATCTGCCAGGTGATGCCAAGCCGCCATCACTCAATAAATTCTCCCTGGATGACCTTCCCATCATGACGCTGTCTGCCACCGCAAAAATGGACGACAGGCAGTTCTATGACCTGGTAGATAAAAAGTTGCAGCCCTTATTGTCGCGGTTACCGGGCGTGGCGCAGGTTTCACTGATTGGCGGCCAGGAACGTGAAATACAGGTAAACGTAGATCCGAAGAAGTTACAGGCTTTCAATATGTCTATCCTGCAGCTTCGCCAGATCATTACCAACGCCAACCTCGACTTCCCCACCGGTAAGGTGAAAACCGCCAATGAACAAATCCTGATCCGTTTGGCAGGTAAGTATAAAAATGTGGATCAGCTGCGTAACCTGGTACTGAAAACCACAGAAGATGGTACGCAGGTGCGGTTAACGGATGTAGCGGATGTACAGGACGCCCAGAAAGATGCGGAACGTATTGCACGTGTAGATGGAGTAAGCGCCATTGCATTGCAGGTACAGAAACAAACGGACGCCAACGCGGTAACCGTGAGTGAAGAGATGAAGAAAACCATCAGCAAAATTGAAAAGGATTACGCGGCAAACGACCTGAAGATGCTGGTGGCAAATGATTCCTCCGACTTTACGCTGGAATCGGCCGATTCTGTAATACATGACCTTATCCTGGCGGTAGTGCTGGTGGCGGTGGTGATGCTGTTGTTCCTGCACAGTATCCGTAGTGCATTGTTTGTAATGATCTCCATCCCTGCTTCGCTTGTTGCTACCTTCATCGGTATGAAATTAATGGGCTTCTCGCTCAACCTCATGTCGCTGTTAGGTTTGTCGCTGGTGGTAGGTATCCTCGTGGATGACGCCATTGTGGTACTGGAGAATATTTACCGGCATATGGAAATGGGTAAGAACCGCGTTCGTGCCGCCTTTGACGGTGTTAAAGAAATAGGCTTCACCGTTACTTCCATTACGCTGGTAATTGTGGTGGTGTTCCTGCCTATTTCGTTAACAAACGAACTGGTATCAAAGATCCTCCGTGAGTTCTGCGTGGTGGTAATGATATCCACGATGCTCAGTTTGCTGTCGTCGTTTATGATTGTGCCGCTGTTGTCGTCACGCTTTGGTAAATTGGAGCACATCACCGGTAAAAATATTTTTGAGAAATTTATTCTCTGGTTTGAAGCACAGCTGCAGAAGTTCACCAACTGGATGACAGAGATACTGAAATGGGCGCTGGGTCATAAAAGGATCACCATTGCCATAGCGGTTGTTTTATTGATCGCGTCCTTTATGCTGGTAGGCAAAGGTTATATTGGTGGTGAGTTTATTCCCAAAGGCGACCGTGGTCAGTTCATCGTGATGCTGGAAATGCCCAAGGATGCGTCTGTAGAACAAACCAACCTGGCTACCCGTACAGCAGAAAAATATCTTAACAAGAAAAAAGAAATCACCCGTTTGATCACTACAGTTGGTCAAACCAGTGAAGATGGTTTTGGTAACTCACAGTCCACCGCCTATAAATCGGAAATTACCGTGATGCTGGTAGATCCGGAAAAACGTGCGGATGCTTCCGATATTTATGCCGCTAAGATCAAGAAAGAACTGAAAGGCATTTTGCCGGGCGTAAAGGTAAAAACTACTGATGTGAGCATCCTGGGTACGGCGGAGCGGGCGCCTGTAGAGCTGGTGG
>NZ_DATCRD010000338.1:0-27069 GCF_036569185.1 Chitinophaga sp.
AATTGGTTGGTAGTGCTTTGTGGGTGGTGTTTACCGGGAGATAGTTGCGAGGATTGTTGCGGAATTTGTCTGACTCAGGATTATGATGATTATAATGATTAACATGATTTGACTTTTGTTTTTGATTTTGGGAGAATTTTAGAAGATTTAGGCTAATTACCGGGTTTGCTGGTTCAGAGATTGATGCTTGTAAGGCTTAAATAGATTATTAATTTTTCAGGTAGGCTAGATCAGTGGATTGCAGACAATTGGCGCTGTTTTTTGATTCCTGCTATAAACCAGAAGACGCATTGCCAATGTTAATATTGGCAATGCGTCTTCTGGTTTATTTGAGATTTACGGCCTTCTATTTAAACACAGCAGACGCCATTAAATATTACCCAGGGAGAGATATTGCAACCAATTGCTCCAAATCTTCCAAAATTCTCCCAAAAACAAAAATAAAAGTCAAATCATGTTAATCATTATAATCATCATAATCCTGAGTCAGACAAAATCCGCATGCTTAGTGCAGGAGGTACTGGTACAGGAAAGCTGCGGCCGCTGCGCCGGCAAGTGGGCCGAGAATGGGGATCCATGCGTAGCTCCAGTCGCTGTTGCGTTTGCCTGGAATGGGGAGGAGGGAGTGCATCAGTCGTGGACCGAAATCCCTTGCGGGGTTGATGGCATAGCCAGTAGGGCCGCCTAGCGACAAGCCGATGGCCAACACCACGAAAGCTACTGGCAGCGCATCCAATGAACCGATGCCGGCGGTGGGGCCGGTGATATATAAGATGGCCAGGATGAATACCATGGTAGCAATGAACTCCGTGAGGAAGTTATACTTCGGGTTGCGGATGGCCGGGATAGTACAGAATACGCCCAGCTTGGTATCAGCATCGGGTGTTTCATCGAATTGCTTTTTATAAGCGAGCCATACCAGGAGTGCGCCGAGCATAGCGCCGGTTATCTGCGCAGCTATATAGGCGGGAACATTCTCCCATGGAAACTTCCCTTGCAGCGCCTGGGCAAAAGTGACAGCAGGGTTGAGGTGCGCGCCGCTGTATTTGGCAGTGGCATATACGCCGATGAACACCGCCATGCCCCATCCCAGGGTGATAACAATCCAGCCGCCCTGGTTGCCTTTGGATTTGTTGAGAATTACGCTGGCTACCACGCCGTCGCCCAATACGATGAGGAATGCGGTACCAACCAGTTCAGCTAAAAAAGGTGACATAAGGAATATTGATAAACGTGGGTGAATGTTATTCTTCGGTCCATGCCTGGGCCGCCCTGATGGCGCGTTTCCACTCGTTGCACAAGCGTTTGTTTTCCGCAGGTTCCATCGCAGCATCGAAGGTGGCGTCTATTTTCCATTGTTGTGCAATGGTTTCGATGCTGTCCCAGAAGCCAATGGCAAGCCCGGCAAGATATGCTGCGCCCAGTGCGGTGGTTTCTGTAATAGTAGGACGAACCACTCTTAGGTTGAGCAGATCGGCCTGGAACTGCATGAGCAGGTTATTTTTTGTAGCGCCGCCATCTACCCTTAGCTCGGAGATGGGCATACCGGCATCTGCTTCCATGGCTTTCATGACGTCCATTGTTTGAAAGGCGATGCTATCAAGGGCAGCGCGGGCGATGTGGGCGGCGGTAGAGCCGCGGGTGAGGCCCACCATGGTACCACGGGCATGCTGGTTCCAGTAAGGAGCGCCCAGGCCGGCAAATGCAGGTACCAGGTATACGCCATCGCTGTGAGGTACGCTGGCGGCCAGTTTTTCTATATCGGCAGAATGGCGGATTATACCAAGACCATCACGGAGCCATTGCACCACCGCGCCGCCAATGAAAATGCTGCCTTCCAGCGCGTAGGTGGTTTTACCGTTGATTTTCCAGGCTACGGTGGTAAGCAGGTTGTTTTTGGAAGGAATAGGTTTATCGCCGGTATTCAACACCATAAAACAGCCGGTGCCATAGGTATTTTTAAGCATGCCGGGTTGTGTGCATAACTGCCCGAACAAAGCTGCCTGTTGGTCGCCGGCAATACCGGCAATGGGAATGCGATAGGGGGTAAGGTTGGCTTCCGAGTAACCATACACCTCGCTGGACTGCTTTACTTCCGGCAACATGGAGGCGGGAATATCGAAGAGGTCCAGCAGCTCCTGGTCCCAGTGCATATCGTGGATGTTGAACAACAACGTGCGGGAAGCATTGCTTACGTCTGTAATGTGTAGCTTGCCGTTGGAGAAGTTCCATACCAGCCAGCTGTCGACCGTACCAAATGCGAGCTCGCCGTTATCTGCTTTCCGGCGGGCGTCTGGCACATTATCGAGGATCCATTTTATTTTGGTACCAGAGAAGTAAGCGTCGATGCGCAGGCCGGTTTTATCTTTCACCAGTTGTTCCTTCCCTTCTTTGATGAGGGAGTCGCAATAGGCGGCCGTGCGCCTGTCTTGCCACACAATGGCGTTATGTATGGGTTTGCCGGTGCGTTTGTCCCATACGATGGTAGTTTCGCGTTGATTGGTGATACCGATGGCGGCAATGTTTTCCCCGGACACTCTTAATTTGAGTATGGCTTCGGCGGCTACACTGGCCTGTGAGGTCCAGATTTCCATTGCATCATGTTCTACCCATCCGGGTTGGGGGAATATCTGTTTGAATTCTTTCTGGGCAACTGCTTTGATGCCGCCATTGTGGTCAAAAATAATGGCGCGGGAGCTGGTGGTACCCTGATCCAGCGAAAGAATATATTTTCCCATTGGCTTTTCGTTTATATATTACCGGGTTTACGTGGATATTATTACTGAATTTAGATAAATTATCCAACAAAACATGATCATCTCCCGGAGGGAAAAAAAATCCCCGGCGCAATTACTGCACCGGGGATACACCATCTAAAAAATATTGAGACTACATTTTCTTTGCGTCTTCCAGGAATTTAGCGAGACCGATATCTGTTAACGGATGTTTCAGCAGGCCGAGGATAGAATCTAACGGGCAGGTACATACGTCGGCGCCTACTTCCGCACATTTCACGATATGAAGTGCGCTACGGATAGAGGCTGCCAGGATTTCGGTTTTGTAACCCTGTAAGCTGTAGATCTGTGCAATCTGAGCGATCAGTTCCACGCCATCCCAATTGGTATCGTCTATACGGCCAATGAAGGGAGAAACGTAAGCTGCCCCTGCTTTAGCAGCCAGGATAGCCTGACCGGCAGAGAACACCAGGGTGCAGTTGGTTCTGATACCATTGTCGGTAAACCATTTGATGGCTTTTACGCCGTCTTTTATCATAGGCACTTTCACCACGATATTCGGGTGAATAGCGGCCAGTTTTTTACCTTCTTCAATGATGGAATTAAAATCGGTAGAGAGCACTTCTGCACTTACATCACCATCTACTATTTCGCAGATATCTTCGTAATGTTTAATAATTGCAGCGTCGCCTTTAATACCTTCTTTGGCCATGAGAGAAGGATTGGTGGTTACACCATCCAGAACGCCAAGATCATGAGCTTCTTTGATTTGCGCCAGATTAGCTGTATCGATAAAGAATTTCATACTATGATAAATTAGTTGTCAGGAAATGAACCGTTTGTGGAGATGCCGTCATTAGTGAAGAGGTGGAGAAAATAGCAACCAGGATACTATTGACAAGCAACTAATGACAATAAAACAAAGAAAAAAAAGGCAAGTTACTTATATCGCACCGCTACAACCACCTACCCTTGCTACATTCCTGTCCTGGGGGAGTTCAGTAGGAGCTGGTCGTATAAGACTTGCCGGTTGCAAAGGTAATATAATGCGCTGAATATCCAAATATTAGAAATGGAAATGTTGAAATATTTTTTAAAACCGTAGGAATACGTATTCTTTGAAGGTTAATACTGATTACGCTATGTAATGGGAAAAATTATATATATTTGGAAAGCGAACGTATCCCAAATTATATTGTCATTCATTTTTTTAAACCACTTAAACCTCAATTATGGAAACAAGTTATGAAAGCAGCAGTGCCTTCGGCGCCATGTTCAGTGGCGTATTTTTAATTATCTGTTTAGCGTTTCTCGTCTTTTTTGTCATCTGCATGTGGAAAGTATTCGAGAAAGCCGGCCAGGAAGGCTGGAAAGCAATTATCCCTATCTACAATGTTTATGTACTTACACAAATTATTGGCAAGCCCTGGTATTGGGTGATCCTGATGTGTATTCCCTACATCGGCGCCATTTGGGGTATCTGGGCTACCAACCTGCTCAGTAAAAGTTTCGGCAAAACCGAAGGGTTTACGGTAGGGCTGATATTGTTGCCTATCGTGTTTTACCCTATCCTTGCATTCGACCGCACTATTGTGTACAAAGGTCCTGCAGGCGATCCCACCCGTTTCAATAATGTAAACGACGATCTTAATTCGATAGGAAAAACGGCCTGATCAAAATAAGTGTTATGAACGAGGCGGCTGAGATGATCAGCCGCCTTTTTTAATGCTCCTGCGTAGTATAATAATTATAATCATTCAGCACCGTCTCAAGAAAATAAGTATTAGGAAGTTCCGACTCAATATGCAGCACTTCCTTTACCCGCATCGCCACCCTGCCGGCGAGGTCTTCATCATTTGCCTTCAGCGCGCGGTCCAGCAGGTCTTTTACTTTATTCATATCCCTGTCAGACAGTTTCATGATCTGCGGGAACTGCGGTTTGTAATCGCTGTTGGAAAGATCGCGGAAGATGGTTTCTTCAATACTGCCTTTTCTTTTGGTACTGATCACGATGGTACCGGCTACCAGATCGCCCAGCCGTTGGTTATAAGGAGTGCGCACAATAGATACGGTAGGGATAATGACTGGCACCAGCATGAAAAAATATAACGGTGTTTCTATGATACGGAATATCCATCTTATCAGGTGCTGGCTGATGCTTGGCTGGTTGCCCGTCATGCTTACCACCTGCAGGCTCAGTATTTTTTTGCCGGGCGTTTGTCCTTTCATCCCTATTTCCGTGGCAGGGAAATAAAACAACAGGGGTAGAAATACAAGGAAGAAATAGAGGCCTATATGCCCTTCCATTTCTATGCGAAAGGAACTTAATGTCATATACGCCACCAGGTAATAAAAGGCGCGGATGGCGAAATCGATGAGCCAGGCCAGGAATCTTTTCATGATGTCTGCTGATTCAAATTCCAGGTCTATATTGAAAGAAGTCGGTATTTTTATATCTGCCATACTCAAATTTACATATTTGTTTATATATTGTTAAACGATTTAGTATGTTTGCCGGTATTTCCCCATTAGTAACCCATTACTGTAGGTGATATCTGTATTTTAAAAGGGAAAGGACTCACTATGAGAGAATCGCTGTTTATCAAAAAGAATTTGTCGCGCTGGAAGAAATACCAGGAGGAACCGACAGACGACCCTGATGAAATGGCGGAAAGATTTGTATCACTGTTAGATGATCTGTCTTACGCTAAAACTTTTTACAGCTTCAGTAAAGTAACCCGTTATATCAACGGTTTGGCTGCGGGTATTTATCACCGCATTTACCAGAACCGCAAGGAAGATGTAGGACGTTTCCAGTTGTTTTTTAAATATGAATTGCCGTTGCTGTTCCGCAAGCATCACCGGTTGTTATTATTTACGCTTTGTTTCTTTTTATTGTTCTGTATAATCGGTGCATTTTCATCGGCGCATGATGAAACCTTTGTGCGGGGCGTATTAGGAGATGAGTATGTAAATATGACCGAGCGGAACATTGCGAATAAGGATCCTTTCGGCGTATATAAAGATGGTAATCCTATACTGATGTTTTTCCGGATTGCCTACAACAACATCATGGTATCTTTCTATTGCTATTTAGGCGGCATTTTCCTGGGTGTTGGCTCCATGTACCTGTTGCTGCGCAATGGCGTGATGCTGGGCGTTTTCCAGTATATCTTCTTCTCACACGGGCTGGGCTGGAAATCTATCCTGGTGATCTGGATACATGGCACGCTGGAAATATCCAGTATTGTGATTGCAGGTTGCGCAGGCATCATCATGGGTAAAAGCATCCTGTTTCCCGGTACGCGGAAAAGGCTGGATTCTCTTCGCAAAGGCGCTAAAGACGGTATTAAGATCATGGTAACCCTGATCCCGGTATTTGTTGTGGCAGCTTTCCTGGAAAGTTTTGTAACCAGGTATACGGAGATGCCGTTGCCGGTAAGCCTTTTTATCCTCCTCGGCTCACTGGCCTTTATACTGGGCTACTTTATTTTTTATCCCATTTACCTGCATAAGAAAGGATATCGATTGAGTGCGGAAGGGAAAGTATTAACACCATTTATCCTTTCAAAGCAGTAACATGAATATTTTTCACCGGATTAAATACAGCCTGCTGTTACTGCTGCTTTGCGGGGCCCTTCAAAGCAGGGCGCAAAATGAACAAACTGCCGCAAGTAAGGAGGAATACGACAGCTTATTACAGGCAAGGATCACAGAAGATAGTATCGCTACCATAAACGCCGCTGCAGAAGCGGAAGCACCCCTCGCCGAATCAGATGAAAATTATGAAGAAGAAGCGCCTCCCTTCCAGTTGCGCACAGTACAGGATTCACTGGTGAAAGCCCTGAAGAAAGATAAAAAGCTGCAGTATAAAGACATACCACCGGAACCACCACCGGACAACTCCTGGATGCAAAGGTTCTTAATGGCTTTGTTTTCTGCCATCAGCACTATCCGTATTATTATAATGCTGTTGCTGCTGGCGGGCTTGGGTTTCCTGGTATATTGGTTTATGAAAAACAATGGCATTGGCTTCTTCCGTAAACCCCAGTTAATAGAAGGTTTAACAGAAGTACATGAGGAAGAGCTGCACAGTGCGCAGGAATATGAAGAGAAGATAAAAGCGGCGATAGCAGCAGGGGAAATGCGGCAGGCCATCCGCTGGTGGTACCTGTATACCTTGTTCCAGCTGGCAGGCCGGGAACTGATAGTACCGGGAAGAGAGAAAACCAACAACGATTACCTGCGCAGTATGCGGAGCACCCCGTATTATAAAAAGTTTGCCACATTAACGTTAGACTATGAATATATCTGGTATGGAGGGTTTGATGTAAGTGAGGAAAATTTCAGGAATATCAACCAGGAGTTCAGGGATTTTAATAACACAATCGGAAAAGTTTCGTGAAGAAGAAGCCTATATATGCGATCCTGTCTGTTTTGCTGCTGCTGGTAGTACTGGTGGTGGCAAGCGGAAATTTTGCGAACAGGAAGAATGAGCAGTCTACCGATATGACGCAATCCTCTTTTTACAGCAAAGATAAAAAGGCGGGTGGCGCATATGCCGCTTTCAGAATGCTGCCGCAACTGTTCCTGAGAAATTCTGTACAGGTGGTAACAAAGCCATTTGCACGAACTTTTGATAAAGACAACGAAATAAAGTTCCGCAATAATGTATATATCCTGGTGGCCGACCGGCTGTTTATCACCGAAAAGGATATAGCAGCTATGCTGGATTATGTATCGCGGGGAAATGAACTGTTTATTGCTGTTAATACGCCGGATCCCCTGCTGGAACAAACGCTGAAGTTTGTTACCGTGGAAAGCAACAACATGCAATTCAAAAAAGAAGGCGTTGTACAGCGGTATGCAGATGAAACCATCCCATTGGATACTTCCTTCAGTTACCCGGGAATGGTGAGCGGCAGTTATTTTTCAGGGGTAGATAGCAATACTACCAGCATACTGGGCTACAACTATAAGAACAAACCTAATTTTATCCGTGTTGCCTACAATCGTGGTTACGTTTACCTGCTGCTGAATCCATACACTTTTACCAATTATTTTTTACTGCACCGCGATAATGTGAAAGCACTGGAAACGCAGTTGTCGTACCTGGCAGACGGCGCCAGCAATGTATACTGGGATGATTTTTATAATAACCAGCATAGTGCACAGTCGGGTGATTTCAGCGAGTGGCAGGTGCTGATGCGCTACCCATCTATGCGCTGGGCGCTATGGCTCGCCGTAGTATTGCTGCTGCTGTATGTATTGTTTGAAAGCAAGCGCCGGCAGCGGATCATTCCGGATAAGCCGCCTGTTGTCAACACTTCGCTGGAGTTTGTGGATGCCATCGGCCAGTTGTATTATCAACAGCATAATAACTACAACCTGGCCCATAAAATGATCGTTCATTTTATGGAGTATATCCGTTCCCGTTATTACCTGAACACGAATGTACTGAACGATGAATTTATTGCTTCGCTATCGCGTAAATCGGCAGTAGCGGAAGAAGAGATAAGAAAGCTGTTGCAAATGGTGCATCATGTTCAGCTGGAAGAAAATATCAGTGATGAGCAGCTGAAAGACTTTTATAACCGCATTCAACAATTTTATATAAATACGAAATAAATGGATACCAATACATTTCAACCCAGGACTGATTTTTCTGCCTTGCATGAAGGTGTGGAAGCTATCAGGGAGCAGATAGGTAAAGTAATAGTAGGGCAGCACCAGATGGTGGACCTGCTGATAGCGGGCTTGCTTACGCAGGGGCATGTACTGATTGAAGGTGTTCCCGGTGTAGCCAAAACACTCACCGCCAAGTTGCTGGCACAATGTGTGGATGCTGATTTCAGCCGCATCCAGTTTACACCTGACCTGATGCCGGCGGATGTACTGGGCACTTCTGTTTTTAACCCGCAAACCAGGGAGTTTGAATACAAGAAAGGACCCATTTTCAGCAACCTGGTGTTGATCGATGAGATAAACCGCGCCCCGGCAAAAACACAGTCGGCCCTGTTTGAAGTAATGGAGGAAAGACAGATCACCAACGACGGTACCACCTGGTCGCTGGACCGGCCTTTCATGGTGATAGCCACACAAAACCCAATTGAGCAGGAAGGTACTTACCGGTTACCGGAAGCGCAGCTGGACAGGTTCCTGTTTAAGATAGAAGTAAAATATCCCAACCTGGAAGAGGAGGTAGCGGTATTACGCGGTATCCATCATTTCAGCGGTACAACAGACCTTACAAAAATGATCAGCAAAGTAGTAACTACCACGCAGATCATAGAATTCCAGAACCTGGTAAGACAGGTAGTGGTAGATGAAAAGCTGTTCCACTACATTGCCTCCATCATCAATGAAACACGTATGAACTCATCGCTGTACCTGGGTGCATCACCGCGTGCATCCATTGCCGTTATGAACTGCGCTAAAGCATCTGCCGCAATGAAGAACCGTGATTTTGTGATCCCCGACGACGTGGTGGAAATGGTGCCGCATGTATTGCGCCACCGCATTATGCTTACTCCTGAAAAAGAAATGGAAGGCATCAAAACAGATGACGTGATTGCACAGATCGTAAAATCGATAGAGGTACCGAGATAATCATCTCCAAGAAGATATTAGTATGTCAGCCACTGTGAAAAATAATTTATTCCAGATACTCTTTTTTACCAACAGGCTTTACTTCCTGCTGGGAGGGAATATCCTGTTGTTTATCCTTTCGTTTTTTGTTCCGCGCCTTTTCAATATTGCATTGATCGCTTTTATTGTGCTGATGGGCATTGTATTGCTGGATATGATCCTGCTGATCCTGCGCCCTTCCACTATTGTATCGATGGAACGTAAAACAGGCAACCGTTTCAGTAATGGTGATGACAACGAGGTGTTGCTGGATTTCCGGAACGGGTACCCGTTCCCGGTGTTTGTATCTGTGATAGATGAGCTGCCATTGCAGTTCCAGCGCCGCGATTTTTTATTGAAAGCAAAGGTGGCAACAGGAGGCGCGCATATTTTCCGGTATGTGTTGAGGCCGGTAGAAAGAGGTGTGTATAATTTTGGTTACAGCAACGTATTTGTAAGAAGCGCGCTAGGTATTGTGAACCGGCGTTTTGTATTTAATAATGAGCAAACCATCAGCGTATATCCCAGCTTTCACCAGCTGCGGCACTATGCGTTGTATTCCTATATGAACCGGTTGAATGAGCTGGGAGTGCATAAGCGCCGGGTCATTGGTCATAGTATGGAATTTGATCACATCAAACCGTATACAAAAGGGGATGATGTGCGTATGCTGAACTGGAAAGCCACTGCCCGCAGCGGTAACCTGATGATCAATAATTACGTGGAAGAGAGATCGCAGCAGGTGTACTCCATTATCGACAAAGGCCGTAATATGAAGATGCCTTTCAATGGATTATCGCTGCTGGATTATGCGATCAATTCATCGCTGGTGTTTAGTAATGTGGCGGTAGACAAAGGAGACAAAGCCGGGCTGGTTACTTTCACGGAAAACAAAGTAGAGGTACTGGCTGCCAGCAATAAAAAAGTGCAGGTGAACAAGATCCTGGAAACGCTGTATGCACAGGAAACATTGTGGCAGGAGAGCGACTACGAAGCTTTGAGCGTGCAACTGCGCAGCAGTTTATCCACAAGGTCGCTGCTGATGATCTATACTAATTTTGAGTCAATGTCCAGCCTGCACCGGCAGTTACCTTTTTTACGGCGTTTGGCGCGTTATCACCTGGTGCTGGTAGTGTTTTTTGAGAATACAGAGTTGAAGCGGGTAACAGAACAAACTGTGCAGGATATAGAAGGTATTTACAAGCAAACCATTGCGCAGAAGTTTGCCTATGATAAAAAGCTCATTGTAAAGGAGCTGGCTAAATATGGTATTATGTCGTTATTGAGCCCCCCGGAGCAGCTGACGCTGAATGTAGTGAACAAGTACCTGGAGTTGAAGTCGCGTATGCTGATATGACAATGTTCTGTTTTGGTAAGTGTTGTTAAAATAGATTCAATATCTCCCTTTGTTATCTTTTAATTAAATCCGCGAGTGCTTATCATGATCTTTTAATGAGCGCCACACCCCGTATAAGAAATACCTATATTTACTATTCCAATTATCCATTTGTGACCACAATTTGTAAAATTAACCCGGGATGAAAGATACAGTCCTCGCAAAAGCTTTGCTCTGTAGCGCGTTGCTAATACTGGTTGCCTGTTCCAAAGACAAGAACATAAGCAACGAAGAAACAGATACACCTGTACAGGAAAATAAGAAGTATGAATATGTTTATGACAACAAAACTATTATTGACTTTAAGGTCTATCGCGGCACTGTAAATGGTGGAAAAGATGTAACGCCGGAAATAACCCCGGAAGAGCTATGGAATACCACCAAACTGGAATATGGAAAATATGAGAAACTGGCTGTTTCCAATGATTCTATTTCAGAGTTACCTTACAAATATGAAGAAAGCAATTACCGGTATAAAACCAGTAATGATTCTCTGTATGCCTTGAAGAACGCCAATCTCTGGCTGTGGTATGGTACAAAGATGAATGACCGTATTGAATATATCATCAGTTTTTACGCCTTTGCAAGGGGGCGCCAGGGATATTCACTGACAATGAATAGTTATGAACGGGGAATTGTAAATGGAAAAGATTTTTTCAACGACAATCCTTACCGCTTCAAGGATGTACAAAGCATGACAGACAAGAACGACCTCGTAGCATGGCTTACAGTTAAATATACGTTCAAAAAGAGCGTACAGTAAAGAAACGAATAATGAGTTTAGTAACCGCGAAGCATGTATGGACGTTTGCTAAGATTTAATTAATTTCTCCGTTTCTTCCTAAAGATGCCGTCGGTATTCTTCATGATAAGTGAATCTGCGTCCGGCGCTTGTTTTACGGGAATCACCGAGCGCAGGTAGAGGCGGTTGTTATGTTTGTACCAGGCTTCCACGGTCACTGATTTTACCGTATCGTTTTTAGGTAGTAAGAGATCCTGCCCAATTAATTTCCCATCTGAAGCAGCAAAGCGGACAGCGCTTGTGTCGAGCGGAAATACTTTCCCACTGCTGAATTTTCCTTCTATATTCAGGTAAAAACGGATATCGCGTTTTATACTGTCGGCGTAATGATTGAAGCGTATGCCGGTGATAACCGGTAGTTGCAGGAAGGCTTCATGGGTAGAGTTATCCGGCGTGGTAACGGTAAGGGTTATACGGTAATTGTCTTTTACCAGTTGTTCCCTGTTAAAACGTAGTACGCCGTTTTGTACTTGCCCGTTGCTGCTGTTTACGGTTAGTTTGTTCCAGCGGAGATTTCCATCCAGCAGGCCTGTTGTTTGCTGGGTAGAGCTGTCGGTATAGGTAAGCCGTATGCCTAGTGGCGCTGTGTTGTACAATTCGGTTACCGCATCGGCGTCATAAAAGGCTGTTATGCGCGCTACTTTCGCCTGCTGTGCATTGGCCGGCAGGGTAGAAAAAAGAATGGTGCAGAGCAGGAGATATTTCAGCATGCGGTTCCCATTTATTTTAGCGATGGCGGTTGGCCCAGGCATTAATTCCTAACCGCTAATTGCCTGGCCACGTATTTACCGAGAATATCAAATTCCAGGTTTACGAGGTTGCCGGTTTTTATTTTTGATATGTTGGTGAATTCGTAGGTGTATGGAATGATGGCTACGGAGAATTCATCGTTGGTAACGTTGAAAACGGTGAGACTGATACCGTTGAGGCAGATGCTTCCTTTTTCCACGATCAGCGCTGCAAATTCGGAGGGATAGCGGAAGCGGTAAAGCCAGCTGCCATCCTGTTCCTGGCAGGAGAGGCATTCGCCTACGCTGTCTACATGGCCTTGCACCAGGTGCCCGTCGATGCGGCCGTTGAACACCATTGCCCTTTCCAGGTTTACGAACTGGGTGGGGCTGAGCTGGCCGAGGTTTGTTTTTTGCAGGGTTTCATCTATTGCCACGGTTTCGTAGGTATTACCCTTTATATTGGTAACGGTTAAGCAAACACCGTTGTGCGACACGCTCTGGTCTATTTTCAATTCGGCTGCCAGTGGCGTTTGTATCGTGAGCACCAGGTTGCTGCCTTCTTTCCTGGTGGATACTACTTCTGCTTGTGTTTCTATGATTCCTGTAAACATTTGACAAATTTAAGCAATTTTCTAAACCCGGGGTTTCCAGGGGATTTCGGCGGCGCCCAGTTTATGGCCGGTCCAGCGGGCCAGGACAAAGAGATAATCGCTGAGGCGGTTAATATACTTCAGTACCAGTGGCTCAATGAACATATCATGTTCCTGCATGCCTACGCAGAGGCGTTCTGTGCGGCGGCATACACAGCGGGCAATGTGGCAGGTAGATACGGCTACATGTCCGCCGGGAAGGATGAACGACTTCATCACGGGGAGTTCCTCGTTCATCTGGTCGATGCTTTTTTCCAGAAGGGTGATATCGGCTTCATGGAGGTCCGGTATTTTCAGTTTGGTTTCTTTGTCGGGGTCGCAGGCCAGTGCGGCCCCTATGGTAAAGAGGCGGTCCTGTATTTCGCGGAGCAGGCTTTTGGTATCTGCGTCTGCCATGTAATCGTTTACCAGGCCGATGTAGGAGTTAAGCTCATCCACGGTGCCGTAGGCATCAATGCGCACATCGCTTTTGGGTACTTTGGTGCCGCCGATGAGGGATGTTTTGCCTTTATCGCCTGTTTTAGTATATATTTTGAAAGACATGGGTGTTGGTGTTGATTGGTTGCAAATTACGAATAACGGCGTTACGGGAAGGATCCTGTAACGCCGTTATTTTATGATGCGAATATTTTACGCGTGTACTTTTTCGTTGATGCGGTC
Organism: Chitinophaga sp.; assembly: GCF_036569185.1. GTDB lineage: Bacteria > Bacteroidota > Bacteroidia > Chitinophagales > Chitinophagaceae > Chitinophaga. The sequence goes on from NZ_DATCRD010000338.1 coordinate 13,602, forward strand.
TGATTCGATAACGCCATCGCGGAGGCGGATAACGCGGCGGGCGTGATCGGCAATATCTTCTTCATGGGTAACCAGTACTACGGTATTACCGGAGGCGTGTATGGTACCGAAGATCTCCATGATTTCCACGGATGTTTTAGAATCGAGGTTACCGGTGGGTTCATCGGCGAGGATGAGGGAGGGATCATTTACCAGGGCGCGGGCGATGGCCACGCGTTGGCATTGTCCGCCGGAAAGCTCGTTGGGTTTGTGTTTATAGCGTTCGCCCAGGCCTACTTTTTTCAGCATGGCGATGGCTCTTTCCTCTCGTTCCTTTTTGCTTACGCCGGCATAGATGAGGGGGATGGCCACATTTTCCAGGGCGGTAAGCCGGGGCATGAGGTTGAATTGCTGGAATACAAAGCCTATTTCCTTACCGCGTACAACGGCCAGGTCATTATCTTCCATTTTGCTCACGTCATGTCCGCTGAGAACGTATTTCCCTGCGGTGGGAGTGTCCAGGCATCCGAGGATGTTCATGAGGGTCGACTTCCCGGAGCCGGAGGGCCCCATGAGCGCTACATATTCATTTTTGAAGATGTCCAGCGATACGCCTTTTAGTACCGGTAATTCATTTTTACCGAGAAAATAGCTTTTCCTGATTTCTTCCAGGTGTATGACGGACTTTTCCATGTGGGTTATTTCTTTATTATTTTCGGCACTTTAAAGTATTCCTCCGTGGCGGAAGGCGCGTTTTTCAGTGCTTCTTCACGGGTGATCACGGGCATAACCTTATCTTCCCTGAAAACATTATAATCATCTGTCAGATGAAGTAATGGTTTTACGTTGGTCGTATCCAGTTCATTGAGTTTCTCCACAAAGGTGATCATCCTCTGGAGGTCTCCGCGTATTTCAATCTTCTCCTGGTCATTGAATTCCAGTCTGGCCAGATCGGCCAGCTGCTGCACCAGTACGTCGTTCACTTCCATAATCAAATTAAATCAAAAGATAATGAAATATAAATGGTAAATATGATAGTATCTCAAAATTAGGGATAAACGGACAGAATAAAGTGCTTTTGATCATCTGCTTTTGGCTTTTGGCGTTTTTTTTACAAAACAGCCTGTTGTGAATGGCTAAAAGCTAAAAGCTATTCTTTAAATTGCGCCCTGTTATGGCTACTGAAAAAGAAATTGTGGTAAGCGGCATACGCCCTACCGGTTATTTGCATTTAGGTAATTATTTTGGTGCGATCCGTAATTATATCCGGATGCAGGACGAGTTTAACTGCTATTTTTTTGTGGCAGACTGGCATTCACTGACCACCCATCCTGATCCGAAGGATCTTCCGGGGAATGTAATGCGGGTACTGGCGGAGAATATTGCGTCAGGACTGGATCCTGAAAAAGTATCGCTGTATGTACAGAGTGATATTCCTGAAATAGCGGAGTTGTACCTGCTGATGAATATGCTGGCCTATGTGGGCGAGCTGGAGAAGGTACCTACCTTTAAAGATAAGGTGCGGCTGCAGCCGCAGAATGTGAACGCAGGGTTACTTACTTACCCGGTGCTCATGAGTGTGGATATCCTGATCCAGCGCGCGGTAAAAGTGCCGGTAGGAAAGGACCAGGGGCAACACCTGGAAATGGCGCGTAACTTCGCCCAACGGTTCAATCACCGTTATGGTGACCTGTTCCCCGAACCAGAGGCGTTTAACTATGGCGACAGCCTGGTACGTATTCCCAGTTTAGATGGTAATGGCAAGATGAGTAAAAGTGAGAATGAGCTGGCCACTTTATACCTGGCAGATGAAGATGATAAGATCATCAACAAGATCAAAAAAGCAAAAACCGACAGTGGTTCCGGTGAACCAGGAGCGCCTGTACCTGAAACGGTACAGAACCTGCTGGACCTGATGAAACTGGTGTCTGCCCCGGATGCGGTACCATTCTATGAATCAGAATGGAATAACAAGGGCAATATCCGTTTCGGAGATCTGAAGAAGCAGTTGGGAGAAGACATGGTGAAATTTATATCGCCTATACGCGAGCGCTCGAAAGAGTTGCAGCGTGATACCGGCTATTTGAAGAAGATCATGAAAGCCGGTGCAGAAAAGGCCAGGGCGAATGCGGCACAAACTTTGCAACAGGCGAAAAAACTAATTGGTATAAATTATTATTGAAAAAGTCGCCAACTGTAGCTATTTTCAATATTAACCACCTCACATCGCATGGCAAAACAGCATAAGATCAAACATATCGCCATCGCCGGCAATATCGGCGCAGGCAAAACCACCCTCACAGAAATGTTGTGCAGGCATTACAAATGGCATCCGCAGTATGAAGATGTAGAGCACAACCCTTACCTGAACGATTTTTATGAAGATATGCCCCGCTGGTCTTTTAACCTGCAGATATATTTTCTGAACGGAAGGTTGAAGCAATTGCTGGAAGTACAGAACGGAAAAGAAACAGTTATCCAGGACAGGACCATTTATGAAGATGCGCATATTTTTGCGCCTAATCTTTATGAAATGGGGTTGATGACCAAACGTGATTTTGATAACTACTTCAATTTTTTCGAGACGCTGAAAAGCATGGTGAAGCCACCGGACCTGCTGATTTACCTGCAGGCCTCCGTTCCTACGCTGGTAGCGCAGATTCAGAAAAGGGGAAGGGAGTATGAGGAAAATATCCGGCTGGACTACCTGAAACGGCTGAACGAATATTATAATAACTGGATTGAAAAATATAACGAAGGACCCTTACTGATCATTGATATTGACAAGAACAAATTCCCGGAGAGTGATGAAGACCTGGGTGAGATCATTTCGAGGATTGATTCCCAGTTGTACGGCTTGTTCTGATACGCGGATGTTGTCTGACTCAGGATTAGGCTGATTATACTGATTACAAGGATTTGACTTTGGGGGATTTGGATGATTTTTTTGTGGGGGATGGTTTTGGAGTTTCCGGGAGATGTTGATGTAATAATTGTAGCTAAAATTATAGAAGGTTGTTTCTTTTTCAGAGAAACAACCTTTGTTTTTTAAGGGATATTGTAGATGATAGATCAGGGTAATCGATATTATTTATTTTGGAAATTTTTTTGCTGTAAAAGCAGAAGGGAAATTGATGTAATCAATATGATGTGTTTAACTCCGGAGGAAGATTTTTAGTGATGCTGCGAAAATAAAAGGAATCAGCATAGTTAATGGATCAATGTTGCGGATAGGCGTATAGGCATAAAAAAGTTTTCCCCGAAAAAATAAAACCCTCTTTTCAGCAGTCATAAAAAAGATAGAAGCAACAAAATCATCCAAATCTCCCAAAAAACTAATCCGCATAATCAGCCTAATCCTGAGTCAGACAAAATCCGCGTTTATGTTTCATTAACACTTCGCTTATTTCAGTTGTTTATTTTTGTATTCGCTGGTGATATTATTGTTAACCTGTTTGCCGGCAGATTTTATTGTTAAACCCAATTCCCTGATGAAACAATTATTGTTGACCCTTTCACTCACGTGGTGGATAACGCTGCCGTATGCGCAAACTTTATTAACACCGGTAGGAAAATATACCGGCAGTGGCAGTTACAGCCGTCATTTCCAGCAGGTGATATCGGCCTGGTCTAACCCGGCAGGATTATCGTGCTTGTCTTCTTTGACTGCAGGTATTTATACAGAGAAGAGGTTTATGTTAAAGGAAGCGTCATTATATGCGGTGATGGCAGCTGTTCCTGTTCATAAAGGTGCATTCGGTGGCAGCATTACGAGACTGGGTAATACTGCCTGGAGCCAGCAGCGGATGAGCGGAGCTTATGGTATGCAGGTAGGAAAGAAGGCCGGTATAGGATTGCAGTTTAATTATGAAACCACCAGTGTGCAGGGGTTTGGGAGTACAGGAAAAATCAGTGTGGATGGAGGATTGCTCTGGCATATCAGTGAGCAATGGCATGGAGGGATGCATGTGTACAAACCGGCCGATGCGGCTGTAATGTATAGTGGTGGCGTAGGGTTTGAGGCATCGCGTGATTTCCTGCTGACCGGCGAAGTGATTGGTATAGGCACATTTACCACCGTAAAGGCATCTGCTTATTACCGCATTATCCGGCAACTGGCACTGGAAATAGGTGTTGCATCCGGCGCCGCCTATAATAATGCCGCGGTGATTTTATTCCTCCGGTCGTTGCGGATAGATATTGCTGCTGCGTTTCATCCGCAGCTGGGTATTACGCCTGCAACTTCGCTGATATGGCAGCTTTCACCCTCATTGACGGCAGAATGATAAGGGGAATCCTGGTTGTATGGACGAAGCGGTTTTATATGCATCATGAAGTTATTTTCAATGTTATTGATAGGACCACTACCCGTTGGATGATTGGGAGCATTGCCGGTTGTTTGCTATTGTTGCTGGTAGTTAGTGGAGCATATGCGCGTCAGGAGGAGGGATTATCTCCAGCAGCTGAAAATAACCTGGAGCGTGAAACAGCGGGGACTGAAGCGGTGTCAGAAGATGATGCCCAGTGGCAAACTTTAAATGCCTTAGCGAGGCATAAGATCCGCCTGAATACGGCAGATGAAGCTGCATTGCAGTCGATCGGTTTGCTGACGCCTTTACAGATCAGCCGGTTTTTGCAGTACCGCGCCTTACTGGGAGATCTGCTGAGCATTTACGAATTACAGGCAGTGCCGGGGTTTGAGCCGGATGTGATCAGGCGTATACTGCCATATGTAGAGGTAGGCAATGACCTGGCGCCACATTATACCCTGAAAGACTATATGCGTAAAGGAGATCATTCGTTGCTGCTACGATATGGCCGTGCAGGAGAGAAAGCGAAAGGCTTTATGCATACCGACAGTACTTTGCCGGCTTACAGGGGAAGCCCGGATAAAGTGTTTATGCGTTACCGTTATAGTTTTCCGCGATATATGAGTTGGGGAATAACAATGGAGAAAGATGCGGGGGAAGCCTTTTTTAAAGGGGCACAGCAGCAGGGGTTTGACTTTTACAGTGCACACATTTTTATCCGGAACTACAGGAAGGTAAAGGCGCTTGCATTGGGCGACTATACCGTGAACATAGGACAGGGGTTGCTGAACTGGCAGGGGCAGGCCTATGGTAAAGGAGCGGCTGTGATGCAGGTAAAGCGTGAAGGGGAAGTGCTGCGGCCTTACACATCGGCCGGGGAGTTTTATTTTTTCAGGGGAGCAGCCATTACATTGGCGCACCGGCGTTGGGAACTGACTGCCTTTGTTTCGCTTCGTAACCAGGATGCAAGTACAGATACCCTGATGGATGAAGTGACCGCTGCCAGCATCATCAGCAGCGGTTATCACCGTACAGCAACAGAAGCAGCCAAACGTGGGAAGGTACAACAGTTAAGCGCCGGTGGCAATATCCGTTACCATGCCCCCAGGTGGCAGTTGGGAGGAAATATAACCAGCCATCATTTAACGCCGGTATTGCAAAGGGAAACGGCGCCGTATAACCAGTTTGATTTTAACGGTGATGAACTAACTGCCGCGAGCGTGGATTATTCCGGTACGTGGAAAAATGTACATCTATTCGGAGAGGCTGCCGTGAGCAGTAACGGGAAACCTGCTGTGGTTCAAGGACTGCTGACAAGCGTAGCGCCAACGGTTGATGTGGCTATCGTGTACAGGTATTACGATAAAGCTTATCAATCGTTATACGCCAAAGGGTTCGGGGATAGCTACCGGACTGCTAACGAACAGGGGTTATATGCTGCAGTTACATTGAAAATAAACCCGCGATGGCAGGTGGACGGGTATGCAGATCTTTTTTATTTCCCCTGGCTGAAATACCGGAGCAATGCGCCTTCTCACGGAAAGGACTTTTTCCTGCAGGGTAGTTATGTGCCGGGTAAGAAGATGGCATTATTGCTGAGGTATAACTTCCGGCAAAGTGAAGAAAATTTATTACTGCCCGGTAACCCGGTAAAGGTACTGGCCCCTGTAACGGCTACGCACCTACGCTTTCAATGGAGCATGAAAGTAAGTAAACAACTGGATATCAAAACAAGGCTGGAATGCAGTAACTATAGCATGAGCGGGGATAAACAGCAGGGATGGATGATTTACCAGGATGCCAGTTACCGGTTTAATCATCTGCCATTCACAATAAGTGGGAGGTTATCACGTTTTCAGACAGGTAGTTATGACAGCAGGATATACGCAACGGAAAGCAGTGTGCTATATGATAACGCAGTTTCACAGTTGTATGGCGAAGGCTGGCAGTATTACCTGAATATAAAATGGAAGGGTAGCCGCCGGTTAACATGCTGGGGGCGCTTCCACCAGAGTTTGTATCCGGGTCAGACACGTATAGGTAGCGGTAATGATATTATAAATGGAAATAAAAAAACAATGATCCAGTTTCAGCTGCAGTATCTTATAGCCGGAAAATGAATTTTTTTAACATGCTTATAACTTGATTATCAAGATGTTGTAAGAGTAAATTTATCAGCTGTTAAAATAATGTTAAGTAGATGTACTGTGATTTACTTTTTTTTTCTACCTTGTGGATGTCAACCAAAATCTAAATTTGATTTGCTTTATGAGAAGGACCTATCTGCAAGATAATAGGCTTGTGACCATGGCTGTAAACCCGCTACACAGTATTTGTCATGATTCAAATCAATAATAAATTAAAATAAGACACAGAGAGACTAGAAGACTTTTACCGATTGCAATTAAGACGAGCGCTTAACCATATTTCCTGTAATTAATAGTGAAATAAACTGTTTGCCAACAGTTGAAAATTATAACAATTGCTGTGAGAGGATATAGATAGTCTGGCATAGACTTCTGAACCAATTGTACAACCAAAATCCGAACTGTATATGAAAAAGGACAATGCTGCTTTTACATAGTAATCCGCCATTATACTAATCGTATAAAAGATGTCTATTGGTTACCGCGGACGCGAAACCAGTTCCATCTATAATCATGTTTTCGGAACATGGGGGATTTTCCATGCTGTTAAAGAATGGCATTATGATACAACAATACCCGGTGAATACCGCCGGTAGGTGCTCCTGGTAATTATTGCCAGGTAAGCATTATATGACCCAGTGTATTTCTTCTTCAACCAAAATCTGAAACTTTTATGAAAAAGGGGTTACTCCTTTTTGCCATGCTAATGGCAATTATCAGCCTGGCCTATTCGCAGCAGCGACAGGTTACAGGTACCGTTAAGGGTAATGATGGCAATCCGGTTCCGTTTGCCACCGTCCAGGTTAAAGGTACCTCCACGGGCACTACCGCCAATGATAACGGCGTATTTAACCTGAGCGTACCTGGTACATCTACGGTGCTCGTTATAAGGAGCGTTGGATACAAAGCCCAGGAGGTAACCGTGGGAGAAAGTTCCAATCTCCAGGTTACATTAATAGCAGATAATAAAAATCTGCAGGAAGTAGTGGTAACAGGTTTAGGACTGGTGCGGGAAAAGAAAACCGTTGGTTACGCTACCAGTAACTTCGCTACCGAACAAATTAACAGGGTAGCCCCTGTAAGCATGATGGATGGTTTGTCCGGTAAAATAGCCGGCGCCGAAATATCCACCACCAGCGGCGCTCCCGGTGCATCCAATAAGGTGATCCTGCGCGGTTATTCTTCGCTCCAGGGAAGTAACCAGCCACTGTATGTAATAGATGGGGTGCCATTGAATAACGACCGCCCAGGTTCCTCCGTTGATGGAAAAGGCGTCAATAACGGTGGTTATGATTTTGGTAACAATGCCAACGATATCAATCCTAATGATATTGAAGCCATCAGTATTCTGAAAGGCGCCGCTGCCACCGCCATTTATGGTTCCAGGGCTGCCAGCGGAGTGGTGTTGATCACTACCAAAAAAGGTAAAAGCGGACGATTGAAAGTTGATGTGGCCTCCGCTGCCACTTTTTCCAATGTAGGTATGTTGCCTACTATGCAGGAAGAGTTTGGCCAGGGATGGGGCGGTACTTTCATTCTTTCAGAAAATGGTAGCTGGGGCCCACGCTTAACCGGTGAAAACCGTGCATGGGGCGCTCCTGTTGATGGGGTATCATTAACCAAACCATTTTCTTTTGTAAAAGATAACGTACGTAATTATTTCACAACCGGTAAAGAACTGAACAACAGCATTGCTGTTAGCGGAGGAAATGAAACCTCCACTTTCTTCCTGTCTTATAACAATGTATATAGCGACGGTATCCTGCCTACTGATGCAGATTCTTATAAAAGAAATACTTTCTCTGCAAGAGCGTCTACAAAATATGGCAGGTTCTCTGCTTCTGCCTCTTTCAACTATGTAAATAAAAATGCGAAAGCAGTGTCTACCCGCAGTGAATCCGGGCTTGGATCTTCTTTGTTTGAAGACATTATCCAGATCCCGGTAGACATCAACATTTCCCAGTTCAAGGATTACAAGAATAAGTATTACAATGTAGATAACTACTTTACTCCCTACGCTGAGAATCCTTATTATTCCCTGTATGAAAATGGGAATAACCTGAAGAGTAACAGGATCTTCGGAAACATTGATCTGAAGTATGGTATCAACGACTGGTTGAACGTACAATGGCGTATTGGAGCGGATGTTACCAATGCCCAGTCTAAAACGTATAAAGCGAAGAACAGGCCATCACTCGACAGCTGGAATGATGGTAATAATGTGGAAGGTGCTCAACGGCAGGAGGACGTTGGTTACGTAAGGGAAAACAGCGATTACAGGGGGGAATTCAACTCAGACCTCCTGCTTACTGTCAATAAAAAGCTGAATTCAGATTTTACCCTTGATGGACTGGTTGGTTTTAACGTTAACCAGCGGGAAGGAAAAATATTCAATTCTGCTGTGAAGGGCCTGGCTATTCCCGGCTTTTATGTGATCTCCAACTCACCCAACACGCCGGTGTCACAAACACAGGAATTCAGACGCCGTATTTATGGCCTTTATGCACAGGCAACTTTTGGCTTCCGTGAATACCTGTTCCTGACCCTGAATGCCCGTAACGACTGGTCGTCTACTTTACCTGAAAAAAACAACAGCTATTTCTACCCGGCCGTAAACGCCGCCTTCATTTTATCTGAAGCGCTGAAGTTGGATGAACGGGGTGTTTCTTTTGCGAAACTGCGCGCCAGCTGGGGTAAAACAGGTAATGATGCCGGCCCTTATCTCACTAAAACAACTTTATCTACCGGACAGATCATAGATCTTCCTTTTGGTACGCTGGACTTCCCTTTCAATGGTATTCCAGGTTACACGGTAGGTGATAATATTGGTAATCCTGAGCTTGGCCCTGAGCTGAGTAATGAATATGAATTAGGCGGTGAAGTAAAATTCCTGCGCAACAGGTTGGGATTTGATCTCGCCTTCTATAACAAACTCACCAAAGGCCAGATCCTTGCAGTGCCTACCACGCCAAGTTCCGGTTATGCCAGCATCACCCAGAACTTTGGTAAAGTGAGGAATAAGGGAATTGAATTGTCGGTTAATATTATACCGGTAGAAACAAAAGATTTCAGCTGGAACATCAATTATACTTTTGCCCGCAACAGGAATACAGTTGAAGAGCTGCCTGCAGGACTTAACCAGGTAGTACTGAATTTTGTTTACGACGTAAAATTTGCGGCCCGCAAGGGTGATCCGCTGGGTGTATTTTATGCACCTGTAACGGCGACCACACCGGATGGAAAAACAATTGTGGATGCTACAGGATTGCCAAAGGCTGCAGATACGGATGGATATTACGGTACCTCCCAGCGCGACTTTACCATGGGATTGATAAATACACTCCGTTATAAAGACTTTACCCTCGGCTTCTCTTTTGACTGGAGAAAAGGCGGTGTGTTCTACTCCGGTACTGCGGATCTTACCTACTTCGTGGGAAATGCGTTGCAAACTACCTATAACGACAGGCGGGCATTCGTAGTACCCAACTCTGTAATGCAGATAGGCACTGATGCCCAGGCTAAACCGATATATGGTGAAAACACCATTCCGCTCACAGACTATAATTATGATGCCTACTGGTATCATACCACCAATAAAGGTGGCGCTTATTCACAGCGCATTATTGATAAAACCTTTTTAAAGCTGCGTGATATCACGCTTTCGTACAGCTTACCTTCTGCTGCTGCAAGAAAAATTGCCGCCAGTAACCTGACACTGACAGCCTTTGCCCGCAATTTATTTATATGGACACCTGAAGGCAATACATCCATCGATCCTGAAGTATCCAACTATGGTAATGACCTGAACAGTGAACTTGGTGAATTCAGGAGCATGCCTACCACCAAATCTTATGGTTTGTCATTGAGGGTAACGTTCTAATCTTTTTAAATTCAGATATCATGAAAACGTACAATCATCAATATATTCTTATCCTGCTTGCTGCGGTACTGATGTTGGGCACGTCCTGCAAGAAGAACCTGGATATCAACAACGATCCGAATAACCCGCCGCTGGAGAAGGCTACGCCTTATGTGCTGTTCCCGCCGGCAGTGATGTCTACCATATCATGCGCCGGCACTGATGGCGCTATTATTGGCGGTATATGGGCGCAATACTGGACACAGAGTAATGCCTCTAACCAGTACAAAACAATTGATGCCTATAACATCCAGCGTACGGACTACAATGCGTTGTATACACAGATGTTTTCCGGCGCGCTGGAAGATTACAGCCTGATGCTCAAATTGTGCGACAGCCTGCATGATTATAGTTTTGGTTTAATGGGAACCGTGATGAAGGCATATTCTTACCAGGTACTGGTAGACCTGTACGACCAGGTACCATACCAGGAAGCCTTTGGCGGGTTGAACCAGCTGCAGCCTAAGTTTGACCGGGGAGATAGTATTTACCAGTGGTTACTGAGAGATATTGATGTTGCTTTATCAAAAGATCTGACGGTTACCATTCTTGCTGAAAATGCTGCACAGGATATTATTTACAAGGGGGATATGGATAAATGGGTAAAGTTTGCCAATACGCTGAAACTGAAAATGTACCTGCGGCTGGTGAATGCAGATCCTAACCAGGCAAGAACAAAGATCATGGCACTGATCAACAGCGGCGCTGAGTTCCTCACTGATGTGGATGCTTCCTACAGTACCTTCAAGGATGCTCCGGGCCAGGACAACCCTTTATACGAATCCAATATCCGCAGCCTGAATACCACTACCAACATCCGCGCAAGCTACACCATGATGTCGTGGCTGCAGAAAAACAAGGATTCACGGATGACTAAGATCTTCCGTGCACCGGGAGCAGCAAGCGGTGTTTATTATGGCATTAACCAGGGCGACTTCACCAGCTTATCGCCCACTTACAACGTTGCCGCTATTTACAGGCAAACGGCTATAGACACCGCTTACCTGATTTCCAGGGCCGAAACCAATTTTATGCTGGCTGAAGCAGACGAAAGATATTTCGGCGGTACCAAAGCAAAAGCCTATTATGATGCAGGTGTGCAGGCAGCCTTTCAGCAGTTTAAACTGAGCGCAGATACTTTCATCCAGGCAGGAAAGGTATATGCTTATCCAACTGGGGCTTCCTTTGATAAAAAGCTGGAAGCGATCATTACGCAGAAATGGGCTTCTTTCCCTGGTTCGCATGCATTGGAAGGTTTCCTGGAACAAAACAGGACAGGGTATCCCAAGTACAGCCCGGTATATTCTACCGATCCCTCTTACATCCCTGGTCAGCTGGTATATTCCCGTAACGGAGTAACAGGCGCCGGCAAATTCCCGAAACGACTGGTATTCCCGGATGTGGAAAGGAGCAGGAACAGTAATACACCAGCGGAAGTGCCTATTTATCAAAAGGTTTGGTGGGCTTTATAATGTTAACGGATCTTAAAATAATTACCATGAGAACAATAATGAATAAGTTATATATCGCGGGGTTGCTGCTGGGAGGCGCCGTTCTTTTTGCTTCCTGTAAAAAGGAATTGCCGGAAGTAAAGAACACACAAGTAGTGAAAATGGCAGGTACCTGGTGGGTAACCATGTCGCTCAACGGTGCGCCGCAAATAGACGGGGACCATGTGCAAATCAATACTTTTAACACCGCTGCCGACGATGGAAAGCAAATGTGGGTGCAGGATGCAGGGCTGGGTTTTGATTTCCAGTCGAAGGTAGATGTGAACCTCTCCGATCTTACATTCAGTGCTACCAACGCTAAAGATGAAAACAGTGCCGCTACCGTTACTATCACTTCCGGAAAGGTGTTCCCTAATGGAGGCAAATCAAAAGCCGGCCACGTAACCGACAGTATTTATATGGAACTGCAAATTTCTTCCGATCCCGGGAAGAAGTACGTGGTGGCGGGTGTGCTGCGGACAAAATTCGACGAAGACGACTATTAGTACCGGTCAATCCGCTATTTATAAAAAAAGAGGGCTCATTTGAGTCCTCTTTTTCTATTTTTGTACGGCTAAATCGTATAACATGGAAAATCAGCATGAAGAACAGAATCAGCTTAATATAGAGTTGAATGAAGAAATCGCCGAGGGACAATATGCGAATCTCGCTATCATCACCCATTCGAATGCCGAGTTTGTGGTAGACTTTGTGAATGTGATGCCCGGTCTGCCAAAGGCTAAGGTGAAGTCGCGTATTATACTCACGCCGCAGCATGCCAAGCGTTTTATGAAAGCCATGCTTGATAATATTAAGAAATACGAATCTGTACACGGCCCGATCCAGGACCAGGAGCAGGTATCAGTACCATTGAATTTCGGTGGTCCCACCGCTCAGGCCTAATCCCGCTGACAGATGGAACATATTTTTTCTTATCATCATTTGAGGGAGTTCACCAGGGAAGTTTTTATCCACATGGGTTGCAGCCTGGAACATGCAGCCCTGGCCAGCGAAGTGCTGGTATCAGCAGATCTGAGAGGTATCGATTCCCATGGAATAGCCCGCTTATCGGGCTATGTTCGTTTATGGGAGGCTAAGCGGATCAATGCAAAGCCCAATATCCGGGTGGTGCATGAAACCCCCAGCACCGCTGTCATTGACGGCGATGCCGGCCTGGGCCTGGTTGTAGCGCCTTACGCCATGGAAGTAGCCATGCAAAAGGCGGCCGCTGTAGGCACCGGCTGGGTGAGCGTGAAAAACTCCAATCACTTTGGAATAGCTGGTTACCACGCCATGAAGGCGCTGGACCAGGATATGATTGGCATGGCCATGACCAATGCCAGTCCGCTGGTAGCGCCCACTTTCTCCACCGAGCGTATGCTGGGCACCAATCCTATTGCAGTGGCTATTCCTGCAAAGGAGCAGCCTGCATTTGTAGCTGATTTCGCTACCACTACTGCGGCAAACGGTAAGCTGGAAATACTGCAGCGTAAAAATGAAGAAGCTCCCTACGGATGGATCCAGGATAAAGATGGCAACCCAAGCAACAATCCTCATGAGCTGAAGAGTGGCGGGGCTTTGCTGCCTTTGGGCGGTGACCGTGAGCATGGAAGCCATAAAGGT
>NZ_DATCRD010000339.1:0-2412 GCF_036569185.1 Chitinophaga sp.
TAGTTACATACTGGAGATAATCAGTAGCGTCATGCCAGCCTCCCGCCACATCAATATGCGTGCTGTCGGGCATAGGGCCATACATGGTATACCCGTCGTGCGTATGACAGGAATCCCTGAGCGTGGGGTTGAACCCGCTTCTCTGCTGCCGCATATAACGGAGCAAAAAATCTGGGGCACCGGCATATACGTCATCGCCTATACGAAAAACAGGAGAAATGGTACCGCCTGTTTTCAGGTAATATTTTCCGGGAGATGAATACGCAGAGAAATCCAGCCGGCATGTTTGATCAAACGGCCCGTAGGCGCCGAAAGGCTTACCTGTACTGCCGGTAAAAACTACTTTACCTGTACCGGCTGCCACCAGTTGAAAGATACGGGGCTGCTCCATTCCTTTACTGCCCCATACGGCTGCTTTAACGCCACCGGAAAGATACCCCAGCTGGTTAATGCGTATCCATGCCGCAGGCGTTTGTGCATGGCCGTTAGTAGCTATGAACAGTAAGGAAAACAGGTATGCAACAAACAGCCGGGCGTTTTTCATTATTCAATGCAGGTTGAGGATATTCAATAAAAATACCCTTTTTCACGCACAGGGGAAAGAAAAATTATTCTGCCCGGAGGCTTTTTACCGGGTTGGCCAGCGCGGCTTTTGCTGCCTGGTAACTAACCGTGAGCAATGCTATCAGTAAGGCGCCCAGCATAGTGCAAGCAAATATCTCCCATACAATGGTAGTATGATACTCGTATTTCAACAGCCATTTATTCAAAGCATACCATGCCACCGGGGTGGCAATACAACAGGATATACTTACCAGCACTACAAAATCTTTCGACAGCATTTTCCACAACTGGAATACCGTTGCGCCCAGTATTTTGCGGATACCTATTTCTTTGGTACGCTGTTCTGCAAGATAGGAAGCAAGGCCAAACAAGCCCAGGCAACTGATGAGTATAGCCAGCAACGCAAAGAAGGTAGACAACTGGCCAATACGTTCTTCCTCACTGAACTTCTTGGCATATTCTTCATCGGCAAACTTGTATTCAAACGGCGCAGCAGGATTATACTTCTGCATAATGTTCTGAATAGCGGCCATTGCTTTACCGGTGCTCACTTCAGGGTTGATCCGGATGTTCACAAAATTACCGGGCTCTTTCAGCAGGTAGTAAAGAGCAGGTTGAACTTTCTCATATGGAGAAGCCATGATCATGTTATGCACTACACCGAGCACATGATATTCCAGGCTGTCTTTGCGGATAATTTCTCCCACAGGATTATCAAATCCCATATACTTTGCCGCAGCTTCATTCAGGATCAGTCCCATGGAATCTGTGGCAAATTCTTCAGAAAAATCCCGGCCTGCAATAAACTGCCAGTCCACCGTTTTACCATAATCCATCCTGCCGCCGATCACATTAAAACCACCCATCTGGTCGGGGCGCTGCCCTCTCCATTTGTAATCGCCTGCGCTGGCCCATATATCGGTGAGCGGCCCCTGCGACTCAGCTACGGCGGTGACCATACCGGAAGCAACAAGTTCCCGCTTGATCACGTCATAATTGCGGTAAATCTCCGGGGTGGTCATTTGTATAGAAAGCAGCCCGTTGCGGGTGTATCCTACCGGAAGATTTTTTGCATACTGGATCTGCCGGTAAATCACAATGGTGCCGATGATCAAAATAATAGATACCGTAAACTGTACTACTATCAGGGCTTTACGTGGCAGGGCCGAAAAACGCCCCGCCCTGAAAGTGCCCTTTAGTACTTTTAACGGCTGGAACGACGACAGGTAAAGCGCGGGATAACTGCCGGCCAGCAAACCTGTTAGCAGGCTGAATCCCAGGCCTGCGCACCAGAACGCAGGACTGCCCCATAAAATACCGATATGCTTATTGGCTACCTGGTTAAACCACGGCAGCACTATCAATACGATCAGTATAGACAACATGAAAGAAAAGAATGCAACCATCACAGATTCGCTTAGAAACTGCCAGATCAGCTGCCGGCGCATAGAACCAATGGCCTTACGGATGCCCACTTCCTTTGCGCGTTTCTCCGACCGGGCGGTGCTCAGGTTCATGAAGTTGATACAGGCCAGTACCAATACAAACAGCCCGATGATACCAAAGAGTTTCACATAACGTATTTGTCCGCCTGTATTCACACCATTTTCAAAGGAGGAATACAGATGCCACTTACACATCGGGTGCAGGAACAGTTCTCCTTTCACGCCCGGGTCCAGGGTGAGATGCGGAGCCAGGACATTACTTATTTTGGCGGACACCTTATCCATGTCGGCGTTGTCAGCTATCTGCACATACAGTTTCACAGCATTGAAATCCCATTTGTCTTTCATATCGCCAATCCAGGTCCAGTTGTTAATAAACAATGCCCATGGTGCAATATAATCG
>NZ_DATCRD010000340.1:0-9018 GCF_036569185.1 Chitinophaga sp.
GTACCACTAAAGGAAGTATTTTCGGGAACATCTTCATATACACCGGTTACCTTTAATACAAGGTGACGGTTATTGTCCATCTTCACCAGCTGGTCCATCGGGTCTTTATCGCCAAACAATGCGGTGGCCAGGCTGGCAGACAGTAATATGGATGCCGGTTCTTTCAGGCCGTTGCGCGTGCCTTTCAACATTTTGAGGGTATACATTTCAGGGCCGCCGGGCTCTATAAAAACACCGCTCCTGGTAAATTTTCTATCTCCTGCTGAAAGGGTATGTATGCCATCGGCGGCCATTACCACCTGTTTGAAATCGTCGGGATAGGAGCTGCGCAGAGTGGCTGCCAGGGGAATGGGTAATGAATTAAAAGCGCCTCCCTCATTGCCCTTCGTCATCCGTTGCCACACTGCTGCAATACGGTCGTAATTGGCGTGGTATTTATCATACGACAATTCATTCCATATCCATAGCCCGATGAGCATTGTTACCGCCATACCGGCAGATAAACCGAAGATATTGATGAACGAAGTGCCCCTGTTTTTCAACAGGTTCCTAAAGGCGATTTTCAGATAATTCCTGATCATGGCAAGGCGGATTTAATAGACACCCTAAAGACACAAGAAAACCGCCATAGTTGCACACCCTTACCCACAAAGGATTTCAGGGAATGCACACTACTTTCTTTGTCCGGAAATGGACAATAAACGGCCGGAAATGAACATCAGGAAGGCTGTTGAAGGATTACGCAAACATCCTCGGCGTCTCTCAGTGCAAATTCAAGTGCGCCCCAGGGTTGCAGCGTAATTTCGGATAAATTGGGATGCAGCAGTTCAGGGTGGCTTCCCTTCACCAATGCATATGCCGCTTCTATATCGTCTGTTTCGAGTCTTATCTGGGGCCTGTCTTTGATCGCCCATTCATGGCTTTCCACCAGGTGGATCACCAGCGTGTCCCGCTTGATAATACAAAAAGGCTGTTCTGCATTATCATCCCGGTAAGCCACTGAAAAACCCAACGTATCCACAAATAGTTGCAAGCCCACATTCATATCCGAATAAAAGATATTCGGGATCAGTTTGGTTAATTGCATAAGATCAAATTTTACAGGAAAGTAAATAATAATTCGTCAATTCAGTAGCTTTGAAAGCATGAAAGATTACAAAAAACATTTTATACTCGCGGCGCCGCCGGAAGAAGTGTATGCCGCACTTACCAATCCCGCTACCATCCAGTTATGGACGGGCGAAGTAGCGGAAATGTCGACAGAGCCGGGCGCTGAATTCTCATTATGGGAAGGTAGTATTGTGGGTAAGAACCTGGAGTTTGAACAGGACAAAAAGATTGTGCAGCAATGGTATTTTATGGAAGATGAGGAAGAGGAAGAAGAAACCCCTTCCATAGTAACTATCAAGCTGCATCCATCTCCCAGGGGCACAGATGTGGAATTGAAACATGTGAATATACCGGATGAAGCTTATGAAGATATTATTGCCGGCTGGAATGAACAGTATTTCGGCTCGCTGATAGATTTTTATAAAGATTAAAATAACGGATAGCTGCCCGGCATGTGTCCACATGCCGGGCAGGATGTTATTCTCTTGACTGGTAAGGGAAGCTGCTGTCCAGCCATTCAAAATTCATTTCTTTCTCTACAATTTCATGCAGGGCCACATTGGTCAGTCTTCCAAAGTCATACACCGCTTCCACGATCCCCGCCTGGCGCGGCGTAAGATAAGGTGCATGTGTACGCAGGAAGTTGCGGCAATTCTCTTTCATATTGCCATGAGCAATCAGGGAGGGATTCCCGGGATCCAGGTCTGTTACCGCTTCCAGCATTTGCAGGAAAATAAAATCCTGCAGGTTCTTGGCCAGTATGCAGGCTTCATTGGAATCATGAAACACCTGTACAATGGGTACATCGTCACCGTTTTGCAGGTTATAGTAAAAAGCAAACCAGTCGCCGGCGCCGTTCATGGCAAAAGGTACAAAGCGGTGTACCGGGTCTGCAAAAAGCAGTCCTTCATCCATTTCCTCGTCTACCGTGGAGAGAGCCATTATTTCAAGATCGTTGGCGTATAGCAGTAAAGGCGGTGCGGTTTTGATGGCGGGGTATACCTTATCCAGCCAGTTTTCTCCAAACTCGCCCCAGTTCAGCATACCATCCTTATATAATTGTTTGTACAGCGTTGGATAGGTAAACCCGTAGTCCTTTTCAATTTCCTCCAGCATAGATTTTCTTTTAGCATCCCGAATGTCCCGGCAAAATAGCTAAACTTTCGGAAAAACCTGTTCATTCTGTCGCTTCAGCGGGTTCATGATGAAGGAGAGCAGGCTGCCGTCTTCTTTTAGCTCCACCACCCGGAAGCCATGATAGCCTACGCCCCAGCTGCCGCCAACATGGCCGTCGAACAGGAAGGGAATGGGGCAGTTGTCGAGCATCTTTACACTGTCCTGGTCATGGTCATGCCCGTTAAAAATGGCCCGGATATTCGGGTATTTGCGGATCAGCGCCTGAAATTCCTTACAATCCAGGCCATTATCCGTCCATTTTACGGGGGTAATATGTAAGAAGATGAATATATTCTGCGCCGTTTTGTATTCCTCCAGTTTACGGGCAAACCATTCCACATCCGGACAGATATACTTTCCTTTCTCATCCGCCGTATTGCCAAGCAGGATCACGTGGTTGCCCATCACTATGTCGTGATTCAGGGGCATTCCCCATGCCTGTTCCCAGGCAGCGGCCGGTACCATGTCGTGGTTCCCGTGGGTGACCAGCAGTTTGGGATGCAGCTGTTTTAGTTTAGCGGCTGCCGGCAGCAACAGGGCCGGATCATTGTGAAACACATCTCCGTTGAGCGTAAAAAACTCGCAGGGGTATTGCCGGTGGTATTGGCGGAAGGCGGTTTGCAGGTCCAGGAAATACTGGTCGTAATTGGTTTTAGGCTCCCCGTAGTGCCAGTCGGACCCTACGGCAAAGCGAAAAACGGTTTTACTGTCGAAGTGCCGTGGAGTGACGGCCTTTACTATCTTGCCGCAGGCAGAAATAACTACTGCTGCGGATACTCCTTTTAAAAACAGGCGTCTGTTCATCATAAAATAAAAATAAACTTTCCGGGTAGTCAATTATTTCATTGCCAGATGCTTAACCAAAAGATAAAATTATATATCCATACAACAAATTCAAAACTTTCAATCCGTTCAGAAAGAATTGTAATAATATTGTTAAAGTGTGTCAAAACAAACAATTTATTCTACCTGCATAATCGTTTTGATTGTAACTTTGCACCTCGAATAAAAATGGGGTTATGTTTAGAAGCAAGAGTACAGCTGGAACAGGTCCGGATGTGGTTTTAATCGGCGCCGGGATCATGAGCGCCACCCTTGGAATGCTCCTGAAAGAGCTGGAACCCGGGTTAACCATTGCAATTTTTGAACGACTGGACGTGGCAGCTGCGGAAAGTTCCGATGCATGGAACAATGCAGGCACAGGACACTCCGCATTTTGCGAGCTGAACTACACGCCACAGAAACAGGATGGATCAGTAGACATTAAAAAAGCGGTGAACATTGCAGAGCAATTTGAAGTGTCACGCCAGTTCTGGGCATACCTGGTAGAAAATAACATCATTTCCAATCCACAGGATTTTATACAGCCTGTTCCCCATATGAGTTTTGTTTGGGGAGAAGAAAACGTGGATTACCTCAGAAAACGCTACAACGCCCTGCAGCAGTGCCATCTGTTTAAAACGATGGAGTACTCTGAAGATCCGGAAAAGCTGAAAAACTGGATGCCCCTGGTAATGAAAGGCCGCGACGCATCCCAGAAAGTAGCGGCTACCCATATGGGAATGGGTACAGACGTGAACTTTGGCGCGCTGACCCGCGCTTTGTTTGCCCATCTCGAAAAAATGGAAGGTGTAAGCATGCACTTTAACCACGATGTGCGCGACTTCAAAAAAGAAGACGACGGCAGCTGGACCATCAAGGTGAAGAACCGCGGTACCCGCGAGAAACAATCCGTCAACACTAAATTCGTATTCATTGGCGCCGGCGGCGGTTCCCTGCCTTTGCTGGAGAAATCAGATATCCCGGAAGGAAAAGGTTTCGGCGGTTTCCCGGTAAGCGGACAATGGCTGCGTTGCAATAATCCCGAAATAATTGAACAGCATAAGGCCAAGGTATATGGCAAAGCCTCTGTGGGCGCGCCTCCTATGTCTGTGCCACATCTTGATACCCGTATGATCGACGGACAGCGCGCACTGCTGTTTGGCCCTTATGCCGGGTTCTCCACCAAGTTCCTGAAGAACGGCTCTTTTATGGACCTGCCTTTATCTATCAAAGCCAATAACATCGTACCCATGGTGTCTGCCGGCCTCGATAATATTCCGCTCACCAAATACCTGATTGCACAGGTAAGGCAAAAGCCGGAAGACAGGCTGGAAGCCCTGAGGGAGTATTTTCCTGAAGCCAGGATGGAAGACTGGGAACTGGAAATTGCCGGGCAGCGTGTACAGGTAATCAAAAAAGACCCTGAACATGGCGGTATCCTGGAATTTGGTACCGAAGTAGTTAGTGCTGCCGACGGCTCCATTGCTGCCCTGCTGGGCGCCTCCCCTGGTGCTTCTACCGCTGTTTCCATTATGCTTAACCTGCTGAAACGCTGCTTTAATAAAGACGTGGAAACAGAAGCATGGCAAATTAAATTGAAGAAAATGATCCCTTCCTACGGACAATCACTCCTGAATAATCCTGCCCTCTGCGATGAACTGCGTGCATGGACCACACAGGTGCTGGAGCTCCGTGAAATGGAAGTAGCCTGATAATATTTTCCTTAGTTGGATATTTTATCCCTTTCCCCAGGGATAAAATATCCAACTAAAAAACTACCAGCTTCCGGTAAAATCAGCCCATCCCGGGCCATTTTTTTTATAGATATTTATGTGGATTGAAAGAGAACGGCGCGTTAAGCGCTTATTTTTCTACCGGTTATGCAATCGTTTGCAGAACCAATAACACCTTCCACATATGTTTATGAAAAAAATGACGCTATTCCTGGTGATGCTCTTATCCACAGCGCTTCTGCACGCACAGCACACCCTTACCCGCGACCAGCGCATGCAGTGGTGGCGGGAAGCCCGTTTCGGCATGTTCATCCACTGGGGCGACTATGCCGTACTGGCTGGTAACTACAAAGGCCACCAGGTAGGACGTGGTGGCGAATGGATCATGAACCGGGCTAAGATACCGGTACTGGAGTACCAGCAATTCGCCAAACAATTCAACCCCGTTAAATACGATGCAGACGCCTGGGTAAAAACAGCCCGCGATGCGGGCATGAAATACATTGTGATCACCGCCAAGCACCACGATGGTTTCGCTATGTTCAAATCTGCCGCCAGCAAATGGAATATTGTTGATGCAACGCCATACGGTAAAGATGTATTGGCGCCATTGGCCGCCGCCTGTAAGAAATACGGCATTAAACTGGGCTTTTATTATTCACAGGCGCAGGATTGGAACAATCCCGGCGGCGCCGCTGCCCGCAAAGTAGCCACAGAAGGCTGGCCCAACCCGGACTCTGCCCGGATAGACGCCTATACGCAGGCACATAGCGGCCACTGGGATCCTTTGCAAACCTCCGCTACCATGTCGGACTACATAGATAAAGTAGCCGTACCACAGGTAAAAGAGCTCCTCACCAATTATGGAGAAGTAGCCGTGCTCTGGTGGGATACCCCTACCAATATGACAGATGAATATGCCCAAAAACTACAGGATGCACTGAAGCTGCAACCCAATATCATTACAAACGACCGCTTAAAAAGACCTAACTTTCCCGGCGACTATAAAACACCGGAACAAAAGATTCCCAACCAGTCGGAGCTGGATGGCCACGACTGGGAAACCTGTATGACCATGAACGGTACCTGGGGATATAAAGATTATGATCACAAATGGAAAAGCACGGAAACGCTTATACGAAACCTGGCAGACATCGCTTCTAAAAACGGCAACTATCTCCTCAATGTAGGCCCGGATGCCCTGGGTCAGTTCCCGGAAGGCAGTATTAACGCACTGAAAGGCATTGGTCAGTGGATGAAAGTAAACGGCGCCTCCATTTATGGCACACAGGGAAGCCCGTTGCCTGTCCTGCCCTGGGGACGTTGTACCCAAAAAGTGAAAGGTAACATCACAACGCTTTACCTGCACGTTTTCAACTGGCCGCCTGATGGGAAACTGCATGTTCCCGGCATAAAAGGAAAAGTAACCAACGCACGGCTGCTGGCAAATAATCAACCACTCAGCACCACCGCCAACGGCGATGAACTGGTGATCAATGTTCCCGCCACGGCTTTGGACAGCATTGATACGGTGATAGTGGTTACATTTTAGCGGTGATCGCCTTCGGCGATGCGGAAATTGTCTGACTCAGGATTATGATGATTATAGTGATTACCTGGATTTTGACTTTTGGGATTTTTGAAGGATTCTGGGAGATATGAGCGAATATTTATCCGCTGATATCTCCCCAATTTTTTAAGAAAAAAAACTCTTCGCTTTTATCTCCCAAAATCCCTAAAAATCCCAAAAGTCAAAATCCAGGTAATCACTATAATCATCATAATCCTGAGTCAGACAAAATCCGCTCTTATCCCGCTATACCGCCCAGCATACTAAAGAGGATGATGCCCAGTACCAGGAGGGTGATTCCTACGTACAGGAAATCTTTCTCCACTAAAAAAGCGATCACGGAAAAGGCTATACGAATAATGGGAGTGGCAATCAGCAACACAATCCCCAGCTGGATAATGTTCATGCCTTTGTTTTCCATTACGCCCTGCCAGATACCAGGCAGGCTGGTGAGCCCTTCCCTTACACCTGTGAAATCAGCATAGGAAGGCTGTTCATGCCCGTGGCGAACAAGATAGATCACTCCGCCAATGAATACGATGATACTGGAAACTATAACGCCTATACGAAGTTGCTTGCCAATAAGCTGCTGAACATCCCTGTCCTGGAAATATTTTGATAATACCTGTTTCATGGCTATAGTTTTCCGGTGATACCATTGTAGATCATCTGCAGCGCCAGGCAACCGATTACTACGCTAAAGACTATACGTAACCATTTTACATTGGCACGTGTCAGCAAACGGGAGCCTGCAAAAGCGCCGGCCAGTACGCCCAATACAACCGGCATACACAACCCCGGGGAAATATATCCCCGCTGCAGGTATACCACCGCGCTGGCAGCAGCTGTAACGCCGATCATAAAATTGCTGGTAGTGGTAGACACTTTAAAGGGAATACGCATAATGTTATCCATGGCCAGCACTTTCAGCGCTCCGGAACCGATGCCCAGCAACCCGGACATTACGCCGGCGAAGGTCATCATAAAATAGCCGCCGGGCACATGATGTACCTTGTAATCAATTACCCCATCGGCAGAAGGATAGCTGCCATTGAGCCGCAGTTGCTCTGCAGCTTTACTGGCGCCTTCACCTGTAGCAAATGCCACTTTTTTACGGAACGACATCAGGGAAGAAAAAATAAGGACCAGGCCAAAAATGATGGCCACTATATTGGTGGGCATGTATACTGCTATCAGTGCGCCTACCACAGCCCCGGTGGTGGTGGCAATTTCCAGGAACATACCCAGCCGGATGTTGGTAATACCTTCTTTCACGTAGGCGGAAGCGGAGCCGGAAGAAGTGGCGATGGAAGCCACCAAAGCAGTACCAATGGCATACCGGATATCGGCATGGAACACCAGGGTTAGCAGGGGAATGATCACAACGCCGCCTCCCAGACCGGTCAGCGATCCCAGCAGCCCGGCCATAAAGGCTCCGCAGAGGAGGATCAGGGTGAATGATAAAATCGTCATAAGATGGTTTGGTTGGTTTTAGACCGGATACCCGGTAATTACAAGTATTGCCTGGTATCTGATGTTTACAAAAGTAAGCAGAATATGATTCCCGTAATCCGGCAATCTATAAGTAACTTGCAGCCTGACAATTAATTGTTTTTTATGATAAAGGTGGGTGAATACAACCTGTTAAGGGTGAAAAAAGAAGCTGATTTTGGGGTATACCTCGAAGGCGTAGACCAGGAAATCCTGCTGCCGGCAAGGTTTGTGCCTCATGGTACCCGTATAGGGGATGAACTGGAAGTATTTCTTTACCACGATTCTGAGAACCGGCTGATTGCCACGACCCAGCGCCCCTACGGGATTGCAGGGGATATTGTAATGCTGAAAGCAGTGAGCGTTACCAAACAGGGCGCTTTCCTGGATTGGGGGCTGATGAAAGACCTGTTCGTGGCATCTTCGCAACAGCTTACCCGCATGGCGCCCGGACAGGAATACCTGGTAAAAATATACATCGATGAGCTTACCGGCCGTATTGCTGCTACAGAAAAAATTGACCGTTACCTCAGCAATGAAAATCTCACCGTACAGGAAAAAGACCAGGTGAACATGGTGGTATACCGCCGTACCGATATCGGTTATGTAGTGATCATTAACAACCTGCATACAGGTATACTGCATCACAGCGATCTGTTCCGGCCTGTAGAAATAGGTGAAAAGTTAACCGGCTTTATCCGCCAGATCAAAGACAATAAAATAGATGTGATTGCCGGGAAACCCGGGTTTAACAAGGTGGAAGACGAATCGGGGAAAATTCTCCGCCTGCTGCAGGAAAACAATGGATATCTCCCTTATCATGATAAATCCTCTCCGGAAGAAATCCAGGAGTTTTTTGGCATGAGCAAAAAAACATTCAAAATGACCATTGGCAATCTGTACAAACAACGGAAGATCGTGTTTACACAAACAGGCATTAAATCGGAAGAAGAAGATATATAAAAAGCTGCAGCCGGCAGATCCTTTACGGTATTTGCCGGCTGAAACATTACTGGCTTTCATTCGCTCCTGCAATCGGGAAACTCATCAGGAAACTGGTTCCCTCTCCCAATTCGCTATCCACTGCAATAGTACCTTTGTGCTGCAGTATAATAT
>NZ_DATCRD010000341.1:0-18422 GCF_036569185.1 Chitinophaga sp.
CCGTTGGGCAGGGTACATAAGCCCCCTACTTCGAGTAAGGTACCTTCTGGTGAGCTGATACGCGCGATGCGGAAAAAGTCCTCTTCCTTCGGGGACTCCTGTGCTTTTACAGGCGTGATGGCCGTTGTCATCAGGAACATACCTGCGGCTATTCCTGCTGTAATTCTTTTATAGTTCAGTTTCATAATAGTCATTAGTATTGCTGCTTAGAAGATAACCGCATAACCTGTTTTCGCCTGTACAGGCACTATCAGTTCTGCGCGGCCGTTCTGGTTGCGGATAATAGGATTCGCTTTGGCCTCATCCATCTTCACATAATAAGATTTATCGCCGATCACAAACAATCCCGGGGATACCTGCTCTATACTATCTCCCACGGCTATACGCAGGTACAGGCCGGAAGCAGGCTGCTGCACCGTAACGGTACGGTGAATGCCCTGGTTTTCCGGAAGCACGCTGATATCATCTGTTACAGCGGTACCATAGATATTATAATGGAAAGTAGGTTTACCACTTTCGTCGAGCGAATACCCTGTTGGGCGGAAGCCGGTGCCGGCAGTATCCGTGCTCCAGGCAGTTTCTTTAGTGGCCAGTTTAGCGATAGCCAGCGCAGGTTGGTTGGTAAGCACCTGTACGGTACCCAGCGGGCGGGAGGATCCATCGCCACGGTCGTGCCACATAGGCGTAGTGTTCAGAAATTCGCCGCGCCATACCTGGAAAGGCAAACCATTGTCCATATCGTAGGTGTAATGCACTTTAGCGGGGCTGCCTACAGACACGGCATGCACCACGCGTTTGCCGCCGCGAACATCCATAAAACTGCGCAACACCGTATTTTCGTTGGCCGTTACCAGGATAGGATCAGTAGGGTCATCCACGGGTACATTGGTATCGCTGATCACGAACTCACGGATACCTGCTTCGCTTACTGATAAAGTGATGGATGGTTTAGCCCAGTCGGTATTCTTCGCGTACAGCACTTCCACGGGATAGTTGCCCGGCTGCAGGTCAATGCTGCCACGGCCATCCCAGCCCTGTGCGGTGATCACCTGCTGGTTGTTTATCTTCAGTAGTCCTCCGCCGCCGGAGGTATGGAGGTTGAAATGATATTTACCGGCTGCTTTAACGGCCAGTGTAGCCGTGTAGCGCACCAGGAACTCATTGTCCGGCAAACCTGCAATGTTGGAGGTAAGCAGCGGGGAGGTTCCTGTAACGGCGGGTTTCAGGGTAGCAAAGTCGGGAGCTTTATCAAAATTTCCTTTGTACACACTATATTTTACGTCTTCCAGTGTTGGTTTGGGAGCGCTGAAATTATTGATCACAATGTTCCTGAAGGCCACGGTGCCGTGATCGCCCTGGATACGGAGCGGGCCAGAGGGCACTTCATTATTTTGCATGGCGCCACGGGTAGGCCCGGAAAGCACTACATTTTCCTGGATGGTTACGCCGTTCAGTTCCAGCTTCAGGATAACGGCATCGGCGGTTTTATTGCCGGCGGCATCGAAGCGGGGGGCCTGGAAGGAAATTTTCATGTGCTGCCATAAACCGGGAGCGCGGCTCACATTCTGACGGGGAGCATGGCCATCGTAGCCTTGCTGTCCTTCCGGCTTACTGTCGTTCCAGCGTTCATAGATACCTCCGTTGTCCGATGCGCGGGGAGCTGAAGTGCCCCAGCTGTCGAGCAACTGGATTTCATACCTTCCCTGTAAGTAAATACCTGAATTAGAACCTTTAGACATCATATAATCCAATTCAAGGTCCAGGTCACCATGTTCCAGTGTACTGAAAAGGTCTTTTCCATGTACATTTTTTTCTGGCAGGTTTACCAGGATGCCTGTACCTGCAGTTGTTTGCAGCAGGTTGTTCTGTTGCAGGTCTGCTTTAACCCCGCCGGCTATACGCCAGTTGGCTGCAGGCTGCTGGAATGCAGATAAATCTGTTAATGGCAATTTGTTTTGTGCCATCATCTGTTGACAACTGCCAATACTTAAAATCAATACCAAAGTTCTCCGGTCGTACGCACGTAACTGTGTCAACTTTGGACGGAACCTGTTCCATCTAAGCATAGATCTGGATTTTTTTTAAAAAGTTTACATTGATTGCTAAATGCTTTTAGCGTTTCAGGTGATACAACAATTTTTTCGTACAGGTATTTCCCAATTGTTAATGAAATTTAAATTCTCAACTATCGCTAAACGTGGGACTGTGCTAAATTTGAATCACGGGTGCCAAAATAGAAATTAATTGTAACAAAGTGGTGTGCGGGGGAAAAAAATTACATCAGCGGTAAAAAATCGCCTTCGGCGATAGGCGGATTTTGTCTGACTCAGGATTATGATGATTTTGCTGATTACACTGAGTCTATTTTGGAGGTTTGGAAATAATTTGAGGAGATGAAAGCGGATTTTGTCTGACTCGCTGATTATGATGATTTCGCTGATTACACTGATTTTATTTGGGGTTTGGAAATAATTTGAGGAGATGAAAGCGGATTTTGTCTGACTCAGGATTATGATGATTTCGCTGATTACACTGATTTTATTTGGGGTTTGGAAATAATTTGAGGAGATGGAAGCGGATTTTGTCTGACTCGCTGATTATGATAATTTCGCTGATTACACTGATTTAATTTTGGGGGTTTGGAATAATTTGAGGAGGTAGAAGCTTTTTTACCTGAAGCGGATTTTTGTCTTATTCAAGATTATAGTAATTATACTTTTGGGATTTTATTTTTGAAAAAAAATTAGGAGAGATGAAAGCGGATATACCTGCTCTCATCTCCCCTAAATATAAATTCAAAAAGTAAAAAATCAAGGTAATCAGCAAAATCATTATAATCAGTGAGTCAGACAAAATCCGCGACAAAATCCGCTTCTACAGCTCCAACCCGAAAGCAGCCAGTTTCTTCAGCGTGCTTTCATAGTCGGTATGGCAAACGCCATTGATGCCTAGTCCAACCGCTACGTCAATGAACATGGAACGGTCTTCCACATACACTACTTCGGCAGGCTTTACCTGTGCAATATCCAGTGCTATTTTATAAATATCTGCATCCGGTTTACGGAAATGTACAAAGCAGGAGGAAATATAAAAGTCAACAAACCTGCTGATATTAAAATGATGAATACGATGCTCATTCAGCTCCCGGCCTTCATTATTTACGATCGCAATTTTCAGTTTGTATTTTTCTTTCAGTTTAGGGATCAGTTCCAGCATCTCGGGGTATGGCGCCGATTGGGCATACATAAAATCACGGAAATCCTTCCGGCTGAAGGATCTCTCTTCATAAAATACTACACGGTTCAGGTATTCATCCAGCGTAAGTTTACCTTCCTCATAGGTATCAAAAGTGAGGTGATGCCGTTCTTCCGTTTCCAGGGCATCCAGGCCGAAAGTCTGGATAGCCTGCTTGCGCGCGGCCCTGTCCCATCCATTGGTTAATAATACACCGCCTATGTCCAGGAACAGCGTTGTGATCTTTGTAGGATTATTCATTTGCAAAAATTTTTACATGGCGAAGGTACGCGGATTTTGTCTGACTCAGGATTAAACTGATTTTACTGATTCTCCTGAGTTTTTTTGATAAAATAATTAAGGGAGATATGAGCAATATATAGCTGCTTCATATCTCCCTTAATATTTATTAAATCTAAAAAACAAAATCCAGGTAATCAGTAAAATCAGTTTAATCCTGAGTCAGACAAAAACCGCTCTTATTTCTTTTTGACTTTGCGCTCTGTTACATAACCGTTAAAACTGATGGGCGACCGGTCGCTGCTGGTTACCTGGAGGGAAGCATATCCCTCGCTGGACACGCTTAAATTAAACGACTGTACCGATCTGTGATCTTTTGGTTTAATAGTGATATTCCAGCCATCTTTTTTACCTGGTGTAACATTGTAATCGAAGGATTTGGTTTTGAAATCCAGCGGCGATTTTGTAGCGCCATAATCCGCAGAGGTGTAAGCACGGCCAAAATACGGCAGGTAACTTATCACAGAGTCTGCCCCCACAATCACGTTGTATTCCGATGTAAGATTACGCATGCGGCCACTCATGGGGAGTGCATTCTGCGCTACAAAAACATAATTCTGCGCTTCTATCAGGGATTTGATCCTGGCTATTTTATCCGCTTTTTGCTGCGCTTTTGTTCCCTGCGCAAAAAGGCTGGCAGAGATAACAGCGCCCAATAAGAGGAGCATCGTTGTTTTTAATACAAAGAACTTTTTCATATGGTAAGTTTTTACGTAAGACGGAATGCTAATATCGTACCATAACAGCCAGGACCACGTTTTGTTCACCGCCGGGAGAACACAAATTGCTGTTAAAATATTACTTTTAAGGATCGATGATAAACCCGGAAACATGCCCAATCCATATATCTCGTTACTGAAAACAGCCTGGAAATATGCCCGGAAAGAGCGTAAGAAATACCTGCTCGTCTATTTCCTGTTCCTGATGGCCAATGTTGTTTTTTCCCTGAACCCCGTATTGTTCGGCTGGTTCATAGGGAGTATTCAGCGCGATAGCCCCAACCTGCCCCGTTACACCATGATCTTTGCCGGTACCTATTTTGGGCTTAAACTCCTGGAATGGTGCTTTCACGGGCCGGCCCGTATTATGGAACGGCAGCTGGCCTTTAACCTGAGCCGGAACTTCCTCCAGGAACGTTACCACCAGGCCCTGCATCTCCCCGTGAAATGGCACCAGGATAACCACAGCGGTTCAGTGATTAACCGCATACGCAAAGCATATGAGGCCCTGAAGGAATTTTTTGAACGGGGCTTTATGTACCTCCACGCTATCTGTAAATTGCTGTTTTCCATGATCGCCATGCTGTATTTCTCCCCGTTGTACGGAAGTATTGGTATTGCGCTGGGCGTGCTGTGTATCTGGATCGTGCTGCGGTTCGACCGCCCCTTTATCCGCACCCTCAATGAAATCAATGAAGGAGAGCATGTAGTATCGGCTACGTTGTTTGATAGTCTTTCCAATATCATGACCGTGATCACCCTCCGCCTGGAGAAAAGCATGGAAAACGGCCTGCTCGCAAAGGTGCAACGTATCCTGAAGCCATTCAGGAAAAACACGGTGATCAACGAATGGAAATGGTTTGTGGCCGAAATGATGATCTCACTGATATACTGCGTAATAGCCGTGGGGTATGTTTTTCAGCATTGGGTACCCGGCGAAATGTTCTATGTAGCAGGGCTGGTTACCCTCCTGGGTTATGTAAACCAGTTCACCAGCGTATTCCAGGACGTAGCCTGGCAATATACCGATGTGGTGCAATACAATACCGCCGTAGATACCGCCGGGAATATCAGTGAAGCCTATACGCAGCACCACCGCGCAGATGCTGCGCCGGAACTGCCGGCCGGCTGGAACCGCATCAGCATCAGCGCCCTGAACTTCTCCCACACTGCCACTTATGAAGACAATGCAGGTCCACAACGCCTGCACGACCTTCACCTGCTGATCGAAAAGGGGAAAAAGATCGCCCTTATTGGGGAAAGCGGCAGCGGAAAAAGCACGCTGCTGGCCATTTTACGCGGCCTGTATGAGCCCGAACCCGGCGTCACCATACTGGTTAACGGTGAGGCGTTACCGTTAGCTACCGTTAATGAAAGCGTTACCCTGTTCCCACAGGAACCCGAGATCTTTGAGAACACCATCGAATACAATATTACCCTCGGACTACCCTTTCAACCCGAAGAGATCATGGGGGTTTGCAGCAGCGCCCATTTTTCAGAAGTAGTGGAAATGCTGCCGCAGGGACTGGCATCCGATATCCGGGAAAAAGGCGTGAACCTTTCCGGCGGACAAAAACAACGCCTCGCCCTGGCCCGTGGTATCCTGGCGGCACGCAACAGCCAGGTGATCCTTCTGGATGAACCTACCAGCAGTGTGGACCCTAAAACAGAAGCCATGATCTACGAAAAAATGTTCCGGGCGTTTTCCGATAAAGCCATCATTTCCGCCATGCACAGGCTGCACCTGCTGCCGCAGTTCGATTATATCTACGTACTGGACCAGGGCCGTATTGTGTCCGAAGGTACCTTTCATTACCTGCGTGCCAACAGCGCTGCCTTCCAGGAGCTTTGGATACACCAGGAAAACAAATAGTATTTTTCGATAATATTTTATTATCATTGCAAACGCGTTTTCATCCTATGGAATAGTTCTCTCCCACCGGCTATTATCACACTATGAAAACTCTATGCAAAAAATTTCGCTGTACGACCTGAAACGCAAGCTGAGAAGCAGTCAGGAGCCAGATGAAATTATCACCCTGCTCGGCTATAATCTCCCGTTCTTTACACGGGAGAAGCGGTCACAACTACTATGCGATTTACTGGAATACCAGGAGATATTTTTCGAAGCGGCAGAACTGCTGGTCGAAGAAGGCGGAGCGGATATGCATTATAAGAAAGAGGATATTATCCCGATTATTTTCTGTGCAGTAGGCGCCAACAAACCGCAGGCAGTACAATACCTGCTAAATAAAGGCGTACCGCTTTATATTGACAATGCAGATTATCTTTTTGCCATCGCCTATATTTTTAAGCATCACCGGCTGGCGGCTATCACCGATATGCTGCTGATCCTCATTGAGCACAACATCCATTTCAACTTTGTACTGGCCAGCATGGATACGCCGCTGCTACTGGCAACCAGGCATAATAATAACCGGGAAGTAGTACAGTTTTTATTATCGGAAGAAGTAGATAAGTATGTATATGATGAAGACGGGTTTACCGCTATCCATTATGTGCCCTTCGCCAAAGCGCCGCACCTGTATAAGGATATGATCACCTGTATGGCTGATATCGAGGTAAGAACAAAATTTGCCACCAGCATGGAACCTGTATTTGAATGCGTGATCAAAGTGAGTGAGCACCACACTTTTGAAGAGTTCATCTATGAAGCGCTGAATGCTTTCCTGGAAAACAGGCACCGCATGTACGACGATATTTTTGAAAAATATTACTACCGGCTACACCTGATAGCAGAACATATTTCCAGCGTCCGCGCCAATGCCGGCGATGCTGCATAATTGCCCTTAATCCTGCTGAAGCAACATCATGACTTGTACATGTGAAAATAATTCCATATTTTAGAACAACTGATATTTTCCAATACCTAAATTAACCATAATGCTCACAACACTTACTGTATTAGCTACCCTCTTCTTCCTGGCCCACGTTTATCTCCTCTTTACCTCCTTCGGGAAAAAGGGATTTCAGAAACAAAAATACCTGTGGTCGCATATTACCCTGTGGATTACGGGAGGGCTTGCCTGTCTTATTGCCATCCTTTTTGCGGGAAAAGGCGTTTCCGGTGTGATCGATGTGTTTAATACCCCTGGTAAAGCAGCCCTGCTGATCCTTATTGCCCTGGGATTATCCGGCGCAGCGCACAGCATCGTGAAATTGCTGGTACTGCCCAAATACCAGGGAGCCGCGTAAATAACGGGATATATTATACGAAAATACCCCTGGCGGTTGCCAGGGGATTTTTAATGCAGTTTTTCCACATAAAATGTTAAAGGTGGAAAATTTTCTTTTACCATCAACAATATTGATTATATTTATACCCTGTTGATCCTGGTTTCTTACAACCGCCGGCGCTGGCTGGCTACCGCAACACCTGCAATACTCCGCAGGTTCTGACAGATGATCACCATCAAAAGAAAAAATTGCGCGTTGAAATCATCTTCATAAATAACTATTTTATTAGCACGAAAAGAGAGACACATTTTTTATGAATAAGAAAGATATCTGGAGATATAAATCTTTGGAGCAGTTGGAGAATAAGAGTTGGGGAACGGCCACAGATAAGGATTCGGGAATAGTTCAGAAATGTCTTGCCTTAGTTAAAGTACCAGTAGTAAAATTAGCCGCAAGCGAATTGCGCGTCTTAATCGGACAATCATTTAATCCTTCTTACCTGGTTCCTTTAGCACTGGAGATATTACAACATGATGTACTGGTAACTGCCGGTATGTATCCCGGCGACCTGCTGAAAGCTGTACTCGACGTTCCTGCTGCTTTCTGGGAAGAACATCCCGAGCTTCACAAAAACCTGCTGGACCTTATGCAGGAACGAAGCGAAGAAATTGAAACAGAAATAGACGTACCTGAATTCTGGCGTAATAACCTGGTCATGTAAACATTGTTATTCCTGCGGCAACTTATCTTCTCCCGCATAAAATAACAACATCACCGGAAAACCTGTCACATCTTCTTCAGTATATACTACACTACTCCACGTATTTATCAGTAAGGATCTTACCGGAGCTGCTGCAGCTTGTACTGCGTAACAGGAAAGCTTTGCCTGTATGGCAAAAAAGTACCGCTATTCGTCAAAATTGAATAACGACAACTGCCCCGATGGAGGTAACTTCTCCTGGTTCAACGGCGCATCATTAAAATTAGAAAGGGTAATGCCTAACAGGCGGATCCGCTTATCTTCCGGGTAGGTAGTCGCCAGCAACTGCTTTGCCGTGTCTACAATGATATCATAATCGCCTACGGGAAACGGGAAGGAATGGTTCCTGGTGATCTGCTTAAAATCACTGTACTTTATTTTCAGGGTAACCGTACGGCCTTTCAACTGGTAGCGCTGCAACCGGTCGTATACCGTTTTCCCGATCTTTTCCAGCTCCGCTTCCATATCAGCAACCGCGGTTAAATCGTATGGGAAGGTATCTTCTGCGCCAAGCGATTTGGTTTCCCTGTGCGGTTGCACTTCCCGCTCATCTATCCCTCTTACAATCCGGTAATAGAAACTGCCTACCTTGCCAAAATGGGTTTTCAGATCCTGTTCGGATAACTTCTTCAGGTCTGCCCCGGTAAAAAGCCCCATCCTTTTCATTTTATCGGCCGTAACTTTTCCTACGCCATGGAATTTCTCTACC
Organism: Chitinophaga sp.; assembly: GCF_036569185.1. Classification (GTDB taxonomy): domain Bacteria; phylum Bacteroidota; class Bacteroidia; order Chitinophagales; family Chitinophagaceae; genus Chitinophaga. Next base: position 8,921 of record NZ_DATCRD010000341.1, read on the forward strand.
GGCAGCGTTTCCATAAACGACTCAATAGACGATGGCCCGATAAACGTAAGCCCATCCGGCTTATTGAGGTCCGACGCAATTTTTGCCACAAACTTATTTACAGACACACCCGCAGATGCCGTAAGCTGTAACTCATCCCTGATGGCCTGCTTGATCTGCCCGGCAATCTCAATGGCAGAACCAATATTCAGCTTGTCCTGTGTTACATCGAGGTAGGCTTCATCGAGCGACAATGGCTCTATCAGGTCCGTATAACGGGAAAATATTTCACGGATACGCCTGGACACCTCTTTATACGCATCAAAACGGGGCCGGATAAAAATAAGCTCCGGGCATAACTGCAACGCTCTTTTGGAAGGCATGGCGGAGCGCACACCAAACTTACGCGCTTCATAGCTGGCTGTGGCTACCACTCCTCCCCTGCCTTCCGGCGAACCGCCCACAGCAATAGCTTTGCCGCGGTAAACCGGGTTATCGCGCTGCTCTACGGATGCGTAAAACGCATCCATATCAATATGAATAATTTTTCGTTGTATGCTGTTTGATCGGTTCTCCATGTCAACACGCCGGAAGCACCGTAAAGATATTCAGTATTTAGCGATTCAACCCACAAAAATGATATTTTTACAATGCACACCGTGGCAACTGCGTTGGTTAATCCTTATCTTTATACACTAATTTTTTTAACAGTGGCCGACTACGATCAGGAAATTTCATATGAGCACAAAAGGTTTGAAAACGTTACCTGGGAAGGCAAAACCATCTCCGGCAGGGAGTTTTATGATTGCCATTTTTATAAATGCAGCCTGAAGGAATCCATCTTTGAAGAATGCACTTTTGAGAAATGCACTTTCGAAGAATGCGATCTTTCCCTGATACAATTCAAAAAAACCTCCTTCAGCCGCGTAGTGCTGCAATACACCAAAGCCATTGGCATTGCCTGGCATAATGCCCGTAACCCGCTCACGGTTGAGTTCCACCACAGCCGCATCAGCTACTGCAGTTTCTCCGGCCAGAACCTGAAAAAAGGAGTCTTCCTCCACTGCCAGGCAGATGAAGCTGATTTCTCCGGCTGCAACCTTTCACTGGCCGACTTCCGCGGTACTGATCTTGCAGGCGCGCGCTTCGCGGACACAGATCTTACCCAGGCCAATTTCACCGGCGCCCAGCGATACGCTATTGATGTACAAAGCAATAAAGTAAGAAAAGCAAAATTCAGTTTGCCCGACGCGCTGGCGCTGCTCGATGGGCTGGGCGTGGAAATCGTGGAATAACGCGGAGTTTGTCTGACTCAGGATTAAACTGATTTCGCTGATTACACTGATTTTATTTAATAATTAAGGGAGATAAAAGCGAACAGCATTACTTCTATCTCCCAAACTATTTTCAAACTCCCAGATAAAATCAGTGTAATCAGCGAAATCAGTTTAATCCTGAGTCAGACAAAATTCGCATGGATTTTCTTACTTTGGGAAGAAAAGCGGCTGCGTTATGATCAAGAAGAAAGAAGGCTTTCAGGGCCAACGGATGATCGTTATTCCACGTAATATCCTGAACAGGAAGTGCGCCCGGGACCCTGCGCTTATGCCGCTGTATATCACGGACATAGGGTATTACCCGAAAGCGCTGTTCCATCACCGGAAAAGAGCGCAGGGAGCGGATCAACATATTATCATCTATTGCCTGGAAGGCAAGGGTAGCATCATATTGAAAAAAGAAGTGCATACTATCCAGGCGGGCGACTGCTTCCTGCTGCCCAGGAAATGCGCGCATGAATACAGCGCCGATGAAAAGGATCCCTGGACCATCTACTGGGCGCATTTCCAGGGCTCCAGTGCAGACGGTATTGTGCAAACCGCTATCAGGGAATGGAAAGGAAACAAAGTATATCTTCCTCATTCACCCGACAGGCTGCACCAGTTCGAGCGCATCTACCAGCAGCTGCAAAAAGGCTACAGGGAAGAAAACCTGGTATGGTCCAATATGAACTTCTGGTCCTTCCTCTCTTCCTGTATTTACCCCGACCTTACCCAGCAGGGAAAGGCGTTCCGGCAAAACGACGCCATTGATCAGTGCATCGATTATATGAATAATCACCTCGACCAGATGCTTACCCTGCAGCAAATGGCCCAGGCGGTAAATCTCTCCCAATCACATTTCTCTTATCTTTTTAAAAACAATACCGGCTTCTCTCCCATCGAATACTTTAACCAGCTGAAAGTCCAGAAGGCTTGCCAGTACCTGCTTTTCACACAGTTACGCATCAAGGAAATAGCCGGCCAGCTTGGCATGGAAGATCCCTATTACTTTTCCAGGATGTTCAGCAGGGTCATGGGCGTATCGCCCAATCAATACAGGGAAAGGAAATCCTAACCGTAAGATAGTCCATCATAATCAGCATATCATCTAGCCCCCTTTCCCTGCCGCCGGCTTATTTTTACAAACGTCAATGAAAAACAATGAACCATTTCTCCACGTTGAGGATTACAGTGAGCCTCACCCTGGCAGCGGGAGCAGGTTTGCTCTTTGCTGCCTGCAGCGCTGATAAGAAAGTAGACTTCAGTACCGAAGTAAAACCAGTGCTGAACAAGCATTGTATCAGCTGCCACGGTGGGGTGAAGCAAAGCGGCGGATTCAGTGTACTGTTCAGGGAAGAAGCCCTGGGCGTAACCAAATCCGGCAAACCCGCCATTATTCCCGGTCACCCGGAAAAAAGTGAATTCATACGCCGCCTTACCTGTAAGGATCCTAAAGAACGGATGCCGCAGAAAGGCGAACCGCTTACCCATGCGGAAATAGATATACTCACCCGCTGGGTGAAACAGGGCGCAGAATGGGGAGAACACTGGGCGTATGTATCTCCCAAAAATATCCCGGTACCTGATATCGATGTTCCCAATGGCAATGAAATAGACCACTTCATACAGGCAAAACTAAAAGAAGAGGGACTGAAGCCTTCCCCGGAAGCAGATAAAATGACCCTGCTCCGCCGGGTAAGCCTGGATCTCACCGGCCTGCCACCCACCCCTGAAATGGCAAAACAGTTCGCCGCAGACAACGATCCGAAAGCATATGAAAAGATAGTGGACAACCTCCTTCAGTCGCCCCACTACGGTGAACGCTGGGCCGCCATGTGGCTGGACCTGGCCCGCTATTCCGATACCAAAGGATACGAAAGGGACGATAGCCGGAGAATATGGCGCTACCGTGATTGGGTGATCGACGCATTTAATAATGATATGCCGTACGATACCTTCACCATTGAACAACTCGCAGGCGATCTGCTGCCGGATCCTACCCGCGACCAGCTCATTGCCACGGCATTTAACCGCAATACCATGACCAACGACGAAGGCGGTACACAGGACGAAGAGTTCCGCACCGCTGCCGTAATGGACCGCGTAAGCACCACCATGGACGTGTTCCAGGGCGTTACCATCGCCTGCGTGCAATGCCACAGCCATCCTTATGATCCCTTCCGCTTTGAGGACTATTATAAACTGATGGCCTTCCTCAATAATACCCGCGATGAAGATACCCATATGGAACATCCTAAGCTTCGTTTGTACGACAGCGTTAGTATGGCCGAAGTAAAACAGGTAAGCGATTGGGTGGCGCAAAATGGCAACACCCAACAGGTAAAAGAGGTACAGGAATTCCTGAAAGTACTGGAGCCCAAAGTACACGCGCATGTAGCGGATAATTATATCAACGGCGCCCTGCTGGATACAAAATATATGGGCATCAGGAACAATGGCAGCTGCCGTCTTCCGCAACAGAACATGGAAGGCAAAACACAACTGCTTATGAACTACTGGACCGGCAGCAAAGGCGGCTCGGTAGAATTCCGCCTCGATAGCCTGAACGGCCGCACCATCATCAAACATAACCTGGCGCCTACCAATGGCCGCCTTGCTATCAGCATGCCACTACCGCCCATCACCGGTACGCACGACATCTACCTGATTTTCCGCAATCCTTCCCTCAACCCCGCAGACGCGGTGTGCAGCGTGGAATGGTTTGCCTACCTGGACGATATTCCCGGTAAAGGAAAACCTGGTTATGATAAGATCAACAATACCTGGTTATCACTCATTAATCAAAACCCCGACGATGTACCTGTGATGATTGAAAACCCACCGGTAATGGCCCGCACCACCAACATCTTTGAACGGGGCAACTGGATGGTGAAAGGCAAGGCGGTAACACCGGATGTACCGCATTCCCTGAACCCCTTCCCGGTAAATGCGCCGCGCAACCGCCTCGGTTTTGCCATGTGGCTCACCGATACCAAAAACCCGCTCACCGCCCGCGTAATGGTGAACCGATTATGGGAACAGGTGTTTGGTACCGGTATCGTGGAAACCATAGAAGATTTCGGTACACAGGGTTTCACACCGTCGCATCCCGAACTGCTCGATTATCTCGCTTACCAGTTTATGCACAAATACAAGTGGCATGTAAAACCACTGCTGCGCGAAATAGTATTGTCTGCCGCCTATAAGCAAACTTCTTCCAGCACTCCCGAACTGCAGGAAAAAGACCCGGCTAACCGCTTACTGGCCAGGGGACCGCATTTCAGGCTTACGGCCGAAGAAGTAAGAGACCAGGCCCTCACCGTAAGCGGCCTGCTGAACCGCCAGTTGCACGGCCCAAGCATTATGCCCTACCAGCCCGACAATATCTGGCAAACCGTGTGGAGCGGCGCTACGTGGAAAACCGCCGATGATGGTAACCAGTACCGCCGGGCGGTATATGTTTACCAGAAACGTACCAGCCCATACCCATCTATGCTCTCCTTCGACGGCAGCAGCCGCGAAGTATGCCTGCAACGGCGTATCCGTACCAACACGCCACTCCAGGCGCTGGTAACGCTTAACGACCCTGTGTACGTGGAAACGGCCGCCTCGCTGGCAAAGCATATGCTGAAAAACGGCGGTAATGATGCAGCAGCGTGTATCCGTTGGGGTTACCAGGCGGCGATGTATAAACCACTGCCCGATAATAAACTGAAAGTGCTGCAAACACTGTACACACAGGCGCTGGCAGAATACCGGAAGAAGCCTGCCGATGCAGACAAACTGCTGCTGCACAAAGAAAATACGCCACAAAAAGCGGAACTGGCAGCACTCACCGTGGTAGCCAACGCTATTATGAACCTGGATGAATTCCTGACTAAATCCTAATGCGGTATGACTAAGCATGCACGACTGATAAAGGAAGCAAATGATCAAACGCTGCGGTACTTCACCCGCCGCCACTTTCTGATGGATTGTGTGAAAGGCCTGGGAGCTGCTGCGTTCAGCTCTTTCCTCGCCAGCTGCGGCAGCAGTGGCAAAACCCTGCTGGACCTGGCTGGAAATCCCATGGCGCCAAAAGTACCGCAGTTCCCCGCAAGGGCCAAAAGCGTGATATACCTGCACATGGCAGGCGCCCCTTCACAGCTGGAACTGTTCGACTATAAACCAGCCCTCCAGAAATTACATAACCAGCTATGCCCGCCTTCCCTGCTGGAAGGGAAAAAGTTTGCCTTCATCCGCGGCGTTCCCAAAATGCTGGGGCCACAGGCTGTTTTTGCACAACATGGCGAGTCCCGCGCATGGATCTCCGATCACCTGCCGCACTTCGCTACCATGGCCGATGAGGTGAGCTTCCTGAAAGCAGTGCAAACAGACCAGTTCAATCACGGCCCCGCACAGCTGCTCATGCAAACCGGCAGCGCCAGGCTCGGGCGTCCCAGCATCGGCTCCTGGGTTACCTACGGCCTCGGATCTGAAAATGATAACCTGCCCGGCTTTGTAGTGCTTACCTCCGGCGGTAAAACGCCCGATGCCGGTAAAAGCGTATGGGGCAGCGGCTTCCTCCCCTCCGTATACCAGGGCGTACAATGCAGGACCAAGGGAGAGCCCGTGCTCTACCTCAGCGATCCGGATGGTATGAGCCGCGACCTCCGCAAGGAGTCCATCAACGCTATCAACGAAATCAACAAACAGGAATACGCCACTTTTGGCGACCCGGAAACATTATCACGCATCTCCCAGTACGAGCTGGCTTATAAAATGCAGATCTCTGTGCCGGAAGTAATGAACATCAACAACGAACCGGATTATATCCATGAAATGTATGGCACGCAGCCAGGCAGGGAGTCCTTCGCCAATAACTGCCTGCTGGCGCGCAAACTGGTGGAAAAAGGCGTACGCTTTGTACAGCTGTACGACTGGGGATGGGATAGCCATGGTACCGATGAAAACCTGGCTATCGACTATGGCTTCCGGAACAAATGCCGGGAAATTGACCGCCCCATTACGGCCCTGCTGAAAGACCTGAAACAACGCGGCCTGCTTGATGAAACCCTGGTGATCTGGGGCGGTGAGTTTGGCAGAACGCCTATGCAGGAAAACAGGGACGGCAAAGACATGCCTTTCCTGGGCCGCGATCACCACGTGGAAGCCTTCACCATGTGGATGGCAGGCGCTGGTATCAAAAAAGGATTTTCCTACGGAGAAACCGACGAAATAGGCTATGCCGCTATAAAAGGTAAAGTAGCCATCAATGATATTCATGCCACCATACTGCAACAGATGGGCTTTGACCACGAAAAGCTCACCTACCAGTTCCAGGGCCGGCCATTCCGGCTTACAGATACTGGCGGAAAAGTAATTACACCCATACTAAGCTAAACCTACATGAACAGTAACAGGAGAAACTTTATCAAACAATCAGCCATACTTGGTTCCGCATTATGTATCCCTTCCCTGCCGGTATTTGCAGCAGCAACACCGCTTACCGCAAAAGAAGGATACCGCCTTATTGTACTGGCCACCAACTGGGGCTATGCCGGCAGTATCAACGACTTCTGCGCACAGGCAAAAAAAGCCGGGTACGATGGAATCGAAATATGGTGGCCCAACGAAACAGCCGCACAACAGGAACTGTTTACCGCACTGGAACAACACGGGCTTGAAGCAGGATATTTGTGCGCGGGCTACGACAGCGACTATACGAAACATGCGCAGCAGTTTGAAACCATGCTGAAAGCGGCTACCAGCCATCATAAGATCAAACCGTTATATATCAACTGCCACTCGGGAAGGGACTATTTCTCCTTTGAACAGAACAGTGCCCTGATAGATATGACCTACCGGATCTCCAAACAGTCGGGCATACCGGTGTACCATGAAACACACCGTTCCCGTATGCTGTTTGCCGCACATATTGCCGGTAAATTCATCGACGCAAAGCCAGACCTGCGTCTGACCCTTGATATCTCACACTGGTGCAATGTGCACGAATCCCTGCTGCAGGACCAGCAGGCCACGATAGCCAAAGCCCTGGGCCGGGCCGGGCATATTCACGCCCGCATCGGGCACCCGGAAGGGCCACAGGTGAACGATCCCCGCGCCCCGGAATGGGCCAATGCCGTGAAAGCGCATTTCAGCTGGTGGGATCAGGTAGTGCAGCGGCACCAGGCTGCCGGTAAACCGCTCACTTTCCTCACCGAGTTTGGTCCGGCCGATTACCTGCCTACGCTGCCGTACACACGTCAGCCGGTGGCCGACCAATGGGATATCAATGTATTTATGATGAACCAGCTAAAACAACGTTACAGTAAACCATGAGATTATTGATCAGCAGCGGCAGCTGGAGTATTTTTATCGGGCGTTCGCATCCCTTACTGGTACATCTGCCTATCGGCATTTTAATTATTGCATTTATACTCACCCTGCTGGCACGCAGGGAAAAATGGCGGCATGTACAAAGCGCCCTGCCTGCGGTACTATTGGCCGCAGCACTGTCGGCCATGCTCAGTTGTATCACCGGTTACCTCCTTTCACTGGATGGAGGTTATGAAGAAAAACTGCTGCAAACACATAAGTATCTCGGTATAGGCGTGGCCGTTATCAGTACCGGCCTATACCTGCTGGAGAAATATAAGCACCGCTTTCCCCGCCTGCAACTGCCTGCGGCCCTGCTCATGATATTGCTGCTGAGCGCTGCGGGGCATTACGGTGGTAGTCTTACCCATGGCGACGACTACCTCACCCAGGCGATGCCGGCGCCTTTGCAGCGGATAACAGGCACGAATAAAGCAGTAGCTAACGCCGCTGCCTATACGAATATTGGCGATGCGCGCTTGTATGAAGACCTGGTGCAGCCTGTACTGGCTAACCGCTGCTATGGCTGTCATAATGAACAAAAACTGAAAGGCGGCCTGCGGCTGGAATCCATTGCCCTTATCCGTAAAGGCGGGGAGCATGGCCCTGTGCTGAAAGACAGTATCCCGGAAGAAAGCGAGTTATTCAAACGCCTGTTACTGCCGGAAGAAGACGAGCATCGTATGCCGCCTAAGGGCAAACCTTCCGTAACGCCGCAGGAACTGGAACTGTTGCACTGGTGGATTGCCGAAGGCGCTCCTGCCGGGAAAACAGTAAAAGAACTGGAAAAAACACCCCGTATCCTTGCTGTGCTGGATGGGATGCAACCAGCTAATCCGCTGGACAAACAGGAATTTGTGCCCGAAGAAAGCACCGGCGCTCCCAGTGCACAGAAGATGGCCGCCCTGGAAGCAAAAGGCGTAAAAGTAATGCCGGTAGGCACCGGAAGTAACTACCTCACCGTAGATGCCATTAATGCAGCAGGTTTCAGCGACCACGATATGGGGCTGCTAACGGCCCTGAAAGAACAGTTGATCTGGGTGGATCTTTCCGGCACCGCCATCACCGACAGTGCATTTGCTGCGCTTGGCCAGCTGAAAAAGCTCACCCGGCTGGACCTGAGGAATACTGCCATTAAAGGCAATGGTATAAAAGAGCTGGGCAACTGCAGGGAACTGCGCTATCTTAATCTCGCCGGAACGGCGGTAAATTCCGAAGGATTATTAGCGCTGCAACAAAATAAAAAGCTGCAACAGTTATATGTGTACCAGGCCAGCGTAACGCCTGCTGCATTCCGGCAGTTACAACAGGCGTTGCCAAAGCTGAAGCTGGATACGGGTGGTTACCGTTTACAGCAACTGGCATCCGATACTATTATTTATCATAAGGTAAGCGGGTGATGATACCTGCATTTACGGCCATTAATTGCCTTTATGCAACGGGCGGCGCCATCAGCCGTCTGCGTATTCAGCGGTATCCGCTGCATCATCAGCCGTTCAATAAACAACTGCGTGCAGGCATCGCCGTTACTCATATCCCTGCACCGCATTCGCCAGTCGCAATGCAATTTTTTTAGCCAGGGATTTGGGGGACAACACTTTCATATGTTCCCCGAATCCCAGGATCTCCCGCTCCAGTTCAAAGTTCAGGATCACCTCAATGCTCACGATAGTCCCTTCCTCATCTTCCTTTAATATTTCCTGTGAATGATGCAGCGGCTTTGTAAGCACATATGGCGCATGCCTGGGATCAATCTGCAGCACTACTTTATGCACCGGGTCCTTCTCCGTTTTGGTAACCCCTATCAGGTTGTTGTAATACTCATCAAAGGGCGTACCGTCCCAGGC